>JAPPIE010000294.1:6300-10561 GCA_028874765.1 Gemmatimonadota bacterium
CTAAAATCCCGCTTCTCTTGGAGGTAGAGGATCTACGGTCCAGGCCATGCGGTCGGCAAGGCGGGTCATGAGGTCGAGTCTTACGGTGGTGTAGTCGGGGTTGTTCCACTGGTTGTGCGTTTCAGTGGGGTCGGTTTCGAGGTCGTAGAGTTCGCCACCGCCAGTGCCGTGTGCGGCGACGAGTTTGTAGCGGTCGGTGCGTACCATGGTGGCATGGGCGGGCGGATTTTTGTGGCCCTGCATGGCGTTGTAGTATTCGCAGTAGATGTCGTCGCGGTGCTGGTCGAGGGGCGCGTCGCCTTTCAGGAGGGGTTGGAGGGTGCGGCCCTGCATGGCGGGATGGCGGTCGAGGCCAACCCATTCGAGGATGGTGGGTGCGAGGTCAACGAGTTCGACGAGTGCATAAGATCGCGAGCCGTCGTTGCGAAGGCCGGGTCCTGAGATGAGGAGGGGGACGCGCACAGCGGGTTCGTAGAAGAAGGGGCCTTTGAGGTAGATGCCGTGGTCGCCGAGCATTTCGCCGTGGTCAGAGGTGAAGATGATATAGGTGTTGTCGCGCTGTCCGGTTTCTTCGAGGCAGTCGAGCAGGTGGCTGATCTGCCGGTCGATGACATCGACCATGGCCCAGTACGCTGCGGTGATCCAGCGGTGATCGGTGTCTGTCATCTGGTCGTAGGCATACATGCCTTTGCCGCCGTAAGAGCCGCTGTGATCGATGCGTTGCCAGATGGGTTTGTCGTCGAGTTCGCCCTGGACGTAGTTGGGTAAGGGTATGTCGTTGATCATATCGCGGTAGCGTTCGAGGTCTTCGCGCGGGGGATCAAAGGCGTGATGCGGGTCAAAGGGGTTGAGGGAAAAGGTCCAGGGCATGTTTTCTTCAGCGCATCGGCGGATGAAGGTGATGGCGCGCTGGATGCAATAGGTGGTCTGGCTGTGTTCTTCAGAGGGGAGTGTCTGTACGTATCGGGAGTCGGGGAAGGGCTGGATATCGCGCTTCAGGCCCTTGTCGCGCAACCACTGGTGATAGTCGTTGGTAGGCCATCTGGGGGCTGGGTCGTGCGACCAGAAGAACTGGTCATAGCCGTCGTCTATGCGGCGTTCTGTACCGTGGCACGCGCTGGGGTTGCAGACCGAGATGTGGAGTTTGCCGGATAGGCCACATACGTATCCGGCGTCGTGAAGCAGTTTGGTGACGGGGATTTCGTCGCCGGGTATGGATTGTCCGTTTTGCCGGCAGCGCGTGGTGCGCGGGTAGCGTCCGGTGAGGAAGCTGGATCGGCTGGGCGTGCAGACGGGGCTTTGCGAGAAGGCGTGTTCAAAGAGGACACTTTGTTCGGCGAGGCGGTCCAGGTTGGGGGTGTAGGTATAGGGGTTGCCATAACAGCCGAGGGTGTCAAAGCGCTGCTGGTCGGTGCAGATCCAGAGGATGTTGGGTTTGTTGGGCATGAATACCTCGTGTTATAAAATCAACAAACAATCACGCGCTGATGGCCAGTCCAATGCCTTTTTCTCCGCCACCGGCGTAATAGAGATAGAGTTTTTTATCGTGAAATATGGGAAAGGGGTCGCGCACATTTCGCTTTTCCCATTCCCCTTGAGGTGTTAAGATTGTACCGTGTTTTTGAACAAGGCGTGCCGCAGGGCCGTTGATTTGTAATGTGGCAGCGAAGATGCTTTCAAAGGTTGCATTGATGTTGGCAAAGCAAGAATAGGTCGCCAGGATGTGTGTGTCGTCGATGAGCGTGCATCCAATGTGGCGAATGCGCTGGTGTTCTCCATATATTTCTTCGGCGGTGAGGATAGCTTCGTCGAGGGTCCAATCTAATCCGTCGGGTGAATAGGCGTGTCCAATGCTTGTGGGATGGGGGCGACCTCTCCGTTGTTCTTTGGGTAGTTTTTTGGTTTCATTATTGTAATCCGCTTCTTCGCGGCTCATGGTCATGAAGAAGCCGTGGCATCCGTTTTCTGTGGGCACGACGCGCAGATACATGTTGGTGGCCGCACGCCAATGATCGGGTGTGGTGATGGGCAAGAGGAGGTTGTTGGGATGTACATCAAAGTGGATGCCATCGGTTGAGGTGGCTGCGCCTGAGTTCTGGATGCGTTGATAATAGTGGGTGGGCATTCGGCGGTTTTGTTCTTCGAGCACTTCTGGCGGACAGCCGCCGTGATAGTAGAGGATGAAGCGGTTGTTGTAATAAATGATTTCGGGCGAGCTGAGGTGACCCTTGACGGCGGGGCAATTGTCTATGTGGAGGACGGCTTCTTTTTGCATTGTCCAGGGGCCTTCGAGCGTTGGCGCAGTTGCAAAGCCGATTTCTCTGCCGCCGTGTGAGGCGAGATACATGTAGTAGCGATCAATGGGGTTGTCCAGTTTGTCACTCATGTCGATGACGCTGGGAAACATGATGGATCGCTTTTTTTTGTAGTCCCAGGTGATGTCGTCAATGGTTAAGAGGGGGTTGGATTTGGAGCGCTGGAGTGTTTGGAGAAAATGAGGTTGTGTCATGGTATTGGATGGGTGTATTATAGTGGTTGATGATCATGATTTTTGTAGCTTTTGAATAGATATAATGAAGGGAGTTTGTATGATGCGCAAGCCAAATATTATCTACCTTTTGGCAGATGATTGGGGGTACGGAGATGTGAGTTGTTTGAATCCCGATTCGAAGATTCCTACGCCGCATACGGATCAACTCGCGTCTGAGGGGATGATTTTTGCGGATGCCCATAGCAATTCTGCGGTGTGTACGCCCACGCGGTATGGGGTGATGACGGGGCGCTACTGCTGGCGGTCGCGGTTGAAGCGCGGGGTTTTGAATGGGTATTCTGAGCCGTTGATTGAAGAGGGGCGGATGACTGTGCCATCGCTTTTGCGCGATGAGGGTTATACGACGGCTTGTGTGGGCAAGTGGCATTTGGGGTTGGGCTGGCAGGTGAGTAATGGGGCGGAGCGGGCGAATGGGGAGTCGGTGGATTTTTCTGTGCCGTTGACGGATGGACCCCATACGGTGGGTTTTGATTATTCGTTTATTATTCCGGCGTCGCTGGATATGGCTCCGTATTGTTATATTGAAGATGGGGTGGTGGTGGAGCAGCCGCTTGAAGAGACTGCGGATTCGCCGAGGCCAGAATTTTGGCGCGGGGGTGCGTGTGCGCCCGGGTTTATGCATGATACGTGTTTGCTGGAGTTGACGATTCGCGCCGAGGGGTTTATCAATCAGCACGCGAAGGAGAATGGGGATAAGCCGTTCTTTTTGTATTTTCCCGCGCCTTCGCCGCATACGCCGCATTTTGCGCGGGGGCGATTTGCAGGGCGAAGCCAGGCTGGGGAATACGGGGATTATGTGACGGAGCACGATTGGAGTGTTGGGCGCATTTTGTCGGCGGTGAAGCGCAATGGGTTGGGAGATGATACGCTGATTATTGTGACGAGTGATAATGGTTGTCACGAAGAGCCGATAGGGTTGAAGGAGAAGTACGATCATCTGGGAAATTATATTTATCGGGGGCAGAAGTCCGATGCGTGGGATGGCGGGCATCGCATTCCGTTTATCGCTTCGTGGCCGGGGGTGATTGAACCGGGGTCGCGTTGTGATAAGACGGTGTGTTTGACGGATTTGCTGGCGACGGTAGCCGGGATTTGCGATGTGGATTTGCCGAGGGATGCGGGGGAGGATAGTTATGATATTTTGCCGTATATGCAGGGCGATCAGGAGGATACGATTCGGGAGGCGACGGTGCATCATTCGATTAGCGGGGAGTTTGCGATTCGCAAAGATCAATGGAAGTTGGTGACTTGTCGCGGTTCGGGTGGCTGGAGTTTGAGAGAGGCAGATGTGCCAGAAGATGCACCGCCGATGCAGCTTTACGATATGGCTTCCGATCCGGAGGAGCAGAATAATTTATTCAGTGAGAAGCATGAGGTTGTAGAGGAATTGTTGGGGATTTTGGATCGGTATCGGGAAGGAGATAGAAGTGTGAAGTAGGGAACGGTGTACAACTGGTCGTTTCCCAGACCAGTTCACTGTGAAGTGAAAAGAATGAAACCCGTCATCGCGGCAGGGTGTTGAGCCGCGATCCAGAGGGGGCTGGGAGAATGGGCAATCGCTCAGCTATCACAAGGGGGAGAGGCGTTATGGAACAGGAAAAGTATGTTTTGCGGTTGAAGTTGATCGAGATTTTGCGCCGCTATAGCAAGGTACAACAGCATTTTCACGTTATGCGGGAGTGGAAAAAACGCTGGATTTCTCCGAATTGA
>JAPPIE010000294.1:10661-12513 GCA_028874765.1 Gemmatimonadota bacterium
CTGCGGCTTCGGGTATGAGGTCGGGTTTGAGGTGTTCGATGAGGCCGTAGTTGTTGGGGTGGTGGTTCTGGAAATGCCGGAAGCAGTGGGCGAGGTCGAGTTCGCCATTGCCGGGTACGGTTTCGTCGAGGTGGACCACAAGTCCTTTGCCGATGGCGATGTCTTTGATGTGCATGACCGGGGAATAAGCGCCCATTTGGGAAAAGATGTGGTCCAGGCGGTCAGTGCTGGCATAGACCTGGCTCAGGGTTTCAAAGTGGTTGACGTAGTCCATGACCAGGCGCAGGTTGGGCGATCCGACGCTTTCGACCATTTGGCGGCAGGTTTCCGGGTTTTTGAGGATGGAGACGAGGTGGGTTTCCATGACGACTGTGACGCCGTTTTGTTCGAGGGTGGGGGTGATTTCTCGCAGGGTTTCGATGAGGCGATCCCAGGCTTCTGGCGTGTGATTTTGGCGATGGGGTGTCCAGCTTCCGGCGGGGTTGCGGCTGCCGGGACGCAGGAGATAGGTTTGTGCAGATAGGCCCGCGGCGATTTCTGTACCTTTTTTGATTTTGCGGATGATTGCGTTTCGGATTTCGGGGTCGGGATCAAAGAGGCACTCGGGGTATGTGATGGAGAATTGTGCGAGGTCCAGGTTGTGTTCGGCAAAGAGTGTGCGACACCGATTCGTGTCGGCGGTTGTGATTTCTTCGCAGAGTTCTGCGGGAAAGTGAAAGGCTCCGCCGGTGAATCCGAGGTTTTGGATGGTCTGAAGATGTGGCGATTGCAGGGTGCGAAAATCCCTGGGCAAGAGGCCAACAACACCTAAGCGCATGGTCTGGTCTCCTATCGCGTGAAGATGCTGCCGCGAAGATAATCGGCTTCGTCAGATACGAGGAAGGATAGTATTTTGCCCACGCCTTCGGGGTCGCCGAGTCCGGCTGCCATTTTTGAGACGTCGCGTCCTGAGGCGTCGGCTTGTTTTTGTACGACGCGCATTTTGAGGGGTGTTTCAATACCGCCTGGACATACGCCGTGGACGCGGATGTTGCGGTTGCCCAATTGGGCTGCCAATACGAGGGAGAGGCCGTGGGCACCGCCTTTGCTGGAGCCATAGGCGACGGATGAACTGCCACCTTTGACGCCCGCGCCCGAGGCGATGAGTACGATGACGCCTTTGCCAGCTTTTTCCATGAGTGGCACGGTGTATTTTGAGACGAGAAAGCTTCCTTTCAGGTTGATGTCTATGACTCTGTCCCAGGTAAATTCATCAAATTCATCCACGGGTACGAACGCGCCTTCGAGGATGCCAGCGGCGTTGATTAAGCCATCGATATGCCCAAAGGCATTGCCGATGTTTTCAAAGAGTGCGCGTACCTGATTTTCTTCTTTTATGTCTGCGTGATATCCCGCTGCATTGCCTCCCGCGTTTTCGATTTCTCGAACTGTGCGTTCCACGCCCGCTCCGTCCAGATCGACTACGGCTACGCGCGCGCCCTCCCGGGTACAGCATCGCGCTGCCGCCTGTCCTATGCCCGATGCACCGCCCGTTACGACGATGTTTTTGTTTTCAAGTCTCATGGGTTCTCCTTGGTTTGTTCGCGTGTTGTAGGGGACGGCCCCCGTGCCGTCCCGTTTGTCATTATTTACGGCTCATGGTCACCAGTCTCCACGCGATAGACTTCCATGCCCCGTGATTTGTAATTTTGCAGTGCATGTGGATGGTCAAGGGTGCAGGTATGCACCCATACTCTTTTTGTTTTTCCCCATTTCCAGGCTGATTTTATTGCATGGGATAAGAGATAACCCCCAAAGCCCTGTCCGATGAATTTGGTAGCCAGACCAAAATAGAGGATTTCGACGTTGCCAT
>JAPPIE010000038.1 GCA_028874765.1 Gemmatimonadota bacterium
GGCACATACCCGGTCGCGTCTCGAATCGTCTGAAGCGGTATCTCTTCCACCGGCTTGCCATCGATAAAAACCCGCCCTTCATCCGCCTGGATCAACCGGGGGATCAACCGCGCCAGCGTGGATTTTCCCGACCCTACGCGCCCCACCACGGCAAGCGTACTTCCCGCTGGAATCCGAAGATTGATATCTTTGAGCACGCGCTGACCATTGTAAGAAAAACTCGCATTGCGAAACTCGATCTCCCCCGTGATATCCCCCGTTGTACCACCCGCCACATCCGGTTGCGGCGATACTTTCAAAACCTCTTCAATACGCCTCAGCGAAGCCACGGCGCGTTGATACTCATCGACAATTCGCCCCAACATCGACATCGGGCGACTCATACGCAACAAATACGCATTGAACGCCACAAATGCCCCCAGACTCAAACTCCCCTCAATCACCCGCAGACCACCCAGCCACAAAATCACAATCATAGAAACACCACTCAACAAAAACGTGAACGGATAATACAGACTGCGGATCTTAATCAGATGGCGGTTGCGCGTGACGTACTCCTCATTGAGAATCCCGAAATCCACAATCTCAAGCGGGCGCAGGGCAAAGGCTTTGACCATTCGCATACCCGTCAAATTTTCCTGAATTTTTGAACTAACGGCGGCAAATTGTTCCTGAACCCGTCGGTATCCCACGCGCACCTTTTGCCCGACCCACCGCGCACAAAAAGCCATCACGGGCATAGGAGCCAGCGCCAAAAGCGCCAACTGCCAGTCAATGATGCACATCAAAATGAGACTGATCACAAAACTCAAAACCGCCTGTAGCGACAGGCGATACGCAAAATAAAAAAACCGCTGAATCGCTTCCACATCATTGGTCGCTCGCGCCATTAAATCGCCCACGCGCTGCGCCTGAAAAAAACTCATCGGTAGCCGCACAATATGTCGCACATAAATCGTGCGAATATCGCGCTCTATAAAGCGAGAAGCACTGGCAATAAACCAGCGCATCCCAAAGGACATGCCCCATTGCGCGATACCGAGCACGACCATGAGTGCTCCGTACATCTGCAAATCGCCCATCGGGGTACCCGTGATTGTATCGACCACATCACCCGTAAGATCCCCGGCATCCAGCCCCGCTTTGGCCGTGTCAATCGCCCATTTCATCAACAACGGAACAAGCGCCTGAACCGCTTGCGTACCCAGCAACAGCACCAATCCCCAAAAAATCTTCCACCGATGGGGATAAACATACTCCGCAAAGGGCTTAAAAAAATTGAGACTCATAAACTACGCCATCCCTCTCACCTGCTCCAATTTATCGTACAACCGCTTTGGCGACACCTTTTGCGCCGTGCCGAGTTCCTGTGCAAAAACCGACACCCGAAACTCCTCAACCATCCACCGCAGCGCCTGCACGGCATCGCGCTTCTCCCCCGTCAACTCAGAATCCATCAATTCATCCACCGCATCTTGAAAGGGTTGAACCTGCTCGGCCTTTTGTCGGTCCTTCATCGGATCGAGCATCGCGCGCTCGGCCCGTATCACAATCGCCTTCAAAAACCGACTCAAATGCAACACCTGATCATAAGGCGTTTGTCGCAAAAAATCCGTCGGCATCAAACGCGCGACATCGGCCTCCATCTCGGGATATCCACCGCGCAACAGGCGGATTTCTCGATGCGTCTCAAACAGCGACGCCATCGCCTGAATCAATTGCGGCGCCAGATGCTGCAAATACAACCGCGCCTGTTGAACCCGCGAATCAAAGCGCTGGCGCGTTATGGGAAACGCCGCTTCGCGCGTGAACAGATGCGCCATTAAATTTGCGTACGCGCCCTCGCGCAAAGCCTCGCGCCCCCCCTCAAATTGTGCCAAATCGCCCAAAGACCGCTTCAACGCCCGCATCTCATCCCGCATTTCGCGCTCGCACAACCGCATCCAACCCGCCCGGGTCTCGCGCTCTGCCTCGTCTGCGCGCTTAAACAAACACACATCCACGCGATCCCCTTCGCGCTTCAACCCCACATAGCCAAACACCGGCATCCCACCGGCTTGCATCACCTCTACGCGCTCGGGCAATTCACCTACCGTCTGCCCCGTCACATCTCGGCGCGCCACCTGCTTCTGCGCCCGCATCCACGCATCGGACTGCACATCTTCTTCGCGCGCGTCTAACTGCTCCCGCAACACGCGCAAATCCCGCGCTGCCACAATCGCCTTCTCTTTCTCGTCTCGAACTTCCACGCGCATCTGCAAATGGTCGGGCAAATCGCGCACATTCCAATCGTTCTGAGAAATCTCAATACCGTAATGACTCAAAATATGGGCAGACAGCGAATCTAAAAACGCACTGTGCGTCGGTTGCAAAACCGCGGCAATCTCTCGCGCCTTATCCGGCACGGGAACAAACCGCTTGCGAATACTTTTTGGAAGCCCGCGCAACAAATGCGTGATCTTTTCTTCCAACAACCCCGGCACCAGCCAGTCCAGCACCTCCGGCTGTACAAAATGCACCATCTTGTACGGCAGTTGCAACGTCACGCCATCCCGATCCTGTCCGGGCCGATACGCATAAGAAAGCGGCACCTGTTCGCCATCCACCTCCAAAAAATCGGGAAACGCATCCCGATCAAAATCCACCTGCTCACCCGCCAGATGCTTTTCGGACATCAGCAAAAAATCCGCGCCCTTTCTCTTGATCAAGCGATTTAAATCGTGCGTGGAAGATATATTCTCCAATCGCTCGGCATAAAACCGATACGCAGCCTCGTCCAGATCCAGAAATTGCATCAAACGCTGCTGCATCTGCCAGGTTTCCACACGCGCGCGCAAATCCCGATTCTGCGTCACAAATGGATATGGCAACGCCACCTCATCATTCACCAGAGCCTCGCGGATAAAAATCTCCGTCGCAGCACTGGCATCTATGCGTCCATATCCCACGCGCTTTTGCCCCACCTGCAAACCGTGCAACGTCAATGTCTCGGTCGCCAGCACCCGCCCCGACCGCACACTGTAAAACGGCTCCTTATAAGACGCCCGGCACAAATGCGCGCCCAATTCCACCAGCCAGGACGGCTGTATGCGAGCCACAGTGCGCGCAAACAAACGCGACGTCTCCACCACCTCTGCAGCCACCACCCAACCGGGTGTATTCTTTTTATCTTCCTCGCTTCCCTCTCTCCGTTGAAACAAACCAGACCCCGGAAACAACATCACATCGCGCCCGCGCGCTGCGCGATACATATTGCCTTCCTTCTTTTGCGCCATATTGCCCAACAACCCACTCACCACCGACCGATGAATCGCATCGTATCCCGCATCGTCCCGATTCATCCGAAAATCGCCCATCTCGCGCAGAGTGTGTCGGATCTGCATATAAATATCGCGCCATTCGCGCATGCGATTAAAAGACAAAAAATGCTGCTTGCAAAATCTCCGCATCTGGCTCTGCGTTCTCAATTTCTCAAACGTATCGTGATACGCCTTCCAGATATTCAGCAGCGCGATAAAATCCGATTCTCCATCCACAAACCGCTTGTGTTCCTGATCTGCCGCCTTCTCTTGCTCGAGTGGCCGCACGCGCGGATCCTGGATGCTGATTGCCGACGCAATAACCAGCACCTCGCGCAAAGCGCGTTCTTTCCGCGCTTGCAAAATCATCCGCGACACCGTCGGCGCAAGCGGCAAACGCGCCATATCGCGCCCCAACGGTGTCAGACGCTTGTTATCATCAATCGCATCCAACGCCCTCAACACATTAAATCCCCCCTGAATCGCCTGAGAACGGGGGGGATCAATAAATGGAAACGTCTCGACATCGCCCAGCCGCAGCGCAATCATCCGCAAAATAACCTCAGCCAAATCCGACCGCTGGATCTCGGGCTGCGTGTACTCTGGTCGCGAGAGAAAACTCTTCTCATCGTACAGACGAATACACACCCCATTTTGCACGCGCCCACACCGCCCCGCTCGCTGCCTGGCACTGCTTTGAGAAATCTCCTCCACCGGTAGCCGATGCGTCTGATTGCGCGGATTGTGCCGGCTGATTCGCGCCAGCCCCGTATCGATCACATATCGAATACCCGGAATCGTAATCGACGTCTCCGCAATATTCGTCGCCACCACAATGCGCCGATATCTCTGCTTGTGAAACACCTTCTGTTGATCGCCCGCTGTCAACCGCCCAAACAGCGGCAAGATCTCTGTAAAGCGGAAGTGTCGCCCCTCCAAACGCCTGCGCGTCTCGTGGATATCCTTCTCCGTGGGCATAAAAACCAGAACATCGCCTCGTCCCGCATCAACCACCATATCCACTGCGGTCACCGCCGCATCGATATACGTCTCCCCAGCGAGATCTTCTATAGGCAAGTATTGCACATCCACCGGATACATCCGCCCGGACACTTCAATAATGGGCGCATTGTCAAACGCCTTTGAAAACGCCTCCGTATCAATCGTCGCCGATGTAATCACGATCCGCAACTCGGGGCGGCGCTTTTGCAACAGACGCAAATACCCCAGCAAAAAATCGATATTCAAACTGCGCTCGTGCGCCTCATCAATAATAACCGTATCGTACTCATACAAATTCGGATCACCCTGAATCTCCGCGAGCAACATCCCATCCGTCACCATCTTGATCCGCGTCTCGGGTGCCGTCTCATCCTTAAACCGAATTTTGCACCCCACCTCGGCGCCCCACGCGACATTTAACTCCTCTGCAATGCGCCGCGACACCGATAGCGCCGCCACGCGCCGGGGTTGAGTACACGCAATCTTCGCCGCCACACCGCAGCCAGCCTCCAAACACATCTTGGGCAACTGCGTCGTCTTTCCCGATCCCGTCTCACCCGCCACAATCACCACCGGATGTTCTCGAATCGCCCTGACAATCTCATCCTTTCGCGCCGAAATCGGCAACGCCTCTGGATACGTCACAGACAGCGGATTCTCCCCCCGGTCTTTACGCAACGCCGCCGACCGCTCTGCCCGCACCTTCAGATTCTTCAACCGCCCCGTATCGCGCCGCTTTTGCCGCTGTATTTGCCGCAACTGCCGCGCAATCTCCATGCCATCTTTGAGCATACACGCGGGCAGCAGCGACCACACTGCCGATATCAGGCTCGGCCGCTTTCTGCGCGATCTGTGTTTTTTTATTTGTTCGTTTTTACTCGCCATCCTATCCTTCGGTATTTCAACGCGGAATCGGCTTATAATCCATCCCAATACGCCCACATATCATCCGGCGTCTCAAAGCGCATATCGTTATTATCCCGCCGCCGAAAGCGACTCACAAATGCCATGCGAATATCCCGCCCACAATTTACCCCGGGGCTGTGCAACATCAAATGATGCCAGAACGTCACCGTGCCCGGTGGCCCTGTAACATCAACCGGTGTGGGAAGGTCGTAATATTCCCCCCGCTCATTGCGAAACGCATCTAACCCATTCACCAGACTGTGCGTCTTAAAATACTCATAAGCCCGCTTGTGAGCACCCGGCCATATCGAAAACCCTCCCGAACGCGGCTTAACGTGATTGATATTCACCGTCACCGCGATCGCAAAAGTATCCACCACGCCTTCACACGTATATCCGTCCAGATGCATCTGTCTGGCCGTCGTCCAATTGTCGTGCCCTTCGGGATAAATCATCTTGGCAAACGTGTAATTCGACACTGCCAGAGTCCCTTTACCCACCATCTCTTCGCACATATCCTGAATCGGCGTCTCCGTCAACGTCGCCCGCACATCGGGATGACTGCTGCATTTCAAATTTCCCTTCGGCCCCGCATTGATCCACGTTTCGGGATCATCGCGATCTGCCTCAATCTCCTCCCACAACACATCCACCGCCTTATCGATCAAATGCATCGGCACGACATCGCGTTTGACAACATACCCCTGTTCTTTGAAATGCAATTTCTCTTCGTCGGTAAAATAAGCCATAACCTTCTCTCCCAGGTGAAGATTCGCAGAAACCGGACGGATAAAATATCAGCTTTTTTGTAAAAAAAATCAAACGCGAAGCGAACCGCCGTTTATCCTTCCCATTACCCAACCTCAAAGGATTTCCTTATGACATCGCGTTTTACTCCCCGAAGAACGCGCATCTCTTGTCTAATAACAAGCGACAGATTGAAATACTCTGTCGCATATCCGCCGACAGGTACCCGCTCGTCCTGACTGGCAATAAGACAGATTTTGGCGTGTAATATCAACGAGTTAAAAAGAAAATGGGTAAAATCATCAGTCTGGCAGGGTATTTGCAGATAAATTGCGACAACACGCATCCTCTAACCCATTTCATACGTGGTCTCACATGCCAGATCAACTGTATCTCAGTCCGCTTATGCGAACAAAATATCGTCAGATTATCCTTGTTTTACTTTTCACACTCCTCCCTTCATCTGCTCACACAGCCTTTGAATTTCAACCCATTGGAGCCCATACCTCCGCTACTGGCGATGCAGGCGTGGCACTGGCTACTGGTGCCGCAGGTGCCTTTTGGAATCCCGCAGCATTGGCCTGGGGCAAGCGAATAAGCTTGTTTGGCACGTATGACCGGCCCTTTGGTATAGCCGAACTGGCAACCCATGCGTTCAGTGCTGGCCTGCGGACTGGACGTCACGGCCTGGGCGTGAGATATACGGGATTTGGATTCGCGCTATACAAAGAACAGGTATTGGGTCTCATTTATGGACTGCGCGTATTTCAACAACTGAGCCTGGGGTTCGGCATACGCGCCTTGCAACTGAGCACAGCGGGAATGCCCACACAACACTGGGTAGTATTCGACGCGGGAATAAAATTGCAGATACGCGAAGGCGTCTTTCTCGGCGCAGCAATATGGAATGCAGGTGGCAGTCATACATCGCTTTTGGGACAGAGTGGTACCGTGGGAATGGGTATTGCCATCATGCCACAGGTCGCGCTGGTGGCAGATATACAGAAAGAAGCGACTTTCCCCACAGGTGCGGGCATAGGGATAATATATCATATCCATCCCCAACTGGTACTGCGCACGGGTGCAGGCGGCCAGCCGGAACGATTGAGCGCGGGCTTTGGCCTGCGAACAGGCGGCTTTGCGATTGACTATGCTGCAGTATGGCATACAATACTGGGAATCACGCATCGCGCTTCAGTAATCTATGAGCATTAACCCCGCGTTATAAAGCATCCGCGCTTGACAGGATTTGGGCCTTCAGCTATTTTGGGAGTTGGAGGCCTGAATGAATTTGGGTTTAAAAATTTTGCGCGAAATCGCTCTTTTTGGGACGTGTGCCATACTTACGGCAATAGTCGGATTGATTGTGGTCGATCAAATTGCAATGCCGATCTATGTGCGGCAAGGCGTAGAAGTCGCTGTTCCCGATCTCATCGGGCTTACTCCTTCACAGGCACAGGCGCGATTACAAGACAAGGGCCTGCGCATGAAAGAACGAGAACCTCGCTGGGATACTTCTGTGCCTGCAGGACAAATTGTGTGGCAAAATCCGTCTGCTCTCTCGCATGTAAAACCCAATCGCACGGTCTATGTCGCGTCGAGTTTGGGACAGCGTCTCCACGCCGTGCCCGATCTTCTCAACCGTCCTTTGCGACAGGCTCAGTTGTGGATTGCACAGGCAGATTTGACCGTCGGTAAAGTCACCGAAATATCATCTTCAGAAATAAAAGAGGGCAATATTATCGATCACAAACCCAAAGCTGGCGAGAAAGTCGCCCAGGGGACGCAGGTCGAACTGATTGTAAGCACGGGTCCACCTCGCGCTTATGTCAATATGCCCCGGGTTACCGAGCTAAAATTAGATGAAGCCCGGCGCTTGCTATTATCGCTCGGTCTGCAGCCAAATAATATCCGATACGAATTTAGCACCGCTTATGAACCCGACGTCGTAATCCGCCAGGAGCCAGAATCGGACACGCCAATAAAACGCGGGTCTCCTGTCCTATTGATTGTGAGCAAACTGTGAAAAAGTCTTATTTGAGGTTAAAATGGTAAAAATCGCCCCATCATTTCTCTCTGCCGATTTCCGCACACTCGAAAAACAGGTGCGCCTGGTCGAAGAGGCCGGTGCCGAATATATCCATCTGGATATTATGGACGGACATTTTGTGCCCAATATCACATTTGGAGCGCTGGTCGTTGAAGCCATTCGCAAAACAACAGACCTGGTGCTGGACGTGCATCTCATGATCTCTGAACCCGGTAAATATCTGAAAGACTTTGCCGATGCCGGCACAGATATTTTGACCGTTCATGTCGAAGTTGAAGAAGATGTACCCACACTGTTGGACCGCATCCGAAAAGCCAATATGAAAGCCGGTGCTACCCTGCGCCCGGGCACGGAGATCGAGGCGTTATTTTCGCTGTTACCCAGCCTGGACCTCGCACTCATTATGTCGGTCGAACCGGGCTTTGGTGGCCAGTCGTTTATGCCGGCGTCTCTCGACCGGGTGCGGGCATTAAAAGCCGAAATTGCGCGGCGGGGATTGGATGTAGAAATAGAAATTGACGGCGGCATTGGCGTGGAAAACGCACATCAGGTGGTCGAAGCCGGCGTACAAGTACTCGTAGCGGGTTCGGCAGTATTTCGCGACGGGGCTATTGCAAAAAACATACAGACCATTCGCCAGGCGGCAATGGGATAGTCAGGAGGGGTTTTTTCGTCAGCTTATTTCTTGCATAAAATCGACGAATCTTCTATATTCTTCCGTCTTGCCCCGTTATTTTTTAAGGTTTATTTATGTTTGAAATGTTGACAGAGCGCCTCAATGGCGTTTTTAAGCAACTTCGCAGCCGCGGTCGATTGAGCGAATCGAACATCGACGACGCCATGCGAGAGGTGCGCCGGGCATTGCTCGAGGCAGATGTCAACTACAAGGTCGCCCGCTCGTTTATCGCGCGGGTCAAAGAACGCGCCATAGGGCGTGAAGTGCTCAAAAGCATCACGCCCGGGCAGCAAGTTGTAAAAGTTGTCCACGACGAATTGATCGCGTTGATGGGCAATCAAAATGCCGCGTTGCAATTTGCAGAATCGCCGCCCTCAGCAATAATGATGGTCGGGCTTCAAGGAGCGGGTAAAACGACAGCCGCAGCAAAATTGGCCCGATTATTGGCATCGGAAAACAAAAAATCCCTGCTCGTGGCGGCTGATATTTATCGTCCCGCAGCAATTGATCAACTTTGCGTACTCGGCGAGCAAGTAGGCGCACCCGTGCATCGGGCGCCAGAAGGTACCGATCCCGTCGATATTTGCACGCAAGCGATGGATCGGGCGAAAAATGAAAATTTCGATGTGGTAATTCTCGACACGGCGGGCCGGCTACACGTTGATGACGAGCGCATGGATGAGGTATTTCGCATCCGCGAGGCCGTATCGCCCTCAGAAATTCTGTTCGTGTGCGACGCCATGACCGGGCAAGATGCCGTATCGTCAGCCTCGGCCTTTTACGAAAAACTCAATTTTTCGGGTGTGATACTCACGCGCATGGACAGCGATACCCGCGGCGGTGCGGCTTTATCCATCCGCGAGGTTGCGGGCGTTCCGATTAAATACATCGGCGTCAGCGAAAAAATCGATGGTCTGGAAGTATTTCATCCCGACCGCATGGCCTCCCGCATTTTGGGCATGGGCGATGTGGTTACACTGGTGGAAAAAGCACAGGCGTCCATTGACGATGAACAGGCTAGAAAAGTCGAGCAAAAACTCCGCTCGGCATCCTTCACATTTGACGATTTTCTCGAGCAAATGGCGCAAATCAGGCAAATGGGGCCCTTAGATCAATTGATGAAAATGATTCCCGGAGTAAGCAAGTCCATGCCGGATTTGCAGGTAGATGAAAAGACCTTCTCGCATATTGAGGCAATCATCTATTCGATGACACCAGCAGAACGCGACAAACCGCATATTATTAATGGCAGCAGGCGCAAACGCATAGCAAATGGCAGCGGACGCAGTATTCAAGATGTCAACAAATTGCTCAAACAATTCAACATGATGCAAAAAATGATGAAACGCATGTCCCGTATGGAAAAACAGGGCAAAATGGCAATCCCGATGTTCGGATAACACAAAGGAGTTTGATTTGGTTCGACTTCGCTTACGTCGTATGGGCGCAAAAAAAGCGCCGTTCTACCGCGTGGTAGCGACTGATTCCGCCTCACCTCGCGACGGTCGATTCATCGAGATTTTGGGGCATTATAATCCGACAAAAGATCCCCAGATTATCGAATTGAAAGAAGACCGCATAAGGTATTGGTTGGGCGTGGGCGCACAGCCCTCCGATACAGTGCGTAGTTTATTTCGCCAAAAGGGTCTGCTCAAACAAAACCGCGATGAAGACGCACAACCTGAGGATGCTGAGTCAGACGCGCCATCTGAGGAATAAGTCTTGGAGCCGGATACTGAATTAAACCACTCCAGCACAGACTTTATCACGGTTGGCAAAATTATGAAACCCCGAGGCATTCGGGGTGAAGCTTTTTTGCTACCGCTGACCGACTTTCCGCAGCGATTTGACGATTTGGACTCTGTGCGCGTCGAAGCACCCGACGGCACATATTCTGTATTGAATGTGGCTTATGTACGCGCTTATGGTTCTCGCCTGGCGATCAAATTTCAAGACATTGATACCCCTGAACATGTGGGGCGATTGCGCGAGCACTTCATTTTAGTAGCTCGCGATGCCGTGCATCCCTTGCCCGACAATTCGTTTTACGTTTTTGAAATCGAGGGATTGCCAGTTGAAACAGCATCTGGCGCAATGGTGGGACATGTCGTAGAAGTCTTGTCGTATCCGGCCAACGATGTGTATGTGGTGGATCGCAACGGCGAAGACGTATTGATCCCAGCCGTACGCGAGATTGTCCGCGTGGATCAAAAAGCCGGCAAAATTGTCGTTCAGGAAATCGAAGGACTTTTGTAGGACAACACTTATGATGATAGCCACAAAAAGCACAGAAGGCACAGAACAGGTGCAATTTTTGTGATTTTTGTGCCTTCTGTGGCTATTACAAAAGTGTCCGAACTACTGGCAGGACAATGATCTATAATGCGAATAGACGTGATCACAATTTTTCCCGATCTGATTCGGGATGTACTAAAGTACAGTATCCCGCGACGCGCCATTGATGCGGGATTGATCGACGTTTTGGCGCACGACCTTCGAGACCACGCAAACGACAAGCACAAAACAATCGACGACACGCCTTATGGCGGTGGCGCGGGGATGATCTTCAAACCCGAACCCATTGCACGCGCGATAGAAGCACTCCCCACAGGTGGTCGCGTGATTTTTCTCACACCTCAAGGGCGGCTATTTACGCAATCTGTCGCCAATGAATTGTCTTTGTCGGACCATCTCGTATTGTTGTGCGGTCACTATCGCGGCATTGATGAGCGCGTTCGCAAAAACTATGTCGATGATGAAATTTCAATCGGCGATTACGTCCTCAGCGGTGGTGAATTGCCCGCCCTCATTTTGATCGATGCGTTGATCCGGTTGATTCCGGGTGCCATTGGCAATGCCGAGTCGGCACTTGAAGACTCGTTTCAAAATAGTCTGTTGGATTGTGCGTGGTACACGCGACCTCGTGAATTTGAAGGCCTGACCGTGCCAGAGGCATTGCTCAGCGGAGATCACAAAAAAGTCGCCCAATGGCGGCGGGACAACGCTCGAAAACGCACACTTGAGCGACGCCCCGATTTGTTGGAATAACCAACTTTGTTTGAACTTTCATTTTTTTCAGGAGTATGTACATCATGGATGCCATTTTGAAATCTGTTTCCAAAGCACAACTGCGCGATGATGTGCCCGAGTTTGAAGCCGGCGATACCGTGCGCGTGCATGTCCGCGTGGTAGAAGGACAAAAAGAACGCATCCAGCTTTTTGAGGGTGTGGTCATCCAGCGCCGAGGACCGGGCATTCACGCGACATTTACGGTTCGCAAAATTAGCACGGGTGGCGTTGGGGTAGAGCGCATCTTTCCACTGCACACGCCTCGCATAGCTAAAATAGACGTACTGCGTCGCGGTAAAGTGCGTCGATCAAAAATTTATTATCTACGCGATCGGCGCGGTCGTGCTGCCCGCATTACAGAACGTCGATAGGAATTCTATTATGCCTCCTCGCCGAGCGCGACAACGTCCCAAATCCCGGCCAAAGCTACCCTATTCAGAACGGAATATGTGGCTTTTTGGGCTTGGACTTGTCGCCATTGCACTGGGCTATATTTTTCTCTCCCTACCGCCAGTCGATGGTTTTATGTCCCTCACGCTTGCCCCGCTGCTGCTCGTGCTCGGTTACTGCGTATTCATCCCAATAGCCCTGCTCAGCAGGCAGAAAGAAGAGGAGCCATCAACTGATGTAGGATAGGTTTAACATTATCCGGGCGGTTAGCTCAGCTGGTTAGAGCGCCTGCCTTACAAGCAGGAGGTCACTGGTTCGAATCCAGTATCGCCCACCATAAA
>JAPPIE010000341.1 GCA_028874765.1 Gemmatimonadota bacterium
ACGCCAACTGCTTTATAGCAACCGTACCTTCCGGCGCAGTGCGAACCTCATAGCCCGCATCAATGAGCTCCTGCCGCAGACGATCGGCAGTATTGTAATCTCTGGATGCGCGGGCCTCATCAATCTGTTTGCAAATCGCCTCGCTGGTATCTGTCTCATCCGATGATTTAACCTCGACATCGGCAATCCCCAGCACACTATTGATCTTGTCAAACACATCCAGCGCTTCGGACGGGTCATCTACCTCTCGCCCCATCCAGTTATGCACCACAGCAAGTGCTGTACTGATATTGAGATCGCTGGCCAAAGCGCTGAGAAAATCGGCAACAACGGGATGATCGTTGCCGACCTCCGTCGCACTCCCGTTCGCCGCCTGAACAAGCCCCTGCCCAAACTCCTGAAATCTTCGCACGGCATTGGCCGAATCACGAACACCCTTTTGCGTAAAATTGGTCTGCGTGCGATAATGCGTCTTAATGAGTTCGTAACGCAAAACCGAAGGATGAACGGGACGCCCCGTTACTTTGCCCTCGAGCACATCGCGCACCGTAAAAAAATTGCCCTTACTCTTGGACATCTTCTCGCCTTCAACCATTAAATAGCGCGGGTGAATCCAGTACCTGGCAAAATGCGAATGCCCCGTCGCACAACACGACTGGGCAATCTCGCATTCGTGGTGCGGAAAAATATTATCCTCGCCCCCCGTGTGAATATCGATAACCTCGCGCCGCAGCATCTTCATCGCCATAGCCGAACACTCGATATGCCAGCCCGGATACCCTTCACCCCAGGGAGAGGGCCATTTCATAATATGAGACGGATCGGGTTTCCACAAAAAGAAATCAGCCGGATTGCGCTTAATCGCCTGGTGTTCCTCAAGCACGCGCCCACCAGAACCCGCGACAAGTTGATCGAGATCATTACCCGACAAACGGCCGTATTCGGGAAAAGACTCAACACTAAAATAAACCACACCATCATCGGCAATATAGGCGTGGCCTTTGTCCAAAAGCTTCTGGATCATCACCTGTATGGCATCGATATGTTCCGTGGGACGCGGCATATTGCGCGGATAGTCATGCGCCACTTTAATATCCAGCAAACGCGCATCTTCGACAAATGCATCCGTAAAATACTGCGCCACCTCAAACGGATCATCGGGATTGGAAACCGCATCATCGGGCAACTTACCCGATTTCTTTTCCTCCTTGAGCTTGCGCGCAGCCACCGCGATCTTGTCCTCGCCGGTCGCATCGGCCACATCGTCATCCGTCATATGCCCCACATCGGTGATATTCATCACATGGGTAACATTATAACCGGCCAAATCGAGAAAGCGACGGAGCACATCGGAAAACAAAAAAGACTTAAAATTGCCGATATGGGCAAAATCGTACACCGTTGGACCACATGAATACATCGCCACATTTGGAGGATCGAGCGGCTCAAAAACTTCTTCGCGATTCGTAAGCGTATTGTAAAATCGAATATCCATGTGAGTTCAAAAATAAATCGGGACCATAATTTTGTCAATTCTGAGGCCTTTTTCGGCGCAGATGGATGAGATAAAGCCCCGTAACCACGAGACCAATACTGACCCACTGATGCACCGTAAGCCCTATAAAAACCTCGGGTGTGAGACGCACAAACTCGACAAAAAAGCGGGCAACAGCCATCAAAACGAGATAAAGACCAAAAACTCTACCGGGTCTGAGACGATCGCGCAGAGCCAACAAAATCCCGAAAATACAAACCATCTGAATCATCTCGTAAATCGGCGTCGGATGCACCAAATCGAGCGTGGGCACAAGACCGTTGGGATAAGCCATGCCCCAGGGCAAATCCGTGGGAATCCCATAGCATCCATCGCCCGAAAGCTCACATCCCCCCCGCCCAAAAAAGTACCCCACCACAAGAGCCGGTGCAATCGCATCCACAGCGGGCCAATCGAGCGCATTATACCGGCGAAGCCAAAGGAGCACAGTCGCAGCCCCACCCAAAAGCCCGCCGTACCACGCCCAACCCACCGAGGAAAAAATCGTGCCAAAAGGATCGGCCACAAAAGCGTGGGGATACTCGAAAACATGAAAAATTTTACTCCCCACAATACCGCCGATCACAGCGGCAAACGCAATGCGGTCTGACAGCGTGGGATCAAGACCCCGACGCCGAAACTCGCGTTTGAGCACCCACGACGCACAAAGCAAACCAACCGCGAGCATCACGCCATAAACGCCGATGCGAAACGGGCCGTATTCAAAGAGAATTGGAGACATAGTATGTGTCAGACCGCCTTCTTATCGAGCAAAAACAAAAACTCCCGGTTTGGTTCCTCTGCATCCCTCAACCATTCATTCGTCCACTTCATCCCCGCCATCACATTCTTCTTGTAATTGAGCGCAACCACATCCACTATCTCGCCATTGCGCCGCATCACATCGTTCAACGCTCTCGCAGTCGCCCGCCCGCCAGAACTGTACGACAGAATAATCCACCGCGCGCGCGTCGCCGCAATCAAATTCTCAATCGCCTCAACAGCAATAAAGCGCCCCTCATCGTTCCGCCGAAACGCCTCAAAAACAGACGCCGCTACCGTATCCGATGTATCCCTACGGCGATTGGCCTTCCCGAAAAGAGCCGGTTTATCGGCACAAATCACACTCGTCCACACATGGTAATACGAAGCGTACCGCACCCGCGATGGCGGCATCTTCTCGTTATTTGATCCATAAGGCGGATCGAAATACGCCAGATCAACGGATATACGGGGAACGAGATCAAAAATATCCCTCTGAAATACCCGATGTTCCCCCGATGATCGAAAAATACTCGGCACCTTCAGCACAAGCTCCTTATAAGAGCGAGGCGACCAGTCCTTCAGATAAGAAACAAAATGCCCCAAACTACTATCCACGCGATCCAGCGCCAAAATCAGACTCGTAAGCGCCACAGCCTCATCAACCGGATCCAGCTTCAGCGCGTCAATCTCTTCCCGAATTGCATCTAACTTACGGGTATTGTGAATCTGCCACGGCTTCTTGCGCCCATCCCGCTGTACCGCACATCCGTCATTGGCATAGCCCCCATAGTGCTCTGTGAACCACCCATCCACGGCCGGAAGCGCATTGAGATGATCGATAAGCGGTTGATAATCCTCCCGCTTCTTCTTATTCAGCAAATAGCACGTCCCAAAAACCTTCGACCACACCGCAACATCATTGCAAACAACCGTATAACCCAACCTCGCAAGTGCCTGCGACACCCTCGTCGTCCCCGAAAACCCATCCAGAACCGTCTTCGCATCAACCTTCTCAACCAATTGCAAAATATGCGGAAGAAGTTTCAACTTTGACCCCGCATATTTGATCCCCTCTGTGAAGGGCACATCGCAAGCGACTCGCATCATGCTTTATCCCCATAAAATTCACCTGGACAATTGACGAACCACAGTTGCGATTTCTTCGGCGGTATGGGACGGGCGAAAAAAGAAGCGCAAATCGCCGTTCTGGTCGATGAGATAGGTATAGAGGGAATGGTCAATGAGATACCCCGCCGCAGAACCCTGCTCGCCGATCTCATAGTGAGCCGCATAGCGTTTGACCACAGCATCAATGCTATCCTGCACCCCTGTAAGACCAATAGCTGGCACATCAAAATGCGACAAATAGGTTTTGAGCATTTGCGGGGAATCGCGCCCGGGATCAACACTCACAAAAAGCGTCCCCAGATCGCGTGCATCCTCGCCTAAAATCGTATAAGCACTCGCAAGCCGCGCCATCGTTTGGGGACATGCATCAGGACAACTCGCATAGCCAAAAAAGAGAAGAAACGGACGTTGTTGATCCGCCAAATGAAAAGAATTGCCATCGTGGTCAACAAGCGTCAAATCGCCGCCAAAAGGATAGGGATCAGCAGAAAGGGTGAGATCGGGATCGGACTGCGGCGCGCGCTCAAGCGGTTTACAGGCCATAAATAGCAACAGCAAAATGCAAAGTACAAAGTGCAAGCCTCTCCAGCTCCCCCTTATCCCTCGCCATTTATCTGCGCCCATCTGCGCCCATCTGCGGATCGTATTCATCTGCGCCCTTCACTCCGAAAAGAAACAACAGGTGCCCGAAGCGTCTGCACCTGACCATTTGCAAAAGTGAGCGTAAGCGCGAGCGAATCGCCCGGAGCCAAATCGCGTCTGAGACCAATGAGCATAAGATGGTTGCCACCGGGTTGCAAAGTCGCTGAACCATCTTCTGGAATCGGCAAACGGTCAATTTTTTTCATCCGCATAATATTGCCATCCGTCGTCATAACGTGGATCTCGGCAACCTCAGCCGCAGGCGTAGAAGCAGAAACGAGTGCAGTCGCCATCCCCTCATTGTGAATAGCCAGATAAGCCGCAGTCATAGACTGAGGCGGAATATTCTGCCGCACCCAGGCGTTTTTAATGGACACAGAAGAAATATCCCGATCGCTACATCCCATCCCCAGCAGAATGAGGGTCAGAAAAAATATCCCACTTTTTATACACACTCTCATTTCTGCAACGAAACAATATAAATGGAAATAATCCTGCGCTCTTCTTCCGGGATTTGGGGATAGCCGGGCATACCCATACCTCGTTCATTGAGCGCGCCCTTGAGTATCGTACGCGAAACAGCCTCAATCGAACGCCCGTATTTATAAACCTTGGGGTCGTGAAAATCGCGGGGCCTTGGATTCAGAGTACGCGCGATCTGACCATTGCCATGACCGTTGCGACCATGGCAAACCGCGCACCCGTATTTTGTGTAAAGAGCCTTACCTCTTTCAATATCTGCCGCGGCAAACTGCGGGCGCTGAGGGGGTGGTTCGGCTTTCTGTTCTGGTGGATTCTGGCAAGCCATCAAAATACCGCAGAAAGTTGTGAGAAAGAGGCGAAACATAATATCTCCCGATATAGTTGATTTGAATATACCCAAAACACAGAACTTGTAAAAGAAATCAGTCGCCTCTGCGATTCGCCTGCGATTGTGGCGTGAGATCAAACCACGTCTCGTGCCCCTGAAAAAAGCGCTCAAGTTCATCGACCATAAGTTTGAAAAAATGGGGATAATCATCGCCCGTATAGCCCGAAAAATGCGGACTTAAAAACACATTGGGAAGGTGAATAATCTCACTATCAGGGGGAATAGGTTCCGGATCAAAAACCTCGAGACCCGCGGTAATATCACCTCGCTTAAGGCGTTCAATCAAAGCATTTGAATCGACAATTGCGCCACGCGAAACATTGACAAAGGCCGACCCGGGTCGGATGAGATCGAGTTCGCGTTTCCCAATCATACCTCTGGTGCGCGGTGTAAGCGGGGCAACACAGACAATAACATCGCATTCCGCAAAAATCTTATCCATCGAAGTCTGCGTAAAACCAACAATCTCGGCAATATCGCGAGACAAATACGGATCGTAAACCCAGATATCCGTATTAAAAGGACGCAAAAAAGAAATCAAACGGCGCCCCATATGCCCACACCCAATAAGACCGACGCGCTTGCCGAATAGCATACCGCGCATATCGCGGTTCTTGGCACCGATTGTATCGCCAACAATAATGCGGCGAAACGCAGCCCCCGCATTGCGCAACGCGATCAGGATAAGCGCGAGCGCCCATTCGGCAACTGGATAAGACGACCCCTGAGTCGTATCAACCGTGCGGATACCGCGTTCCCAGGCCGCATCGAGATCAATGCGCGCGGCAAAGCGGTCGCCTTCCAATTCGCCAACCAACTTCAAATGCGGCGCATTATCCATCACCTCAGCATCAATCGTGGGGCACCCGGAGCACACGACAACAGCATCCGCATCCCCCATACAATCAATTAAACCCGCAATAGTTCCGGGATCGCGAGGAGCTTCATAAATATTGCCACCCTCGCACTCAAACCAATCCCATGTGGCGAAGGTCTCAAGGCGGGCGAGTTCCTCCGGCGGAAAATAGCTATCGCGAATGCGCTTATTAGACGCGAGAAGGACTTTTGGCATGTTTAACCTCTTTTCGAATTGGGCAACGAAACCCTATCATCTGTCCGTATCTGCCATTGACGAATACGCTCAGTCAGGTCTCGAATGCGGTCCCGGCATTTGGGATCATCGAAATGATTGATAGTTTCATACGGATCGGCGTTCAGATCGTAGAATTCACACTGATCGTGCGCGCTGAGATTGAGCTTCCAGCGGTCGGCGGAAATAACAGATCGCCACGGCGTACTCATAGCGGGATTGACCTCGGCCTCGCCGGGACGCGGGTGTCCATCGTTGCGGTTCCACTGAATAAAAACATCATTCTCCGACAATGTCTCATCGCCGTCCAGCACAGGCACGCGGCTCTCGCCTTGCAGATGATCGGGAATAGATTCACCCATCAAATCCAGAAGCGTAGGCACGAGATCAATATGTGAAATATTCCCCCCAATCACACGCTGCTGATTGGATAAATAGGGCACATGCATGAGAAGCGGAACCTTGACGGACTCCTCGTACAGAACAGTCTTGCCCAAAATGCCGTGATCGCCCACCATCTCGCCGTGATCACTGGTAAACACAATAATCGTATTATCCGCCTGACCGCTCTCCTCAAGCGCAGCGAGAATTTTGCCAACAGAGCGATCGATCAACGTAACATTGCCATAATAGCGCGCGCGAACAGCACGCCAGCCCTCATCTGTGCGAAGATCGTAACCGTATTCCTCGGACTCCATATAATAAGCGGACAAAACGCGATTGAGAAGAGACGCATTGGCCGGTGGCTTCTGGCGAAAGGTGGGACCAACGGGAAGTCCTGAAGGATCGTAATAATCGTTTAATGGACCGGTATGCGGTGGATGCGGCTCCAGATAAGAAACAGCCAGCACAAAAGGATCATCGCCACAGTCGCGTATAAATTGGGCAGCGCGGTCGCCCTGGAAAGACGCCTTGGTAAACGGTTCGTCCATACTCGCTTCAACATGGCGGGAAAAAACGCGCTGACCTTCGGATTCGGAATTGGGTTCGAAGCCATTTTCCACGAGAAAATGATGATAGTCACTGCGGTATGCATGGCGTTCAGAACTCGAAAAAAACCGACGATACGAATCCTCGGTACCAACCCATTCGGAAAAACCGTGCTGCGGAAAAATTTCATCGCCGAGATGCCACTTGCCATTATAACAACAGCGATAATCGGAAGACACCATCTCCGCAATGGTTTGCACATCTCGAGGCAGCGGAACATTGCACGCTGGCACCCGCGCGGTATGCGGGTAAAGACCGCACAACATCGTGGCACGCGAGGGACTACACACGGGCTGGCTCACATAGGCATTCTCAAAAACAAAACTCCTATCCGCAAGCGCATTGAGATGCGGCGTATCAATATGATCATTGCCATAACACCGCATCGTATCCGCGCGCTGTTGATCCGTAAAAATAAATAACAAATTCGGTTTTCTGAGAAATGCGCTCATCATCAAAACCTCCAGCAATCAGCAGTCAGCCCGCCCTACTACCTATTCCTAATTTTTAATTTTTAATTCGTCAACCGCCACTGCGACCTGGGAATCACAACAGCGATCACAGCGAGAACGACACACCCCGCAATGGCAAACACCGCGCAGTGCAAAAGCGTATGAGACAGCCCAATATCCGAACCTTCTGAAATACCAGCGAGAAGGGTCAAACAAAGAGAAAATGACAAACGTCCAATCAGACTCTGAATTGAAAGATACGTCGCGCGATGGTGTTGTTGCAAACGCGGTACAACTGCAGCATTGAGAGGCGCAATCATAAGCGCGCGCGGAACAGAGCGCAAAGCCAACAGAAGCGCAACAACGGGATGAAAAAAGAACCCCATCAATGCAATGAGAACAACCTGCACCCCTGCGCTGAGCATAAGCGCCGACCGGGTACCGAGATGATCGCGCAGGCGAATACTCTGTCTTGCAAACCATGCAGCAATGCCCATCGTCAGCGCCGTGTGCAAACCCGTAAGCAACGGCGTGGGAGCCTGTCCGCCGAGCAACTGGATATAGGGCTGATAAAATTCATAAGGGATATGGTTGACAACCGTCATAAAAACGGAAAACAGCATCAACCACCCGAGCACGGGTTGGCTGAGATACGCAAGACAGGCGCGAATCTGCAAAAAAAATCCCGAAGCCTGTCGCGCAGTGCTGGCCTCCCGGTCGGGTTCGGCAAATAACAAAACCAGCGCAAAAGCCACGCACGCCGCCAACAAAGACAGGCCATAAGCGACGCGCAAAGCAAAGATAGACACCGCCCCCCCAAGGAGCGCAGCACCTGCCGAAGCAATAAAAACATTCCGCGTAATGCGCGCTTCGCGCTGGGGATAGGCATCTTCTCGCCCCAAACATTTGAGCAAATCGTAGTGAAACGACGTATCCGTGCCAGACCGAAAGGCCATGCTTGCAGCCAGCCCAATTTGCGCCAGCACAAAAATACCAAAAGACCCACCCAAAAAAAACAGAGCGTACGCAAAGATCGCTGAAACAGCAGAAATCAGAAGGGTCAGACGACGCCCCAGAGTATCGGACAAATACCCGGAGGGCACTTCCAGAACAACAACCGCAACATAGTAAATGGCTTCAAGACGCAGCACCTGCTCAATGGGCATGTGCTCGTTAAAATACAAAAAAAACACAGGCAACCAGAAATACGCCTGCGCGAGGGGAGCATAAATCGGATACAATCGAACGCTGCGGGTGAGTTCAGAATGTAACATCGTCAATTGCGGATGGTTTTACTCATGCCTGAAACTGACCATAGCGCGGTTCAACGTTCTGAACGTTTGAAAAGCCGAAGCCAGAGACGTGACCATGAGAATACTCTCAATTCTTCTGGTAATACCCACCAGACGCAAATCACCACCTGCTGCTTTGACAGTCGCCAGAGATGCCGTGAGAACCCCGAGCATTGCACTGCCAAACCATCTGACGGCAGAAAAATCGACAATCACGCGATTGGTGCCACTTGCAACGAGTTGTTTGATGTGGTCGTGAAACGGCATAACATCAGGACCGTCCATCAGTTCACCTGTAAGGGTAATAATCGCGATATCGTCCTTGATTTCTTCTTTCAGATTCATAGCTACTTCCTTTGTTAAATGAGATTGGATATTCCTCAACAGCGATAACATAAGCCCCTTATACCGATTTTACAACTATTTCTTAATCTACAAAAGGGACTGGCATGGAATTTGCAAGAGTAAAATGCAACAAAAAACGGGACACCTGAATCAGGTCCCGTTTTTGCTTTTTAAGTCATCGGATCTCGTTTGAGCAAAGGCAGGGGATTGGGCGTGACGAGCACGCCGCCATTTTCATAGGACTCAATCGCCGCCCACGTGTATTCGAGAGCCGCGAGCGAATCGTGACCCGAAGCGCGGAGTTCTTCTCTGGGCACACCATTGGTGACATCCTCGAGAAAGGCGTGGATGCGATTGGGAAATGTGGAGCCAAAGTCAGCAATCCCCGAATCATCAACAATGGGATCGGGTGCGGCACCGTGCGACATATTCTCCGGCATAGGCGCTGTGCCGGGCGCGGGCCAAAAAGTGATTTTTTCAACGCAATTTTCAATGCAGAAAGTCCCGCGAGTACCCGCCACTTCAACGCTCCACCAGCCGCCCAGACCAAAAGTGACATCGCCGCGCTGACTCAACAAATAACCCATCGCGCCGCTTTCAAAACGCACGTGAATGCTATTGAGGGAAATCATGAGATCGCCCGCTTGCTTGCGAAAACTGGGGCGGTCAAAAAATGCCTGCACATGGGTGATATTGCCGCAAAAATCGCGCATCACGCTAAAAGGATGCGTGAGAAAAGCCTTAACGTGAAAATAGGGATGTCCCCACGATTTAGGCCCTTTGCCTGGCCTATAAGTCTCTTCACCACCTGCAAAACCCATCTTGTGAATACAGTAAATTTGTTCGCCCACTTTGCCTTCTGCGATATATTCTCGCGCTTTGTCCGCCGGTTGAGAAAAATAATGGTTGAGATTGCAGCCGAGGTACAGATTTTGTTCTGCGGCATAAGCGACCATATCGCGGGCTTCATCAATATCGTTGGACAGGGGTTTTTCACACAGAACGTGTCTGCCAGCGGCGAGAGCCTCCATCGTCGGTTCATAGTGCCAACTGCCATTCTCATTTCCCCCGGTCGTGACATCGACAATATCCAGATCCTCGTTCTCCAACATATCTTTGAGACTATAATAAGCTTTAACACCGTGTCTTTCCGCAGCCTTATCCGCGGACTCTTTGACAACATCGCACACCGCAACGAGATCTGCCAGGTCGTCTTCTGCATGACAGCCCGCATGCCGATTGCCAATACCACCCATACCAACAACGCCAACTTTAAGTGCCATAAAACTATCTCCTGAAAAAAGTGATTAGTGAATCGCTTAATCTAAAGTATCCCGCGCTCAAACCGCTTGAGCACCTCGCCCAGACCGGCCTGCGGCACCACCTCACCATAAATAACTGAAGATGTGACAATATGCAACTTAAACTTTCAAATTTACCCCATTATCCATTACGCCGCACTCGCCTTACTCCGAATCTTCGTCAGATGAAAAGGCGTTGCTGCCCGTCCACCCTCGGGCAGCCCAAGGGGCAATTTCACATCCAGTAAAAAGGGTCGCTCTTCGCCTTCCACCACATCCAATCCCCGCGCAATAGCCCCATCCAGATCCGACTCTTCATCAACCTGCATCCCCTCCACACCAAACCCCTCTGCAATTTTCACCGGATCAATCCCATCCAGAACCACGCCCGGGTACTCTCCCGTCTCCTTCATCACACCGCCCGCCCGCTCAAAATTAGTCGCCACAATCCCATAAGACCGATTATTTGGAATCACAAAAAGCACCGGAATCTGGTGATGGGCAGCCGTCCAAAGCCCGGAATCGGCATAATACATCGACCCATCGCCCACCAGCCCAACCACGGGCTTGTGCGGCACCGCCAGCTTCAACCCAATCGTACCACCAATCCCATAACCCTCCGATCCCCCAGCCGCCCGGATATAGGCATTGCGCCCCGCGCCATACGCATCTCCTCGACTATCTATTGGCAGGGCGTATTGCTCGACCATCATCAAACCACCGCCCAACCTCTCCAGCCCCCGATCGATTGCATCCACCAGCACATAGGGTCTCACTTGCCCGGCCTCCTGCGCCACGCGCTTCGCCGCCGCTTTTCGCTTTGCGTGAAGAGAAGCAGCGTGCATCTCGGCGCGGGCGAGACGCTCGGCAAAAGACACCTGAGACGAAGCGCGCTCAAGACATTCAAGCGCCCTGAACTCATCTGCTAAAATCGCGAGATCCAATCCCGGAAGATTCGTAAAATTCTCGACATCTGGCCCAATCCCAATCAGGCGTTGCGCACCCGACAACGCATTAAAATCCTGGGGTTTCCCGCGACCATTGTGGCGCACGCCAATGCACACAATCAGATCGGGTGACACCTCGGCAACAGCCTCTGCGATCCGCCCGCAGTGAAGACTGTGGCTTTGCGGAGTCCTGCGCATCTCCGTCCACGTACCCGCAATCGGGCAGCCATACTGCTCTGCCAGCGCCATAACCCGCGCCTCTGCCCCACTCTTCCAAATACCGTCCCCAACATAAAACAGCGGCCGCTGGGCATCGGACAGCGCGCGAATAACGGCTTCGACATCCTCATCAGCCGGATAACCCGCCCGCACCGACTGAGTCTCCCCCTCAATAATCTCTGTACTCACCCTATCATTTCCGAGCAACCGATCGTAAACAGCGAGGTGAACCGGACCGACCGGCGGTGTTTTGGCAACCCGCAACGCGCGCTCAATCGCCTGCGGCAAGCCATCCGATTCAATCACTGTCCAACTCGCCTTGGTAAAAGGCTGCGCAATCGACGTTGGCCCCACATTGTGCGTCAAATCCAGACCCACCCGGTCTCCATAACTCCCCGTATCCCCCGCAAACGTAAGCACCACCACGGGCAGGCTGCCACTCCAAACATTGATCAACTGCCCCAAACACTGCGCCAACCCGGCACCGAGATGGACGACCATCACGGCCGGATTGAGATTTCCTTGTGTATATCCCCCCGCCATCGCGGCCACACTCCCCTCGTGAAGTGCCAGAATACCGTGAACATTGGGATTTATGTGGAGCGCGTCAAAAAAGAGCGCCTCCCGAGAGCCAGAGTTGTTAAACACATACTGCACACCCAGCGCGGCGAGTTGTTCGACGATAATTTCGGATGGGGTCGCTGTAATAGATCTCTTTTTCATAACCCCTCACCTCCTTGGCAATTTGTCCTCAAAAAAACCCATTGTAAAGTATGATAACCCCGCGCCCAGAACAGCACAAGCAATACCAGAACAGGTGAGATTTCCTTTGTCGCGCTCGGGATGCATTTTATATTG
>JAPPIE010000303.1 GCA_028874765.1 Gemmatimonadota bacterium
CCGAAATCCTGCGCCCCTATCTGGGGGGAAAAGAGATTTTTGAACCCGTGGATTAGTAGGGGCTATGCCCCTGTGCCCGCCCGCAAACAGAACAGACAAAGCCCGCCGGAAAAACCGACGGTTTATTATTCTGGTAGCCCAACTGATCCACTATGCAAAAAATGCTTAAAGGCTTGCATAAAATTTGAGATATGATATTTTATCAAAACAAATCGCAATAACACAACAACCTGCAAATCAAACCATAATCTCGGACAATACCATGAAACCTCCCATTTTTACCGAGGAATCAGTTTCAGAGATGGCTGTCCCTCGATTCAAAGAGCATAAAACGACTCAAATTGCAGTGTTATTAGTAAAGTATAGTGGTGGTAAAATTGATCTGTATAAGCTAATTAAGCTAATTTATCTTATTGATAGAGAGTCGTTGAAACGCAGGGGCCATCCCGTGACGTTTGACCGGCCCTATAACCTTCCATTGGGACCTACACCGAGTCATACTTATCATTTGATTTGGAATCCGTGGGACGGGGAGTATTGGTCTCGGTCTTTTTCGCTTCCGAAAAAAAACATTATCAGGTTACTCAATAATGATATAGGTGACGGAGAATTATCCCAATTTGAGATGAATTTAATACGTGAAATATATGAAAAATTTAAAAATAAATCGTTTAATGAATTAAAAAAATATGTTCATTCTTTGCCAGAATTTGATGACCCTGGTCACTCTTCTGCGCCGATGGAGTGGGACAGGCTACTCAAAGCCGTGGGGTGGACTGGTGATGACTTAGTCGCAATAAGAAAAGAGTTTAACGCCATAGCAATGTTTGAAAACATGATTGATAATACGACTGTGAGTGAAAAGACAAGAGAGTAAGGTACGATACTATATGGCATTTGCAGGGAAATGTGTCTTACTTGACGATTCAGGTAGTAGTCATTTATGGATTGTAATAACGGATGGCGCAGGGACACCGCTACAAATAATCATGGTGAATGTCAGTTCATGGCGTTTTGGAATAGATGATACATGTGTTTTGCAGCCCAATGATCATCCATTTATTATTAGAAAGTCCGTCGTTCTTTATCAGCATGCTTGCTTATTTGCCGAACGAATGGTTCCCACTATTCTCCGTAATGGGATATATCAACCAGATATATCCTCTGATGTGTTGCAGAGAATCTGTCGAGGGCTATGCGAATCACCCAACACGCCGAAAAAGATAAAAGATTTCTACGAGCGATATCATGATCATGCTTAAAGGGACGCAAAACAATCGCGTCCCTTTTTTTGTCCAAAATGGACTTGATCCGTTGAGGTATATTCAATAAGATAAAGAACAGCGACGGGTTATCCATTCCCTTGCCGACGCCCGTCTTGTCCCAATCCTATGCCTGATAATACCGCCTGGGAGATGGGTTGGGGTTTATCTCATCTTATTGTAATCTGCCTGAGAGACGCCTATCCCGAGCAATTCGAGCCACTGGCATCTGTAATACCCTGAAGCCACGTTTGAAAGGCGGCATCAAGCGGCGCGCATAGCCCTGTATTAGTAAAGTAAAATTCCTTCAGCTTTGTCAGCCCCCTCAGGCTCTGAGGAAGCGCACCCATCAAGGATGTGTTATCCTGGAGACTCAGAAACTCAAGATTGGAGAGTTTACCCAATTCTGTTGGAATCCTACCACTCAACTGATTGTTGTGAAGAGCCAATAGCGTAAGGTTAGATAGATTGCCCAATTCTGTTGGAATCGCACCGCTCAACTGATTGTCGCCGAGGTCCAGGTAAGTGAGATTGGACAAGTTGCCCAATGCTGTTGGAATCTCGCCACTCAACTGATTGCCCCAAAGATACAAGTGAGTGAGATTGGGAAGGGTGAACAATTCGGATGGGATTGACGACAGTTGATTCTTTACCAGACTGAGTTTTGTCAGACCAGTCAGACCAGAAAAATCGTCAGCCTTCAGTTCTGTGAGGTTTGCACCATCCAAAATGAGAGAACTTATCGCTGATAGATGCTCCGCTGTCACATCGCCGCAAGTGCTTACAGGCACTTGTGCCATAATCGCGTCGCGTACTGCATTCGTGCGATCACATACCGACACCCCTAACTCTACGCCACAATTCGAGCCATTGGTTTCTTCAATGCCCTGAAGCCACGTCTGAAAGGCAGGATCAAGCGGCGCGCATAGCCCTGTGTTATAAAAATAAAATTGCTTCAGATTTGTCAGCCCACTCAGACTTTGAGGAAGCTCACCCATCAAGGATGTGTTATCCTCGAGCCTCAGAATCTCAAGATAGGAGAGTTTACCCAGTTCTTTCGGAATCTCTCCAACCAACTGATTGTCGCCGAGGTCCAGTTCAGTGAGATTGGACAGAGTGCCCAATGCATCTGGAATCTCGCCATCCAACTGATTATTGTAAAGGTACAGGTGCGTAAGGTTCGATAGAGTGCCCAATGCTTCTGGAATCTCTCCAACCAACTGATTGTCGCCGAGGTCCAGTTCAGTGAGATTGGACAGAGTGCCCAATGCTTCTGGAATCTCGCCATCCAACTGATTGAAGCTAAGCCACAGTTGCGTAAGGTTCGATAGATTACCCAATGCTGTTGGAATCTCGCCATCCAACTGATTGTCCCAAAGAGCCAGTAGCGTAAGATTGGACAGATTACTCAATTCTTTTGGGATTTCACCTTCCAACTGATTGTCGCTAAGAGCCAGTATCTCAAGGTTAGACAGATTGCCCAATGCTGTTGGAATCTCGCCATCCAACCGATTGTTGTGAAGAGCCAGTAGCGTAAGGTTCGATAGATTACCCAATTCTTTGGGAATCGCACCCTCCAACTGATTGTCGTTAAGCCACAGTTGCGTAAGGTTCGATAGATTACCCAATGCTGTTGGAATCTCGCCATCCAACCGATTTCTTTCAATATCCAGGTACGTTAGATTGAACAGGTTGCCCAATGCTGTTGGAATCTCGCCATCCAACCGATTGTTGTAAAGAGCCAGTCGCGTAAGATTCGATAGATTACCCAATTCTTTGGGAATCGCACCCTCCAACTGATTGTCGTTAAGCCACAGTTGCGTAAGGTTCGATAGATTACTCAATTCTGATGGAATCTCGCCAACCAACCGATTACGACTAAGAGACAGTTCCGTAAGATTAGAAAGATTGCCCAATTCTTTGGGAATCTCGCCATCCAACCGATTGCCACGGAGGTCCAGGTAAGTAAGATCAGAAAGGGCGAACAACTCTGAAGGAATGGATGTCGTCAATCGATTAAATGACACATTAATCGAGGTAAGCGCGGTCAGGTCATCAAAAAAACCATCGGGCAGGCTACTGAGTCGGTTCTCTTGCAGGTTGAGCTTTATCAGACAAGTCAGACCAGATAAATCCCCGGCCTTCAACTCTGTGAGACCTGCACCTGATAGACTCAGAGAATCTATTGCTGATAGATGTGCCGCTGTCACATCGCCACAAGTGCTTACAGGCACCAATGCCATAATTGAGTCGCGCACGGCAACTGTGCGGTCGCATACCGATACGCCTGGTGGAGGGACTTCTGTGCCAAACGAATCGACAAATACCAAAAAGTCGGAAAATTCAATCACACCATTGCCATCCAGATCATACCTGACTTGATATGTCTCATCGCCACGACTTGATCCGAACTTCTCTACAAACGCCAAAAAGTCGGAAAAACCTACGATACCATCTCCATCAAAGTCCGCAGAACGTGTCGTATTCGCAGAGGCGTAACCCACACATACCAGCACCGCAAGCGCGACAACATTCACAAACACCCATCTCTTTTTCATATTCTCAAACTCCTTCAATAAATGTGACCCAAAATGGCGTCAAGTCCACACCAATCACACCATTTTCATCCGTCCTGGTCAGGAGAGGACAACCCAAAGGGAGTTAGCTGATGGACACCACATCATCAGCCGAAATTAAGGGCTGCCCTCCCATTTTCTTGAGTCCTGTATCCAGGTTTCGGTTATGATGATGGCATCAGGATAGTATTTAAGGCAAAAATCGTGCCAATGTGAGCATTGTTATAGAGAATTATAATCGTAAAGGATTGTTTTATATAAGAAAAAGAGCCAATCTGACTATATCATATCGTTCCAAAATAGTCGGATTGGCTCTTACATGAGACTTTATATGGTCTTAAAAGACGTACTATGGTCTCAATGGTCCCGAGTTATTACACCCTTCATTATTTTGTTTGCAGGTGTGAGATTCAATATTATGTTTCTTTTGCAAGTATGAGATACAATGTATGAATCCGTTTTTTATCCATATCACAGGGTTCTTTCTATGATCAAACCACTTGACCGCACGGGCACCTATAAGACTTATTCTATGGCCGATGGCCTGGCCGGGATGCGCATTGAACACATTGCCGAAGATAGCGAGGGGTGTATCTGGTTCGCCACCTGGGACAATGGCGTCAGTCGCTTCGATGGGAACGAATTCCAGAATTTTACCAAACAGGACGGTCTCATTGATGATCGTACTTATTTTGTTGTACAAGACAGTCAGAACCGACTGTGGTTCGGGACAGCAAATGGCGTCTGCTGGTACGACGGAGCCAGATTCCATCATTTGAAAGACGATGGGATTGCAGACCGAGACGTGCGGTGCATCTACGAAGACAATGAGGGCCGTGTATGGTTCGGTGGTACCCGCACTCTGGGGTATTGCGATAGCACTGCTTTCCGCGACATGATTCCGCTCTACCTGCAAGACTACGAAGAGCCTCCTTCTCCCAAGTGGCGTCCGTGTTGGGGGATTACTCAGGATTCGCAAGGACACCTGTGGTTTGGCTTCAACTACCTCATCCGCTTCGACGGTGAATCCTTTCACCACTACGATGAGAAAGACGGCTTTCCCCAGGATGGGACCGCCTATGCCGTAGATACGGACCATACCGGCAAAGTGTGGATCGGTCGATTCGAAAATCGAGATGAACTCTGGTGCTATGCCGATGGCACCTTCCAATCTGTTCAGGTAGATTTGGGAGGCCCACTGCGCAAAATACAGTGTGATCGTGAAGGGCGGATGTGGTTTAGCACTTCGGAAGGGGGATTATATCAGGACGGTGATGGCTTTAGCAGGTTTACCATTGCCGATGGGCTACCCCATCCCGCAGTCAAAGCCGTATTTGAGGATCGCGATCATCAGTTCTGGTTTGCCACCTGGGGCGGCATCTTGCTCTACGATGCACATAGTATCAACGTTTTTGACCTCGATAAGGCATCTCCCAAAGACAAAGAGCCGAGCGAGATCTCGCAGATCGTACAAGACCGGCGTGGAAATATATGGATCGGGTGTGTGTCACCCATTCTCACCTACCTGAACAAAAGCGTCGCCCGCTTTGATGGCGAACACTTTGCATTTGTAGGCTCCGAGCAAGGTTTTGATATCGACAACTGTTTCTCGATATACGAGGATCGCGAAGGGTATCTGTGGTTTGGCTGTCTCAACGGCCTGTTCCGCTACGATGGACAAGCGTTCAAAAAGATGAAAATAGCTGCGGGTTCAGGCGCAAGGAGTGTCAGTGCAATTACTCAGGACTTGCAAGGTCAATTCCTTTTCGGCTATTGGGAAAAGGACACCTATAAAACCGAATATATAATAAAAGCAGAACTCTCGGTCAGCCCATTAAAGCTCATTTACCAGCAGGACGAGGCATTCCAAACCATTTTTTTGGAGGAGGAAAAGAAAGATGTTTTAGACCGTATTGGCACAGTGATTGCCGGTCGCAACGGCGAGGTCTATTTTCATTTGGCCTGCCACAATTTCTCAGTTGGCAACAGGGGCCTGGCGCGCTGGCATCCCGAAGATGGCCTCAAATTTTATGGGATTGAAGATGGACTGATCGACGACAGGGTCACAGATCTTATAGAAGACCGCGATGGCAACCTGTGGATCGCTACTCTGAGTGGTCTTTGTCGCTTTGATGGCAGCACCTTCCAGACCTTCACGACTGACGATGGGCTGCCGAGCAACCGCATTCGTTGCGTGTTTGAGGATCAGCAAGGGCATCTCTGGCTCGGTACAGACCGGGGTGTGACGCACTACAATGGTCAGCTTTTCCAGACCATCAACTCACCGCATATAGGACCGGTTTGTCGGATATTCGAAGATCGCGATGGAACGTTCTATTTTGGCACGCTTCTGGGTTCTATCATACGCTACCGCCTGCGGCAAACTTTGCCCCGGATTCGCCTGCTTCAGGTGATTGCCGATAAGATATATGAAAACTCGGAGGAAGTCATCGTATCTACTACAGGCCAGCAGGTGATCTTCGAGTATAAGGGCCTGAGTTTTTCCACCCATCCCAGCGACATGCTCTACATCTATCGCTTGAATGGCTATGATGCCGACTGGCAACCGGCAACTCGAAGGATGCGGGCCTTTTACCGGGACCTGCCGCCGGGAGACTACACCTTTCAAGTTCGGGCGATAGACCGCGACCTCAATTACTCAGAGATCGCGCAAACGCGCCTCTCGATCACAGCAGATCCGCGTATCGAAGCATTGACGGACGTCATAAACCGTAGAGGAAGCCAGAACTTTATCGGGCATAGCGCGGCCTTGCGCGAGTTTCAGATCAATCTTGAAAAAATCGCATCTACCAATATGACCGTGCTGATTATGGGCGAGACAGGTGTGGGCAAGGGACTGGCAGCGCGGGCACTACACGCGCTGAGTACCCATAGCGATGGGCCTTTTATAGAGGTTAGTTGCGGTGCATTGCCCGGGACATTGATCGATAGCGAACTGTTTGGTCACGAGAAAGGGGCTTTTACCAGCGCAGTTTTCCACAGACTGGGCAGGGTGGAACTGGCAGAGGGTGGCACACTCTTTTTGGATGAGATAGGCGATATGGCTGTGGAAACGCAGACAAAGCTGTTGCGCTTGCTGGAAGAGGGCAGATTTGAACGCGTTGGGAGCAGTGAGACGCGGATGGCAAAGACGCGTATTGTGGCAGCGACGAATCGCGACTTAAAGGAGATGGTCCGCACAGGTGAATTTCGGGAGGATCTCTATTACCGCCTCAATGCCTTTCCAATGTATTTGCCGCCGCTTCGCGAGCGCAAGGAAGATATATCGGAGTTGGCCGAGTATTTCAAGACGCGCATGGCGACGCATCTGGGCAAGCGAATTGCTCCCTTGACACCAGATATTATAGAGGTGCTACAAAACTACGATTGGCCCGGCAATGTGCGGGAACTGGAACATACCATACAGCGAGCCGTGGTTTTATGTCCTGAGTCTCAAATCAGAGAGAGGGATCTGGGACTGCACAGTTCTCGAATCAAAGATATAGGTCATGGGGAGCGGACTTTATCGGCTTCTCAAGACCGCGAATTCGTGTCTTTGAATGAATATGAACGCCGCCACATCCTCGACGCACTTGAAGCCACGAACTATCTGATAAAGGGACCCAGAGGCGCGGCGAATCTGCTTGGCGTGCCACCTTCTACCCTGTATGGAAAAATGAAAAGACTGGGCATCAAACTAAACCCTCGCTGATAAATTGCTATCGCAATTATCCGCTCACCTCGAGTACAAACAAAAGCCCGTCAAGTATCACCGATTGACGGGCTTTTTATTTTTCGTGGTAGCCCAACTGTACCATTCACTGAATCAAATAGGTTGAACTTGACTCGTTTCGGTGTATAATAGTCGGCATAAGATGCTTCGGTAGAACCTGCTACACCAAAACGGAGTGAGGAGAATACGCCGCCTGGACAGCCTATAGGTGATCCCATTTCAGCGAGGAGTGCCGAAGGTGAATCTCTCATGTATAGCCTGTGGGGTGTGGATGCCGAGTATTTTGCGATTGATGCGAGCACAGGCCAGCTTGAGACGAAAGCGGCGTATAATTACGAGGCGCGGAACTGGTATTCTCCCATCGTGCGCGTCAGTGATGGCAAGGATGGGCAGGTGAGTGTGGTGGTAGGTGTTGCTATCATTGATGTTGTCGAATAGACACAGCAGGATATAGCAGGTAGAGTACAAACAAAAGCCCGCCGGAAAAACCGACGGGCTTCTTAGGTAGCAATGTGGCCTATCGCTAAATCATTTCAAACGCTAACTTTGGGCGATAGCCAAGAGCTTCTAACATTGACCTGGCCTCTTCCCACGTCAAGCCGAAAGCAGCAACATCTGACACGCCCAACCTTGCAACAATATCTCGCATCAAAGCCAAATTATCGGCCTCAAACTCGCCTTCCATCATCACATCCTCTGCCCAGGACACAAGCGATTCAAGGGCGATTTGTCCATTCAGATAACGTTTTAGATGATCAGCTAACACATCGCGCGTAATTTTCATGGTCTATCCTCTAAACGTTGATGTCCCATATCTTCTGGAAACTTTTGATGAATTTCAACCAGCTTTCCATGTTCATTATAAATTTCCTGCCAAAAACGTACCGTTTCCTCTTCCACATTCACATCTTTGATATATCGAGCTTTCCAACCACCCCTTCGACTTAACACTTCATAAAAATAACGCCGCCCACCGTCTGGCAGCGATTCCCATCATTGAACTTTTTACCGTATGGGACCACTTTCCTACCCAGTCAAATAGCGGTCAACATCACGATACGAGCATCTTGGCGAGTTCGGATTTGGTGACCCCAAGCGCGAAGAGAGATCGAATTAATAGATCTATAGAAACAGAGGGATCGCCCGCTTCGATTTTGGCAACACGAGATTGACTGGATTTGAGGCATTCGGCCAGTTGTGTTTGGGTCAAATTTTCTCGCTTGCGATATTGACCCACTTTCTTGCTCAACGTGATTTTGAGGTCAATGTAAGCGGCTTCTGCGTCGGTCAGGTTCAGAAAATCGTCTGTTGAACCCACACGCCATCCGGCAGCCTCGAGAAGTTTTTTCTTTTTTGTATTCATAAGTCATCCTATCAAGTCGTAGTGTTGTAGCCGTCTTTTACAAATGTCAATAATCCTTTTGGGCGTCTGACGAGTCCTTTTTTTAAAAACTTCTGCTATGACGATGGCATCCGAATCAATGCGATAGATGATTCGCCAGGTCTCATTCTGATCTCGAACTCTCAATTCGTAACAATGTCTTCCAATAGAGGGCATTGGTCTGGCTTGAGGCATTGAAAGCAATTCACCAGCTTGAAGACTACGAAGAAGGAAACCCGCTTCGATTCTCGCTGCTGGAGAAAATGGGGGTGTCTTGATTTGTCCGTGAAGCCATACCAGAGGTTTGTCAGAAGGACTCATGAAAGGAATATATGTCAAATATGACATATATCAAAAGAGAAAATTTAACAGTTTCGGGACCATTGAGACCACAGTACGTCTTTTAAGACCATATAAGGTCTTGCAAAAGAGCCAATCCGACTATCCTTCGACGATATGATATAGTCAGATTGGCTCTTTTTCTTTTTGTAAAACAATGTTTTACGAATATAGCCCTCTGGACAATGCTCCTATTGGCACGCTTTTTGCATGTTTTTTGTATCTATAAATAATTTTAGATCCCATCAGGACGATGAAGATAAGGAACAGTTTGGTAGCCGTAACTCGCTCTGTTTGCAATGTATGGAAATGGGGTAACTCCAGAAAGGTTGATATGAAGATAAATCCTATGTTCAAAATGATGTGCATATGTTTTTTACTACTATACCTATCTTATGACGGTTACACGTCGCCAATGATAGCTGATAGCACACATGTTTGCGTACCTTTTGATTACGAGCGGTATCGGAGCGACCATCCACTACCTGCTACAAAGCGACTGACTGCTTTGAATGTTGGCGAACCTCGTACAGTGCGAATAATTCACTTCTTGCCGAAAGATCGTCCTTTTCGTGCTGAAGTAATTCCAGTGATAAAAGATGAAGTCCGCAAGGCTCAGACCTTTTTGAATGAACAGATGCAGATACATGGCTATAACGACAGAACCTTTCGCGTTGAGACAGATGGCCTGGGTGAACTATTGATACATCGTGTTGATGGGCAACATCCTGCAAGCTACTATATCGACGAAAAGTCGGGCAGACAGAATTGGAAGTACATGGACGAAATTGAGCAGATGTTTGATCTTAATGCAAATATTTATGTTATCTACAGAGATATTTTCGAGAACGATTCAGTAGGTTACGGAGGGCGAAGAGGTAAAAATGGTGGCATTGTGTCGGTGGCGGCTGGCTTCGTAAATGAGTGGGACTGGGTATTTATGGCCCATGAATTAGGCCACGCCTTTGGATTGCAGCACGATTTCACCAATGATGCGTACGTCATGTCGTATGGGCCTGCAAAGGGAAGGAAATCTCTATCTGCGTGCCATGCTGCACTTTTGTCTGTGCATCCCTACTTTAATCCTGCGATTCCTACCGAAGGTGAGACACCGCCTATTATCAATCTTACTTCAGAGACTGAATACCCTGCCAGCTTAGAAAGTGTCCCTATTCGAGTCGAAGTCAGCGACCCAGATGGGCTTCATCATGTCGTATTACATGCAGCCGCACTTTCTGGTCTCGCCACGACTGTTATAAACGGGAGATCAGTGAAGGGATGTCATCGGCTGAATGGCGAAAAAGATGCTGTAGTTGAATTTAATTATGATGGGGCCTTTTGGAAATTGGGAGACCGTCACCGCGAAGGCCCGCTATCGAGCCTTTCTGATTCTCCCGAGCACGCGATTGTAATCCAGGCAGTTGATACGTATGGCAATTTTCGCTATACCAGACAAATTAAGCTTATGGGAATTGGATCATACGAAATTGATAAGCCGTTTGAAGTCGCTAAAGGAGTTCAGCCACACCATATCTTCACTATTGCAGGATATACACAAACAGTAAATCAGGTGGTATTTTCGCCCGCTGGGACGCTGCTCATTTCTGGAGGGCGAGGTTTGATAGAGGGCGGTTCAGTTCGATTATGGAATGCAGAGACTGGTCAAAATCTTGCAACGCTCAATACGGGCACATTGGCAGATAGGCCAGGAGTCAATAGGGTAGCAATTTCTCCTGATGGTACTTTGCTTGCCTCTGGTCAGGCCAGCGGCGTAGGAGGTGGCGCGATCCGGCTATGGGATGTAGAGACTGGAGAAATTATTACTACCCTACTTGGGCATACACTGGGGGTGACTGGACTGACGTTTTCTCCCGATGGTACCCTGCTGGCTTCCGCGGCCCCGGGCGTGACCGTGAAACAGGAGGACGACACGATTCGACTGTGGGATATAGCGACCAAACAAACCATTGCCACCCTTACTACACCGGCGGCAACAGTAACTTTTCCTTCTTCTCCGAAGGTAACTGGCTTGGCATTTTCTCCTGATGGGGCTCTACTGGCCTCTGGGGGAAGGGGAAATGATGGAACGATCCGGCTATGGGATGTAGCAACAAGACAAGCCATTGCCACTGCCACCCTTGAGGGACATCAACTTCAAGTCTTTTCATTAGCGTTTTCTCCCGATGGTACCCTCCTCGCTTCCGCGTCAAGAGACGGTACGATGCTGTTGTGGGACATCGCAACAAGACAGGCTACTGCCCTCCCCAAAGCATATACAGGTCGGATATTTTCATTGGCATTTTCTCCTGATGGGACACTACTGGCTTCTGGGGGGAGAGACGCCATGGTTCGGTTATGGAATGTAACAACAAGACAAAATATTGCCACTTTCGCAGGGCATACAGATTGGGTCCTTTCAGTGGCATTTTCTTCTGACGGGACATTGCTGGTGTCTGGAGGAAATGACGGCACGATTCGACTGTGGGATATGTCGCAGTATGTCACCCCTACATCAGCCCCTACACCCGACTTTGATGGCGATGGGACTGTTGGTGTTTCCGACTTTTTGCTCTTTGTCGAACAGTTTGGATACAGCCAGAACGATAAGGGATATGAAGTGCGGTTTGATCTGGATGGGGATGGTGTGATTGGGATTGGCGATTTTCTGATTTTTGTCGATAGCTTTGGTAAGAAAGTGTCATGACTTGAATCGCATCAGGACCAGTGCCTGAAAAATGGCAGGTATTGTGCAGCAAGCGATCCTGGTACCTTGATTACAAACAAAAGCCCGTCGATCACCACCGATTGACGGGCTTTCTTATTTTTGTGGTAGCGGCAGAGGGACTCGAACCCCCGACCCATGGATTATGATTCCACTGCTCTACCAGCTGAGCTATGCCGCCACATGATATCAGGGCGAGAAAAATACAGGAAAACCTTCATAGTGTCAAGCATTGGCAAAACAAGCGATCAGCGATCAGCGGTCAGTCCCGCCCTGCCACCACCCACTGGATCGCGGCTTACACCTTGCCGCGATGACGGCACCGTTCTATCTCTCTCCATCTGCAACCTATCTCCCTTACCATGCATCAAACCTCAAAACCATTGACAACCACCTCAATATAAGGTATTCATGAAAAT
>JAPPIE010000220.1 GCA_028874765.1 Gemmatimonadota bacterium
GCCGCCGGGCTTCATTGTGGTCTCAAAGAGGGGGATGACAAAGATCTCGCGCTTATTGTTTCAGATCGGGCGGCTTCGGCAGCGGGGATGTTTACGACAAATCGCGTGTGTGCAGCACCCGTGCATCTCAATCGGGAACACTTGCGAAATGGACGGGCGCGAGCCGTTGTGGTCAATAGCAAAAATGCCAATGCGTGTACCGGAGATCAGGGCATGGCCGATGCGCGGCAGATGGCGCAATGGGTGGGTAGTGGGTTGGATGTTGTACCGGAAGATGTGCTGGTCAATTCGACGGGGGTCATAGGTGTGCCTTTGCCGATGGGGTGCCTTGAAGCGGGTATCCGAAATATCATTCCGGAGCTCGATGTTGGAGGATGGGACGATGCCTCAGAAGCGATTATGACGACTGATACCGTGCCGAAGAAAGCATCAGTGCGATGCGATATAGATGGGTGCGAAATTACCATTGCGGGGATCGCTAAGGGCGCGGGTATGATTGCGCCAAATATGGCGACTATGCTCGCTTTTGTGCTCACAGATGCAGCCCTTTCTCCCGGGGTACTCCAGGACGCGCTTTGTGAAGCTGTTACACAATCTTTTAATTGTATTACTGTTGACGGCGATATGAGTACCAATGATACGGTTCTGGCTCTGGCAAATGGCGCGGTGGGGAAGAGCGAACTCGCGGGCGAAGATCTCTGTATCTTCCAGGCTGCGCTCAATGCAGTTTGTATTAGTCTGGCCAAACAAATTGCTCGCGATGGCGAGGGGGCGACCAAACTTATTACTGTGCGCGTTGATGGTGCTGTTACCGCGGCAGATGCGCGCACGGTGGGGCTGTCTGTTGCCAACTCAAATCTGGTCAAGACCGCTGTTTTTGGGCGCGATCCCAACTGGGGTCGAATTTTGTGTGCAGCGGGTTATGCCGGTGTTGCTATTGATCCCGACCACACAGCCGTTTCAATGGCTGGCATCCCCATTTATGCCAATGGCGGTGGTCTGCCTTTTGACCAGGACTGCGCTATTGAGGCTTTAGGTGCTTCCGATATAGATATTGATATTAATCTGAACATCGGCGAGGCATCGGCTACTATTTATACGTGTGATTTGACTTATGACTACGTTCGCATAAATGCCGAATACACAACATAATATTCACATGCCCAAATATCCTTTTACACAGCGCGTTCTCAATATTCAGGCATCTGCGACTGTATCGGCTTTTGCCAGGGCAGGAGAACTGAGACGACAGGGTGTTGATCTTATTTCTCTCGTTGCAGGGGAACCCGATTTTGAGACGCCTGAACATATAAGAGATGCTGCGATTCGCGCGATTAATGCGGGCCATACGCGATATACCAATCCCGCGTCGGGTATTCCCGAACTCAAAGACGCGATATGTGACAAATTTGAGCGCGACAATAATTTGTATTATGATCCCTCACAAATTATCGTGACGTGTGGGGCAAAACAAACCATCTTTGACGCCATTATTGTTTTAATAGAGGAGGGGGACGAAGCCATTATTCCCGCTCCTTATTGGACGAGCTATGCCGATCAGGTGCGCTTAATGAGTGGCAATCCAATCATTGTGCCGACCACACAAGATTCGGATTTTTGCATGACGGCGCGACAACTCCAGGATGCTATTACCCCACGAACAAAATTTGTGCTCTTAAATAGCCCCTGCAATCCTACGGGAACTGTTTATACCCGCGAGGACTTGAACGCACTGGCCGATGTGATTGCGGATGCTAATATTTATGTGATTGCCGATGAAATCTACGAAAAGCTCCTCTACGAAGATGTCGAGCATGTGTCTATTGCCGCTTTGTTGCCCGAGTTAGCAGATAGAACACTGACGGTCAATGGCGTGTCAAAATCCTATGCGATGACCGGATGGCGCGTGGGGTATGGCGCGGGTCCCCAGAATTTGATCGATCTTATGATTAAAGTCCAGACTCAGGAGACCACAAATACGTGCTCGATTTCCCAATACGCCGCGCTCGAAGCCCTTACAGGACCTCAAGATTGTGTCGAAGCGATGCGACGAGCTTATGTTAAACGACGCAATCAAATCGTTTCTCGCCTCAATCGGATGCCGGGTGTGTCTTGCAATATGCCCCGGGGCGCGTTTTATGTTTTTCCCGATATCTCTGAATATATTGGCAAGCCGTCATCTTGCGGGCATATTGATAGCGATGTTGCGCTTTGCAATTTTCTGCTTGAAGAAGCGCGTGTCGCCTGCGTTCCCGGTACGGGTTTTGGAGCACCGGGATATTTGCGGTTTTCCTATGCCGCTTCACCCGAGCAAATTGCCCGGGGCATGGATCGCATGGAAGCGGCGTTGACCGCACTTTTATAAAGGACGATCATTTATGAGCGACCGATCTTATCTCGACTTTGAACAGCCACTGGCCGAGTTGGAGGAGAAAATCGCCGCGCTTCAGGAACGGGCCAAAGCGGAGGGTCTGGATGTGACTGACGCAATTGACGTTCTCGAGAAACGTCGCGAGAAACTCGAACGCGATATTTTTCGCAATCTCACGCGGTGGCAAAAATATCAGCTATCACGCCACCCTCAGCGACCTTATTCGCTGGATTATATCGACCGTATAACTTCTGATTTTATCGAACTGCACGGCGACCGCTGTAGTGGGAATGATCAGGCAATTGTCGGGGGGTTGGCGTATTTTGAAGGCCAACCCATCGTCGTTATCGGACAACAAAAGGGGCGCAATACAAGCGAGAATCTCAAGCGCAATTTTGGCCTTCCACATCCGGAAGGGTATCGCAAAGCCCTGAGGTTGATGCAATTGGCTGCCAAATTTGGTCGGCCCGTGCTTTGTATGGTCGATACGCCGGGTGCGTTTCCAGGGCTGGCCTCGGAACAGCGAAGTATATCAGAAGCCATTGCTCGCAACCTTTTAGAGATGGCGCGGCTACCCGTTCCTATTGTCGTTGCAATTATCGGTGAAGGCGCGAGCGGAGGGGCACTGGGTATTGGGGTGGGTGACCAAATCCTCATGCTCGAAAATGCCTGGTATTCAGTGATCAATCCCGAATCCTGTTCGCTCATTCTCTGGCGCAACCGGGACAAGCGCACGGAAGCTGCAGAAGCTATGAAGATCGCGGCAGAAGATCTTCTGGACCTCGGTGTTATTGACTGCATTGTGCCAGAGCCTTATGGGGGGGCACATCGCGATTTTGATCTGGCAGCACAAAATCTGAAAAAAGCCGTTTCAGATGCGCTTGTAGAGATTGTTAAAATACCCGTTGAAAATCTTTCAAAATTACGGGTTGAAAAATTCAATCGGATGGGGATTTGGGAAGAATCTCATAGATAGCGAGATATTACATCCGGCCTGAAATTCATGTCGGAAAATCTTGCAAAATTTTTTTTCTATAGCGATGTTCTTAAGTTTCAAGACCTTATTTCAATCGCGCAAAAAAAACCGACATTAAAGGGCAATTTAGTAGTTGACGCGCGGACTTTGACTGTATATATTCTATTTGTGATTCGAAAGGATTTTTTTTGTATCTTCATATTTTTAATATGGTTATGGATATTTCTATTTTGGTGGATGGGGGTTGTTCTAATCTTTAAGCCCTGAATTGGTCCAGGAAAAATTTGGGTTGGACTTTAACGGTCAAACTATGGTATTACCGGGGGAGATAATACTATGGTACTGGCCGACAATATGAAGAAACCACATCCCTATTTTGGTGCACTCCAATTAGTGGAGGCTGATGGAAAAGATACCTTCATCCACCTGAACAAAAAAGCGGTCCTATCTGGATCGCTTTTTTTGTTTTTGTTCAGTTTTGAGCCACGGTACGATATCGATGTGTCCGCGATCTATTCTCATTGCGATTGCACCCGAATGATCGGTTCTCCAAATTTGTATCCCCATATCGCGAAAGCGTTGTAAAACTTCTGGCGAAGGATGCCGGAACTTATTGTTTATTCCGCAAGATATGGCTACAACGCTGGGATTGACACCCGCGAGAAACTCGGGTGTTGAGGATGTGCGCGAGCCGTGGTGCGCGGCTTTGAGGATGTCTGACCGGAGGCGATGATTCCAGAGCATCAGATCGCTATCTGTCTCGTGTTCTATATCTCCAGTCAATAATATCGCTGTTTCCCGATAGACGATTCGAATGACGACAGAACCATTGTTTGCGCCATCGGGCGCCGGTCCCGAGTCGGAGACATAAGCCGATGTCGGATGTAGTACCAGACCGCCAATCCCCACCAGGCTATCTCCCGCAGCCACAGCCTGATATCTGATGCCTTTTGTCTTTACGACCTCTTGAAGTCGTTTGCCCGTAAAAGAATCGACGTGCTGTCCCGCATCGAGATAATGACCTACCGATATCTGTTCCAAAACGGAAATCAGGCCACCGATATGATCGGCATGCGGGTGAGATCCCACCACGACATCTATATGATCAATATTCTGACTTTTGAGAAATGGCAGAATTACGCGCTCTCCCATGTCGGTGTATTGCGTGCGAATACCACCATCGACCAGAAGTGTTCGCCCATTCGGATATTTGAGAAAAATAGCATCGCCCTGGCCGACATCGAGGAAATAGATTTCAAGGGCGGACTCTGTTTGCCAGATATTTTTCCAGATTCCGATATTTGCCAGAACAAGGGCGATTATGAGACAATAGGTACCCCAAAGCCGTCTGACGGTGGGGTGAATCAGAGGAATCAGGGCCAGATAAATCGCAAAGATAACCCAGGAGGGACGCGCAACTTCAAAGGCGGACCACTCTGGCTCGGCCATAAATTCTGTACATTTGATTGCCGTGCTCAGAATGAGCCAATTCGCGGCGTTTAATATCGTCGCTATGGGTTCCCAACAGGCGAAGGCCAATACAGTCAGGAGTCCCAGTGCAACGCCAACACCTATGAGTGGTACGACAATTAAATTTGCAATTAAGCCAATAACCGATACCAGTCCAAAATATGCCACAATAAAGGGTAGGGTTGTTGCCTGAGCAGCGAGAGAAACAGCCAGAGGTCCTGCGATACAGGTATCGTACCATCCCTTTTTTTGGGGTAACAGAGCGCGCAGTGGTCGATAAAAAATCAAAATGCCACCCGTGGCTACAAATGACAGTTGAAAACCCACATCGAACAGGTCCTGTGGTCGAGCGATCAACAGTCCCAAACCCGCTATGCCCAGGATGTTTCCTCCGTCTATATCGCGCTGTCCCACCATGCCCAAAAGTGCCACACATCCCATTGTGGAAGCGCGCACAACCGAGGGGGGCAATCCGGTTATCAGCGCGTAAAATACCAGCGCGAAGATCGTCAATGCGGCAGTGATACCTCGCCCGATTCCCAGTATCTTTAGCGAGAAAAATACAGCTCCAGCAATCAATCCCACATGGAGTCCAGATACCGCTAAGACGTGGTTGACGCCGGTTTGCGTAAATGCGGTTTTGACTTCTTTGGGCACCGCCTGCTTTGCGCCTAAAAGCACCCCTTTTAAGAGGCCAGCAGGTCCGCCGGAAAGATTCTGCTCAATTGCCTGGCGAATGAGATTTCTGACGGGTAATACGATTTGCGCCCACCAGTCGTCTTTTTCCCGTCGCTGTGCAATAATCTGAGAAGGCTTATGCACCGTTCCCAAAGCATCAATACCCCTTCGTTTCAGAAAATCCCGGTAATCAAATGCACCCGGATTTCGCGGGGGACCTGGTTGATAAAGCTGCATCTGCAGTTGCATGCGATCCCCGTAAGTGGGCAATGCAGTACCCGCCTTAAACCTGATCAGCGCCCTGCCGCTTACAGCGCGTACCGTGTCTTTGAAGACGATTTGAAGTACGTTAAACACGGCGCGATAATCGCCATCGATGCGTTCTGGGTCCGACGATACCAATCCTTCGACTTCGGCAAGTGTGCGGTCTGCAGGTAAGAACAGGACAAAGTGATCTACAGCGCGTTCCAGGCTCTGCGCGCTTCTCAATGCACCCAGCAAAATGAGAAGGCCCGCAAAAAAGATGCTCATCTTTCCCTTATTCCAGTGTCTCCACAGCCCCACGCCACAAATACAAATAAGGGTAAAGGCGCAGAGTATGGTGGGTGCCGGAAATACCCCAATATACCTGTGTAAACCGATTCCCAAAGCGAAGTACAGCGCAGTCCACAATGCGGGTCGTCTCATGTTGTTTCCTTTTTTGATCCCGTATTGTGGCAATTTTCGTGCCATCCCTCATGGCGTGCTCATCTTCGCTATTTGAGGAAAAAACTGTTCACATGATGAAAAAAAATGTTCCCCCTTTTCGTCATTGACTTTCCCCATGTGAGATGGTATATTTCCAAAACTGTATGCTTTAGTGGAAGTTAGGATCGTTACTCTCTTTGCATTTGGTGCGGGCCGTTATCATGCAGATTCGCCTGACGCTCGAATACGATGGGACCGACTTTAAGGGCTGGCAAATTCAGCCTGACCAACGCACGGTCCAGGGCGAGCTTCAGGCACGCCTTGAGCAACTCTATGGCGCACCGGTCCCGGTTATGGCGTCTGGTCGTACAGATGCAGGCGTTCACGCACTCGGGCAGGTCGTCAACTTTACGCCTACACGCGATATTCCGCTCGATCGCTTGCAGCACGCGCTCAATGGCATGTTGCCACCCGATGTTGCGGTCAAAAGTGCCGATTATGTCGGCTCTGACTTTCACGCGCGTTTCGATGCCCAACGCCGTCATTATTTTTATTGTATCCGGCATAACAAACAGCCTATTGGTCGGCATTATGCGTGGTATATGCGCGGCGAACTCGATCTCAATGCAATAAAACGGGCGAGCAAAATTCTCATTGGACAACACGACTTTACGTCTTTTTGTGTGGCGGCCAATGAAAAAGAAAATCGAGTCTGTCAGGTCTATACATGCGATTGGCAACGGCAGGGCGACGAACTCATATTTTATATTTCCGGTAACCGCTTTTTACGCGCAATGGTGCGCAGTATCGTTGGCACCCTCGTAGAAATGGGTCGAGGGGCGCGGCCAGCCGAATCTATGCGCGATATTCTCGGTGCTCGCAACCGCCAAAGTGCCGGAGAATCCGCTCCTGCCCAGGGTTTGTTTCTCGAAAGGGTGATTTACGACGGTGAACTCCCGTGAGGATGAGTGCCGTGAAGCACCCCCTGCTGATTTTGCTATTGGGCCTGTGTATTGGCCTGGCACTATTTCCCCTGCTCAATCGGTCTTCGTCCAACACGAGCGCGGTAAGTACAAGTATTGAGACGTCGCGCCGAAATGCCATTGTTCGTGCTGTTGAAAATGTGGCGCCAGCAGTCGTTAGCATCAATACGGTTTACGATCGGGATTATCCCCGATATCACGATCCCTTTTTTGAACCCTTTGAACCTTTTTCCAACAGACAGCGCATTCCTGGAATCGGCTCGGGGTTCGTGATACAGACCGATGGTTATATTCTGACCAGCAGCCATGTTGTCGATGGTGCTCGGGAAATTTTTGTCATCTTTCCCGATGGTCGTCGGTTTGATGTCCTCGATATTTTTATAGATCGTCAATGGGATCTTGCCGTTGTACAGATTGATGCCGATAGTCTTTATGTTCCCGAGATTGGGACATCTGAAGGCGTTATTATCGGCGAATGGGCAATCGCGCTTGGAAACCCTTTTGGCTTGCACTTTGAAGATCTCAATCCCACCGTTACGGTTGGTGTTATTAGTGCAGTAGATCGCATTGTTCGCCCAGAGCAAAACGAACGTGCCTACAAAGGCATGATTCAAACGGACGCTTCAATTAACCCCGGCAACAGCGGCGGTCCTCTGGTGAATAGCCTCGGCCGGGTTATTGGCATTAATTCGTTTATTTTTTCGCAGGGTGGATCGCTGGGCATCGGTTTTGCTGTGCCCATTGATCGCGCAATCCAGGTGGCTTGCCAACTCATTGACCAGGGTAGCCGCGAGTTCTGGACTGGGCTGGATATTCACAACCTCAACCCGCATATTGCTCGCACCCTTGGGGTTGAGACAATTAAAGGTGCTTTGATCACTGTCGTCGATCCCCTCAGCCCAGGTGAAAGCGCCGGGTTGTTGCTCGGTGATGTGATTGTGATGGTCAATGATACAAATACCAGTAGTGCTGATGATGTCGTAGATGCTTTTCGGTACGCGGCTGTTGGCGATACATTTAATCTCAAAATTTTGCGTGGTCGAGGCCACGTATTTGATACCCAACTCGTCTTAGAAGCCGACCCGCGCAACGAGTAATCCCCGATTGGAGCCTTGTCAATGAATGCCAAAGCAGCTCTGCCCAGCCTGTTTACCATTAGCAGTTTGTTTTGTGGTTTTTTATCTATGTACTATGCTGTGGATGGGCGTTTTATCGGTGCAGCACTTCTCATCGTTATTGCGGGGTTTCTCGATGCGTGCGACGGGAAAATTGCGCGATACTTCCATACGTCCAGCAACTTTGGTGTCCAATTTGATTCCATTGTCGATGTCTGCTCTTTTGGCGTGGCCCCGGCTTTGCTCATGTTGTACTATCTCGATACCTTGCTGGTCATTATCTGGTTGCCTTTTGTTGTTTGTTTTTTATTTCTGCTTTGCGGTGCGCTGAGGTTGGCGCGTTTCAATACGCAATTAAAGGGATTTGACAAAGAAAATTTTTCTGGTCTCCCGATTCCAACGGCAGCGGGTACCCTGGCCGCATATATTCTTTTTACAGAACGTGTGTGGCAGAGCAGCACCCACGCGCCTCATTTTGCTATTGCCTTGTGTGTTATGCTCTCATTTCTCATGATCAGCACAATTGAATACAGTGCGTTTCCGAGGTTATCCATAGAAACCAGACGCGGTCGCATACGCTTGATTTTTCTACTATGTATTATTGTGCTTATGTTTTTTTATACTTATGAAGTATTCTTTCCCGTGGCTCTCGCCATTTCCCTATCTGGTCTGTTCAGATGGTTGTATTATACCATCACAGATCGTGAAGTGGCAGATGTACGGGACTAAAAATTCACTTTTTTTGTAAAGCGTGGTTATGGGGCGAAGAAGTCTGGGAATTCTCATTGTTGCGATTTTTGTCGGCATTCTTGCTGGCAACGTGGTTGGTCAGGTTCTGGCTGTTGTTTTTGACAGTCTTGGCCTGGAAAATAATGTAGCGCAAAAAGTACTTGTTGAATCTTATGTCTATAAGCTCAATCCCATTGAGATCAACTTGATCATTATGACCTTTACATTGGGTTTTTCAATCGACTTCAATGTGTTGAGCTTTCTCGGTATTGGGGTAGCCTGGTACTACGTTAAGTATTCCTATTGAGTTATTTCAGGAGGTGTGACATGTTCGGCATGGGACCGTGGGAAATCGTATTGATTTTGGTCGTTGTCCTGCTGGTGTTTGGTGCAAAACGCATTCCCGAAATTGCCCAGTCTCTCGGCAAGGGCATTACCGAATTTAAGCGCGGCGTAAAGGACGTTCAGACGGAAATAGAAAATAACGTCAATACTGCTCCGCCTCCCGAACCACAACCCACACAGACCACATCGGGTACAGAAACAAAATCGTAATCTGGAGGCAGGGTGGCTGACGATTCTGTTTTTTCCGCCCAAACAGCGCGAGGGCTTGTACACGGCATTCGCAGAGGGGTGCATACAGCCCGCGAAATAACGGAAGAGATCCTCGCGCACATCCAAAATACAAATCCCGATATCAATGCCTTCATCACTATTGATGAAGAAGGCGCGCTCAAAGCAGCAGATGCTGTCGATCAAAAGGCCGCGGAGGATCAGGTCCTCGGCCCTCTCGCAGGTGTCCCGATTGCGCTGAAAGATGTGTTGTGTACCAAGGGGCTGCGCACGACCTGCGCTTCAAGAATTCTCAATAATTTTATCCCACCTTATGACGCAACCGTTGTTACTCGCCTGCGTCAAGCCGATGCAATTATCCTGGGCAAACTCAATATGGATGAGTTTGCCATGGGCTCTTCCAGCGAAAATTCCCATTTTGGTTCGGTCAAAAATCCACGCGATCAAACCCGCGTGACAGGCGGGTCCAGCGGTGGTTCTGCAGCTGCTGTTGCTGCCGGTCAGGCTCTTATGACCCTGGGGTCTGACACTGGGGGGTCTGTTCGTTTGCCCGCTTCTTTCTGCGGTGTGGTGGGGATTAAACCCACTTATGGTCGCGTTTCTCGTTATGGTCTGATCGCTTATGCCTCTTCGCTTGACCAAATTGGCCCATTTGCGCGTACTGTCGAAGATGCGGCCACTCTGTTCGGCGTCATTGCCGGGCACGATCCCCGCGATTCTACTTCTGCCCATGTACCGGTGCCCGATTACCTTTTGGCCTGTCAAAGAGGTGTTGATGGTCTCACCATTGGCCTGCCGACAGAGTTTTTCGGCGAGGGTCTGCAAGCCGATGTTCGCAATGCCGTTATGCAGGGGGTTGAAATTCTGGAAAAAAATGGCGCGTCTATTCGCGAGGTTTCGCTGCCTACTGCTGGACATCCCGCTTTTGCAATTGCCGCATATTATATTATCGCTACGGCTGAAGCGTCGTCCAATTTGTCGCGTTACGATGGGGTGAAATACGGTTTCCGCGATGAGGCAGAAAACCTGATTGATATGTATGTTCAAACGCGCAGCAAGGGTTTTGGCGCAGAGGTCAAGCGTCGCATTATGCTGGGTACTTATGCGCTGAGTGCGGGATATTACGATGCGTATTACCGCAAGGCGCAACAGGTGCGCACGCTTATTCGTCGGGATTTTGACCGCGCGTTTGAATCCTGCGATCTCCTCGCTTCGCCCGTATCTCCTACTCCGGCGTTTAAGCTGGGTGAAAAACTCGACGATCCGCTTCAGATGTATCTTTCCGATATTTATACTGTTTCCGTTAATCTCGCTGGTATTCCCGGCATTTCAGTGCCTTGTGGCACATCGGCTGAAGGCTTGCCTGTGGGCTTGCAGTTGCTCGGCAATGCCTTTGCCGAAGAAACCATTTTGAGCGCGTCTGCGGTTGTTGAAAGAGAATTGGCGTTATGAATTACGAATCTGTCATCGGCCTGGAAGTACACGCCCAACTTGCAACCACTACTAAAATTTTTTGCGGATGTAGCGCCGAATTTGGGGGGGATCCCAATACCCATGTTTGTCCTGTGTGTTTGGGCTTGCCTGGCGCGCTTCCCGTGTTGAATCAAAATGTGGTTGAACTGGCGATGCGCATTGCACTATCTGCAGGTTGCACGATTCAACCGCGCAGCCGTTTTTTGCGGAAGAATTATTTTTATCCCGATCTGCCCAAGGGGTATCAGATCTCGCAGTTTCAATCGAATGAAGAGATGCCCCTGGCCACTGGTGGGGGTGTTGATGTGCCCACGGCTGATGGGGGTAGAAAGACCATTCGCCTTACGCGTATCCATATGGAAGAAGATGCTGGCAAGAGCATCCACCAGGAGGCCTTTGTGGCTGCAGGGGAGTCTCTCGTGGATGTCAATCGCTGTGGGGTGCCGCTTATCGAGATTGTGAGTGAGCCGGATCTCTCGACGTCGGAGGAAGCTTTTCACTATCTGACGAGTTTGCATCAGTTGCTGGTGTACACGGGGGTGTCCGAAGGCGATATGGAAAAAGGACATATGCGGATTGATGCCAATGTGTCGATTCGGCCCGTTGGAGAAACCCGGCTCGGTACGAAGGTTGAGATCAAGAATGTCAATTCTTTTCGCAATTGCCAGCGCGCTATTGAATCCGAGATTCAGCGGCAGATTGATTTGGTTGAGACTGGCGGTGAGATTGTGCAGGCGACGATGCTCTACGATCCCGATCGCAATATTTTGCGGGCTATGCGTACAAAAGAGGAGTCGGACGATTATCGCTATTTCCCCGATCCGGATCTGGTTCCCCTTGTCGTAGATGATGCCTGGGTTGAGCGCGTTCAGAGCCAGATTCCAGAGTTGCCAGAGGACAAACGCGCGCGGTTTGCAGAGGTTTACGATATTTCTGCCGATCAGATTGATGTGCTTACCGCGGATCGAGATGTTGCCGATTATTTTGAAGCTGCTGCTGCGACGGGTGTGCAGAGCAGGCTTGCGGCCAATTGGATACAGGGCGATGTGATGCGCGTTCTGAATGATCGGAAGGTCGCGATTGGCGATTTGCGCGTTTCAGCCGAATCTCTCTCGGAGTTGATTGGTTTGATCGATAAGGGCGATATTAGCACCAGTATCGCGAGAACGGTTTTCGACGATATGGTGGAGACAGGGGAGAGTCCTGCGTCTATTGTTGAGAAGAAGGGGCTTGTGCAGATTAGCGATGCGGGTGAGCTCGATGGCGTGATCGATCAGATTATTGCGGATAATCCCGACGAGGTTGAGCGGTTCAAAGGCGG
>JAPPIE010000155.1:0-9983 GCA_028874765.1 Gemmatimonadota bacterium
GTTGCAGGCGATTCGCCTCTGGCAACATAGCCCGGATATCCCCATCCCATTCATCTATGCGTTTGCAACACTCCGCAATGTACGCCTCCAAATCCCGCTGTCCAGAACGCAACTCAGCAGCAGTTTGAGCCAGTGGATGCACCGCTGTTTTTTCACTCTTCATTTGCATAATCCCCAAAAACTTACCAACCGTTAATTTTATGGCCCTGACCGGGAAACCAGATAAAATCCACAATAGCACCGCAGGCAATCGCCGCCAAAAAACCGACCACGAACCCCATAAAAAGCGGCGTATTGCGTCGGTAACTCTCAAGACCGCCAAAGCGCAAAATCAATGTCTTGCACACCCACACAATAAAAATCGACGAAATACCACTGCGCAAAACATCGGATGCCGAAATCGCAAAACCGATGGGATGCAGTGCAATCCCCGGAAAACGGTAGCGAAGCGCGTACAGCCCCAGCGTAAAAATCGCGCCAAACCCCAGCCAACCCAGACGCATCCAGTCCGTCTCTAACGCATTGCTTCGAATGCGGTTGGCAGTCAAAAGCCACACCCCAATCCCCCCATCGCCCGAGCCATTAAAACTCACACTGCCAAAATTATAACTCCCCACCGTGTAATTGCCCTGATAAATGATAAATACAAAAACCGCCAGCGCGCCAGCGATAAACGCCATGCCCACAGCAGGCGGCACAAGCCTCCGACGACTGAGACTCATTGCCCCACCAAGACGCGGAATATGCGCCAGCGTTGTCACGCCAATCGTCTTCGCATCGGCGAAAAACGTGTACGCCAGACCGAGCGCCAGCGCATTCATCGGCCCAATACCCGTTATCCCCAAAACATGCCAGGTAAAAGCCTGTGCGGTAATCGGCGTTCGCAAATAAATCAGCCCCGTCTCCACAATAATGCGCGCCAGACCGAGGTAAAGCACCAGCGTGGCACTCCAAAAAGCCAGTGCTGCCCATCCCGAAAGCCCGAGTGCCCAGAAAAACAACACACTGAACAGAACACATCCCAGAAAAACAAATACCGCCGTGCGATACGAAAAAAGCTCACCCGAATCATCCACATCGCCCCCACGCGAAGTAAACGCCTTCCGAAAAACCGCAGACAAATGATCTCGTGCAACCCACAGCCCCCATAACACAAATGCCAGCAACCCGCCAAAACTCTGCCATCCCACGGCCGGATGGTAAGAACACCACGGATCGGGCGACCCCATCTCAAATCCCAAACGATTCATCAACCCCACTTGCAACACCATCACCAGATGGAAAAACCAGATGCTAAACAGCACATTGGACTCTGTAAAATAGCCAAACGCAATCGTCAGGGGATTCGTCTTAAACCGCAGATAGGGAAATCCCTCGCCGATAAAAATTTGCCGATCAATATTCGCCTGAAGCGGCGGAATCAACTCGGTAAACCAGGAAACGATATCCCATGAAAAAACCAAAAAAGCCACAAAAAAACCGATCTGGAAACGCGGATTGCGCAACAATTCCATCAGCGTACCCCGTTGCCCGTGTTCGCCAGTGAGTTCCAACAGGCCAGCAGCCAGAGGAAAAGGCAAACGCTCGTAATCCATCCACTGCCGCCGAAAGATCACCATAAGACACAAATTGGCAGCATAAAATGCCAAAAAGAAACACCCCCACCAGAAAAGCGGAACGATCCAGCTTCCCCAGGGAAAAGCCGCCCCTGCCGGCAACCCCTCGTAAAAAGCAACCGCGGCGTGGTGATCGGAAACCACAGACCAATCGGACAAACGCGTAAGCAGTGTATCGACCCAGCCATTTTCGGTAGAGGCAAAATAGATTGGCGCTGTAATCACACCCAGAAAATATCCCGCAAGCCACTCGCCCTGCGTCAGGGCAGAAACCATCCCCATCGAAGCGATGAGAATAAGTTCAGAAGGCGTAAGCCCCTTACTTTTGCGAGAAAAATAGAGATTTACCAACAACAATACGAGAAAAGGAAGGAGAATTGCAACGGAGAGATGCGCGTAATCTGCACGCGCAGATCGGAGGATATACGTGGTATAAGAAGGCCATAAACTGACGAGAACAGATATGAACAATCCGATGAGAAAGGCGCGTACCGTCATAAAGCCCCCTTACTCGGCAATAAAAAATACAACCGTCTTCTCAGCGGTTTGCTCGCCATTCAAATCAGTAATCACGACTGCAATTTCATAACGCCCCGGTTTTGATTCACCCGGGTCAATCTCCAGATAATTGTATTCATCAGACCCTGTACCCGTCCGCTCATAAGAAATCGTAACAACTGCTTTTTCTTCAATACCGAGCAACCGCCCCAGTGCCCGCAAAACCTGCACACCACTGAGTTTGCCTTCTTGGGGCGTAATGCGGTAATCCACGCGATATTTCGTCTGTCCAAAATCGTCGATTTCCAAATCGTAAACTTCGTAGTAAATAACAACCGGCTGCCCCGTCTTATAAGTACGCGACGGCAGTGAAATAACCTCGACGCCACCTTTGTCCGTAGCCGAAGCATCTACTTGCACCCTTCCCGCAAGCTCTATATCGCTGATCTTGAGTCCAGCGACCGCATAATCCTCCACCACGAGTTCCTGCGTATATCCACTCCTGCGTCCAGATGCCGGATGATTGATCTGAAGCCCCAAATAATATCGCCCGGGCAAAACCTGAAGCGCGAGTTCATCTATCGCCAGTGTACCGGCCTCAACACCGCCCTCCTCCACGCGCACCGGCATCGGATCCAGCCTGCGATAAACCGGAGTCCAACTGCTGTCAAAAAGCGCGATACCGCGCTCAAAAACGACCTCTTCTCCCCCATCATCAATCGCATCTAAAACCGGCACCCCATAATACACCTCCAGCCGAGATTTATCATCTGCGCCCCTGAAATCTGCCGAAGCAGAGTGAAAATCCAGCACGCCCTTGCCAACGGGCACATAGCGATCGGGTTGCGCGCTCACCGCCCGTGAAATAACGACCTCGGGCCGCGTATCTTCCCAAAACCGCTGGTTAAACCGCGCAATTTTCCGCCCCTGAGAAACATCGGGAAAGTCGAAATCGCCCTTCGGCGTCAACGCCGTAAAAACGACTTCAATACCCCCACCCACATCCGGATAAATCCAGTACTCCCATGGCTCGCTTCCATTTACCGGATAAAGCGGTATCCCCCGCATCGGACGCTCGCTCATGCCCGGACGATCCCGCCCAAAGAGCTCCTTGCCGCGAACATAAGTATTCACATCATCACTCTGCCTGGCAAAAAACACGCGATTGGGATTCATCTCAAAATCGATAGACTCGAAATCGCTGACCGCAACCACCTCTCCCAACTCAGACTCGATTTCGACATCGCGCGTCGATGTGCGCAACCGGCCTATCCGCGCGATAATTTCCTGCTTGGCCTCTGGCGACAGCGCCGCTATCAACCGCTCCTTTACCCGCACGACCCTCGCATCAGTCTCAAACCGAATATCCGATCTTTTACTCACATGCGCGGGTTCGCCATAGCGGATATACACATCGCCGCGCCTGTCCCATTTTCGTCCATCTTTTGAAAAATTCTGCAACGCATAAACAACGCGCCGATAGTGCTCGACCAACCGCTCGTTACCAGGTGTTGCTGGCGTGGGATCGCGTTTTTGCCAGAAGACCCGAATAAACTGCGCCCGCTCCTCGGGTGCCAGACGCTGGTACGCCGCCAATTCCTCTGGACCCGCCACGAGTGAAATATCTTCCACACGTTCTCTCGCCTCATCGCTAAGCGTGCGCAACGCCTCTGCAATCAGCGCGTGCGCTTTGCCCGTTTCCCCAATATTGAGATACGCCTCCAGAAGCGGATGCATGCATAAACTGCGAAAATCGGGCCTCGCCTCCATCAATTCTCGCCAAATAACCGTAGCCGAATCAATACGCCCTTGCTTGAACAACACGCGCCCAAAGTCAAATTGCGCCCGCGCAAACAGGGGATCTACTTCAATCTGCCGCCTGTATGCAGCCGCACTCTCGGCAAGTTCACCCCTGCGCTCTAACACGCGCCCCATCATATAATAGAGAAAAGGATGGGTGGGATCTCGTTCAACAGCCGCCTTCAGATATTCCAAACCCTCGCCCTTCCCGGAGAGAAAACGCGCCAGTTCTGCATTTGTCCAACACGCCGCCTCTTGAAATTTTTCAACAGCGCCATTCCAGTCGCCACGCCCCACACCCACAATACCCAATGCATTGCGCGCCTCGGGCAAATCGGGGGCAATATCGAGCGCCTTTCGCACCCAACGCTCGCCTTCGACCAGCGCACCACTCTCAAGCGCGATCAATGCTTTCGCAGTCAACGCATAGGGATCAAGCGGATCTTCACCCAGCACAAAATCGACCACATCGCGCGCCTTTCGTACTGCAAGCGTATCCGCCTCGGGCAAACGCTCGCCAAACGTCTTGTCAACGCGTTTCATAAGCGTTTTTTCAAGACCTATCGCCCGCAACATCGCCATTCCAACCTCGCGATTGCCCAATCCCGCGACCGGTGAAATATACGTCTGCGCGAAAATTGGTACCCGCTCGAGATAATGCCCGTACATAAAAGCTGCGCGTTCCCCCGCATCGACTTTCGCGTATTCCTGTACGGTCTCTGGCATTGAAAAGCGTTCCAGAATCTTTCCCATAAGAACCTGCTGCTGTGCCGTGAGCGATAATTCAACAGGAGAACCCAGAATGCGAAATTCTCGCTGCGTACGCGCAACCTGATCGCCTATACGCGCTTCAACGCTCAGCGTATATGTCCCAGGCGACAACCTGCGCAGCGGAATACCCTCGACAAATTTTGCATCCCCGCGATATGTGGGAAATTCCCGCCGATGGTCAAAAACAACATGACCGAAGCGGTCGCTGATCTGAAAACGCACACTGTGGGGGAGCCGCCCGATCTCGTAAAGCTCGACATAAAAGCGCAGGGGCGCGCCATCCCCGACCTCGCGTTCGGGCAACGGTAAAAGAACATGGCCCGCCTTGAGAAAGGACTCGGCTTCAAAATTCTGAGAAGGCGGATCTATTTCACTTACAAAAAACAGATCGCTAAACGCGAGTTGGCCCGTCTTATACTCGGGCACCTCAATAGAAAACACTGCCCGTCCCCGGCGGTCATTGCCCACGGCATTGACGTCCAGAACCGCGTGATAATATCCCGCTGGAACTTGAAATCGCGCGATATCATAGACAAAGTGTTCTGGATCGTCGATCCGGTCAGCGGAAGAAAAAACGCGCTCGCCCTCTATCCTCTTGACCGAATTGCCATCCTCATCGAACAACTCGAGACGCGGGATATAACGCGCAACAAAAAGACTATCACCCCGTTTTTCGAACGCGAGTTGCGCCGCGGGAAAACGGATAACAACCTCTTCATAAGGACCATCGTCTCCCCGAAAACTACATGCATCAACGCCGAGCGAGAGACTGCCTTCCGAAGACACCAACCCCTCTTCAGCAGTCGCCTGCAATGGGAAAAACGCGAGAAAAAAGAAAAGAATTAAAAAGCGCATAGTCAAAATCCATTCGCAATCTCAGATAATCGCTCGCGGTGGGCTACCACCTTGGCGAATGCCTGCGCGGTCTGATCCACCCACTCGGCAGCGGGTGCAACCGGTGTAGCGAGCCAGAAACTCCTGTCCTGCAACCGCTCGCTCACCGGCAGACTGCACATAGGCCGTCTCGCCTTTGGGGACAAATCCGCCCACGGCCCGCCCAAATCATCGAACGAAAAATCGTTAAAAAGCGGCTCAAGGTGCATCGCACTATACCCCCACGCCGTCGTCTCTGCGACATACACCCCTTCCGCAACCAGTGCTTTTATAATAATAGGAAGCGGAGCACCAAACAAATCGGGATCAACCGTTCCGGCATAGAGCAGCATGCCACCTCGCTTCGCCTTCGGATACGTCTTTTGCGGAGCCACACCGGGAATCCCATCGAGCAGACTATCCATTCGCCCAAACCATGCCATCCGCTTCTCATTCAGCCCCGGCAAGCGCTCCAACTGTGCGCGGGCCATCGCAATACCCAGAGGATTTGCGCGGTATTTGACGCCCAACCCCATATTGCGAAGCGCCTTAAAACGATCCGTCTGCCACAGCGCATCGCAACGCCCGCACTGTCCCAGAGCCAGCATGCGGTCGTAGAGAGCGTCGTCATCCGTCGTCGCAATACCCGCTTCTATCCCGGATATCGGCTTTTTTTCCTGAAGGCTAAAACACCCGATATGTCCAATAGAGCCGACCATCTTATCGCCCCACATCGCCCCGGGTGCATGAGACGCATCCTCAACCAGCTTTATATCGGTCCCCTCTACAATATCTAAAAACGCATCCATATCTGCCGGATTGCCATAAATATGTGTCACCACAATCGCGCAGGTGCGATGTGTAATCCGCTTCTTCACATCTTCGGGATCGGCGCAAAATGTTTCCGGATCTACCTCGCAGAACACGGGCGTCGCATTGCAATGCAAAATCGGCGTAATCGTCGCGTGCCATGTCGCAGTGGGCACAATCACCTCTTTCCCTGCACATGCACCCGCGGCAAAAATCGCCGAGTGTAGCGCGGCTGTGCCATTGCACATACAAAGCGCGTGTTTGGTCCCCACAAAAGCCCGATACTCTTCTTCGAACTTGTCGAGTTCTGCATAAGCGTCATCCTTATTATCCAAAACATAATTGACGTACTGCTTCTCCAGATCACTCACATCCTGCCACGAATCACTCATCGGCGTGGCAACAGCTCTGGGACCACCGTCAATTGCCAGATTAGACATCTTTCCGCTCCTCTCAATAGACCGCTGAGTTTATGCGATGTATCACAATATAGCGCAATTCAGCCCTGGAAAGCAATCCATCTCGACATTCAACAAACTAAAAACCAAAAAACCGATCGCTATAACTTCAGAGATCGGTTTTTTATTCTAAAATTTATCGACAGCCCCTGGTCTCTCGCTCCTTAAAACAGAATCGACAACGTCTGTGTTCCACTGTCATAGGTACTCTCAAATCGCGGCAACGGTGCGGTAGCTGGTCCGCGTAAAACCGCCCCTGTTGTCCTGTCAAATCTCGCACCGTGGCATGAACACCAGATTTGTGGATCGCGGTCCCCCGGCAAATCCACCTCGCACGCCTCATGCGTACACACAGAACTCAAAACCACAAAATTTTCTTCGGCAGCGCGAAAAATGATCACGGGCGCGCCGCCATTTTGACCGCTAAAAACTTGTTTCACAGACCCTCCCACCTGTGCCAACGCAGGCGCGCTGCCCACATCAAACTGCACACTATCACCCGATGACTTCAACACATCATTCTCACAACCCGAAATCCATCCGGCGCACATGCACCCCCCCACAAGCGCGAGGGCCTGCGTTAAAAACGCCCTTCTTTCCGTCTTATCATCCACTGATATGCCTCCTCAATAAATCTTACGCCACAAGTGCCTTGTAAAACGGCCTCAACAATTTGCGAAGTTGGGCACGCGCCCGAAACAAACGCGATTTTACAGTGCCTACTGAACACCCCTCAACACTGGCAATCTCCTGATATGACAGCCCGTTCAACTCGCGCAGAACCAGCACAGACCGAAAATTGGGCGGCATATCCGCCAACACCTGCGTCAAAACATCGCGCAACTCACTCTGCTCAACCCTGTAATCCGTTCGCTTTGGACCTGCAAACAGCGCTTCACCATCTGCTTGTCTGAACCACCATTCATCATCCATCTTAACATCGTATTTGCGCCGTTGCGACTTAATCCAATCCAGACAACAATTGATGCTGATGCGATACAGCCAGGTGGAAAACAGCGATTGCCCTCTAAACTGGTGAAGCGACTGAAACGCCTTGATGAACGCAAGTTGTGCCAGATCATCGGCATCTTCCCTATTGCCCACCATACCAAATGCCGTATGAAAAATCCGCATATGGTGCCGCCGAACCAATTCAGAAAACGCCTTTGCATGCCCCTTCTGAGCATACCCAACGAGCAATTTATCGTCGCATGTTGACCAATTGAGCACAGAAAATCTCCCGCTTAAAATTCGACAACCAAATCCAAAGATACACTTTGTCGCCTGTCGTAGTTATAAAATTCATCATTTGAAAAATTGCGCGAAATGCCGTATCCAAATTCCGTTGTCACACGCTGCGTTAGGGGCAACTCTAAAAAAGCGTCAAAAAACGAATACTCATCCCGGCGCAACGCGCCCCCTATCAAAATCGCGCCACTGACATCCCGCGCCATATCATCTTTATAAGACTGCCTTTCGTATCCACCTTCCAGAATGATCCGAACCTGCAAGGGCAATTGCTGGGTCAGCCGCGCAGTTATTTGATCGCCGCTATAATCGTAGCGATCCTTTAATATATCATCGTCGCCGTAAATTAGCGCATTAAATCGCGTGGGAGTATCATTCGCAACTCGCAAGTTGATGCGCCGCTGGTAGCGCACCCGCAAGCCCGTATTATCTGTCAGAGATTGCGCCACCTGCAAACCTAAAACCACCTGCCCTTCAGCACCCTCGCGCAACTTGTAGCCCAGCCCCAGATCGCCCCTCAATGTCGTGCGCGAGGGCAAAAACTGGTTAATCTGAAAAAATGCGTAGTGATCGACATAGCGCGACACATTCAAATTTTGATACGACCGCCAGTTGAGTTGATATCCCACCCGCTTCATCGTATTCTCGGCACTATACCATTTGCCCTGCAGGTATCCCGACAGCCCGGTATAATCATACACATCGTAAATGGAGCGATTTGTGCGCGCAGCCAGCGAAAAACCCGCAAATATCCTATCGCGCGCACCACTATTCAGATCGCGCGCAAAATCCACACCCACTCGATTGGTCGCAAATGTCCGGTCGCCATTGTAACCAAATAAAAAGCCATCACCTGCAAAAAAGAACCGCAGATATGAATCATCCATATCCACGGGACGCATCACAGAAGCGGAAAACTGTGTCACAAAAGAACTCACCCCATCATAAACCCCATCCACATTGGTATCGTAAATCGTTCCCACAGTCACATCTGTAAGCACATCTGCATCTGCGGTTTTCAGCCCCAAAAGCAATACGCAAGCAAAGGTTGATAGTCGTTTCATAATCATTCCCTTTTATAGCGATGGATTTATCATAAGGGGAAGGGCAGATACCCTTCCCCATAGACCGATGCATTATCCCGATGTCGTCGATTCAGAGGGCGTTTTAGGGCCTCTGCGCCCACCCCGCTTACCACCATGTCCGCGCATTCCCTCCCGCGAACGCTCCGGACGCTCAATACCCCACTCTTCTAACTTCGCATCCACCGCAACGCGAATATCCTCCCTCGACGTATCCGACGCTTTCAAGCCTTCAATCAACGTCCTGAGCTCGGTTTCCTGATCCTCGGTCAACAGCGCATCCAGACCGCGCTCCGGACGCTCAATACCCCACTCTTCTAACTTCGCATCCACCGCAACGCGAATATCTTCTCTCGACGTATCCGACGCCCGCAACCCCTCAATCAACGTCTTGAGTTCGGTCTCTTGGTCCTCAGTCAACAGCGCATCCAGACCGCGCTCGGGGCGTTCGGGACGCTCAACCCCCCATTCTTCCAATTTCGCATCCACCGCCGTGCGAATATCTTCCCTCGACGTATTAGATTCCTTCAAGCCGTTGATCAACGTCGTAAGCTCGGCTTCCTGCTCATCGGTAAGCAACTCTGCCAGACCGGGCGAAATGGCTGAGCGTTCGGGAAATTCAATACCCCATTCTTCCAATTTAGCCTTCACTGCCGCGCGAATATCTTCTCGAGACGTATCCGATTCCTTCAAGCCATCAACCAGCGTTTTCAATTCTGCGCGTTGCTCTTCGGTCAATTGCGAAGATGTGCCGCGTTGTCCCAAAACACCTTTGCGCCCGCGATGATACGATATTCGCACATTATCATCAATACCATCGGCATTTT
>JAPPIE010000155.1:10083-12374 GCA_028874765.1 Gemmatimonadota bacterium
TTGCGCCCGCGATGATACGATATTCGCACATTATCATCAATACCATCGGCATTTTCATCCACAAATACAGGTCCTGTCGCCCGCGCGTCTTGACCGCCCCACAGGGCACATGTCAGCGCCAACACAATACTATAGGTCATCCACTTTTTCATGGCCTTGCTCCTCACTGTTGAACTTCTATGAACCGTTCTCAAGCACCGATCTCATTTTGTCCGGCCGGAACCAAAATCCGATCAGCACCATCAACCTGCCGCACTTTGCGGCTACCGTATTTTAAACAATCAACAGGTCTCTTCGTTCCCATGAAAATTGTAATAAATTGTTAAAATTGTTATAGTTTGTACACATAAAAAAGACCGACAGGACTCACTTCGTTACATCCTGAAATGTGGCGATATCTATACGGCAATACCCCCACATCCCTGCGGAATTGATCCCCGGTCTTATCTCCTTAGATCAGAAAATGGCCGTGCGCGTTCCATAAAGACTCAAAAAAAATTGACCTATTATTATTGATCCCTTTTCCGCTTGCAATAGCGGAAGGATAGCATTAGGTTAAGCACCGATATTTCGAGAACAACGCTGAAATAGGAAAGGAGCAGATGATGATTCGGTTGGGAACAATGACGAGCGTGTGTCCAGATTGGTCTATCGAGCAGATTATCGCTGGGATGCAGCGCCATGGATTTGAAGGATTGGAGCCTCGCGCGGGGTGGGGACACGCCTCGGGTTTTGAATTGGACATGCCTGCGGCTGCTCGAGATGTAGCCCGGGCGAAAATTGAAGATGCCGGATTAAAAATATCCTGCGTAGCTACCGGGGCAAAATTTGCCGCAGAAGACCCAGCAGATCTGGACAAATCCATCGCCGAGGCCAACGCCGCAATAGATCTCGCGGCTGATCTGGGGGCCGGATTGATCCGCACATTTGGCGGCGCACGCGGTAAGGGCGAAATATTCTGGATGGTAAACCGCACCGCTGAGGCATACAAGCGCGTAATGGACCACGCAGCCGAACGCGGCGTCATAGTAATGATGGAAACGCACGACGAGTGGTGTGTCTCGACACAAGTACGTGCAGTGGTAGAAAAGGTAAATCATCCCAATCTGGGTATCTTGTGGGACCTAATGCACCCGCAGCGCCACATGGAACGCCCCGAAGAAACCATGCAGACGATTGGTGCGATGACCAAACACCTGCACGCACACGACGGGCGTTATGACACCGAAAATGGAAAAATTACAACAGTCGCCCTGGGCGAAGGCGACCTGGACTATGTCACGCCCCTAAAATTATTGCACGATGCCGGATTTGACGGCTTCTTTTCCGTGGAAGTAATCCACAAGCCAGGAAGCGATCACGATGCAGATGGAACCCTGAAAGCTTATGGCGATGGATTCAGAAAAATTGTCGAAAATTTTTAATTGGAGAATAGCATGGCAAAACAGAATGTAATTTTATTTGGAATCGATAGTTTGTGGTCCGATCACATGAGTTGTTATGGTTATAATCGGCTCACGACGCCGCACATCGACAAATTTGCCACACAGGGCGTCTTGTTCGAAAACACATTTAGCGCGCATATTCCCACCACACCGGCTTATGCGTCAATGCTCACGGGCATGGATTGTTTTTCCACCGATGTCGTGGCACTGCGCCACCGCGGCGGATTGACAGAAGATGTCACTACCTTGCCCGAAATTTTGAGTGGAGAGGGCTATGAAACCGTGTGTGTGGGCTTTACGGGAAATCCGAGTTCTCGCGGATTTGATGAATATGTGAACTTCAGAGCGTGGGGAAGTTGGGACGAACGTCCGCTGCACAAAGCCGAATTGCTCAACGAAGTGACATTGCCCGAACTGGAACGCCTATCCGCGGGCGACAAACCGTTTTTCCTGTTTTTGCGACACATGGATCCGCATGCGCCCTATTTGCCGCCGCCACCGTACGATTCGATGTTCTACAGCAAAGACCCGTGCGACCCGTCCAAAACCACCATGGAACCGGTAAAAGCATTTAAGCCGTTTCGAGATTTCCATTTGAGCTGGATGCCGCCGGGCATTACCGACGCCGATTTTGTGGTGGCGCAATACGACGGTGAAATCGCCTATATGGATGCGTGTATCCAGCGCCTGCTCACCCGTGTTGATGAACTGGGCCTGAGAGATAATACCCTAATCGTAATCAACGGCGACCACGGCGAGACCCTCGACGAGCACGATTGCTATTTTGATCACCACGGGATGTATGAATGCACCTTGAAAGTACCCCTCGCAATGCGCCTGCCCGGG
>JAPPIE010000198.1 GCA_028874765.1 Gemmatimonadota bacterium
TGGGTTGTGGACGAGTATTCCGATTAATGCCGGTGATGAGGTGGTGGTCAATTTGTCCGTTGGGGGGAGGGCGCATGTGATGTCTCCGTCTTCGGCTTGCGCGGATCGCGTGCTTAATTTTGGTTTTTTCGCTTTTTTTGCGCCGGTTAGTTCCAGTGCTGACCCCGATCCGAATTCTGCGGGGTTTAATACGCATGTGGGTTATGAGGCGGATTTGTTGACGGCGCTGGAAGCGATGGATGGTGCGGGGTTGTCGTTTTCCCGAAAGGGTATTGATATATGGCCCAATATCTGGCTGTTGTCGGCTGGTCCGGAATACGATGTTGTCGGCGGTGGTATTACGATTCTCGATTCTCGAACCCGCGATGAGATGGGTAATGAGGTAGTGACTTTTACTTCGGGGCATATTGCGTTTCGGCAGTCGCTTCTGGTGCGTGTCGAAGATGGGGCGCGCTGGGCCAGTCACGATGATTTGACGAGCGATGTGCGCGTGGGCGTGCTGGCGAGTACGACGGGTGAGGCCCGTTTGCTGGTGTTGACAGGTCTGGTCAATGCCGATGGTGTACTCGCTGAGGGTGTGCGCGTTGAAACGCAAACGGATACGGTGGTCGCCGATGGGAGTGCAGATTATTTTATCACTGCTGCTGGCGCGTCGCCGAACCTCGAGGGCAGGCAGCGCATTTTTCCGGCTGTAGATACGATGCCGCAGGTGGTTTATCTGGGGGAAGAGGAATTACTCGGTGCGCTTGCGTCTGGTAGGGTAGATGCCCTGGCGCGAGGAGAGATCGGCAACCGCGATGCGGTTCACGCTTCGGGTGGTGCGTTTGTGGTGACGGCGCTTGATGCGGCGGTTGAGTATGGTGGCTTTTCCCTTGGTGTGGAGGATGCGGATTTGGCTGCTTGTATCGATGATAAGATCAATTATCTGACGGATGACCAACGCATCGGCTATGGAGAGTGGCGGCAAGATTCCTCGATTTTTATGACCCGGGCCAGGATGTGGCAGGGACAATGATATAATTTGGCTGTCATCGCGGTATGTTGTTGTAGGGGACGGCCCCTGTGCCGTCCCGTGTGTCATCGCGGCATGGTTTCAGCCGCGATCCAGATGTTGAAGTAGGAGGGAAATCCTTTTCCCGACTCTCTCGCACGATACACTATATCGATGTTTAAATCCTTAGAGCCTTCGGGTTTTGAGGATTTTTTTATTTTTCCGCTTGACATGCGAATTGTTTGAGTGTATTATTTAGGTAGAACACTAATACGCCGCTGATTTTTCACTCGATTGGAGGGTCAAATGACTACTCGATATTTTTTAGTCCTGCAGATCTGACCGCGTACTAATTCCGGTCGGACGGATGGCAGACACCGATCAATTGTTCAAAGATAGTCAGGATTTTTAAAACTGCTTCTAACGGATTTTCATCTATTCAAATAGACGGAGGGGATGCAATGCTACGCTCAATTTCTTGCCTAATCTGCCTTTGCTTTATTTTTACCTTCAGTTTTTCGGCTCAGGCGCAAAAAACTGATCTTACCAAAAGTTTCGGTATCGGACTTCAGGGAGCTACACCCGCATTTGGTGGAATCAGTATTCGCTATACCGGACTGGCACCTGTATATCTTCAAACCGTTGGACGTTTTATTCTCAATGGTCAGGATAGTGACCATATGTTAGGTGCTGGCGTTTCATATGCTATATTTGATCATCAAAGCAGGTGGATTATATCTCGACTTTATTTTTCTTTAGAAGGTGGCTGGCGAGATAAAAAAGAGCAAGATCTGAGTCAAGAGATTGTCAAATCCACAACATTAGCAGGTGGACTTGCTTTTGGAGGCGAACTTGTGTTTTCACTTGGGGGAATTCCGCTCGGCCTAAATGTGGAAATTGGTCAAGGATTTGGTAGGAAAAAAATCCGATCTCAACCTAAGGATCTTGCAGGCGTTTACTTAGGAGGAGGAATACATGCCTATTTTTAGATTTTTTCTTCAGAGTCTGTCTTTTTTTGCAGTATTCTTATCGGGATACTCGGGTCTGTTCAGCGAAGAGGTCAAGCCGATACAGCCTGTTGCCAGCGAATTCACTTTCGAGCAGTACGAGGTCGTCATCGGCTCTGCGAAACACCGAACCGTTTTGACAGGATTTCTTCTCGGTAGCACCATCGCGGAACTTGTCGTGGTGAACATAGACGAAAACAACGACCGCCGTTTGCACATCTACGCGTTCGGCGACGACACTTGGGTGCCGATACTCGACGCAACGTTGCGTTCCGAAGTGTTGTTCGTCGATGTAGCCAACATCGGTGGACATGATCGGTTGATTACGTACGAGCCCGGCCGCCTGAACTGGTTCGATCCCGAATCGGCGACAGAACGCGCACTGATGAAGATTACTTCAAACTTCAGTCCTCCTCTCCAGGGCCAAATCTCCCATATAGATGTCACACGGGATGTGAATGGAGACGAACGCGACGATCTGGTCGTGCCGGATGTCGATGGCTTCTGGGTGTTCATCCAGATGAGCGACGGTGCGTTCGCTGATCCGGTAAAGATCGGTCCTTCTATTGAGATGGATAGAATCTACGGGGACGACGGATATCGATACAATCCCTGGGCTCAGGGACGTGTCCACGAAGTGGACTACAACCAAGATAGCCTTGGCGACCTGGTGTTCTGGAATGAGGACCACTTCGAGGTTCATCTCCAGGACAAGCGTGGGCTGTTTGCATCGGTGCCCATAATCTTCACTACCGATGTATCATTCGACTCCGATGATCTCGGTTCGCTCGTTGCGCCAGAGGGGGTTCGCCAGCGGCGTAAAGATCACGCAGCGAGCGGAGACATGACAGGGCGGGTGCTGCACTCGCTAACCGACATGAATGGCGACAGCGTCGCAGACCTCGTAGTTTTTTCGCTGGAGAGCGGGAGCAGCCGCTTCTTGGGACAGACATCCGAACTGTGGAGCATGCATTCCACCTATGAGGTGCATTTCGGCGCGCTGACGCATGACCGCACTCTCTTCTCGCCAGATATCGGTGCCGTGATTCACTCAGACGGCATCCCGTTCGGACTGGAGCCGCACGATATCGACCATGACGGCCAGACCGACGTGATGTTCACCATCATCAATCCCGGAATATTTAAGACTATCGGCATGCTTGTCAGCGCGTTGCTGACTCGTTCCGTGTCGATGGATCTCCACTTCTACTGCATGGAAGATGCTACCTATCCCGACAAACCGAACGCCAGACGAAAAATTAGAACGACCTCGCTCGGCGAGTCAGGGGAAAAAGCGGCGGCACACTTTCCAACCGTGCTGATTGGAGATGTGAACGGCGACAGACACTCGGACCTGTTGGTACAGCAGGGCCGGAAAGAACTGCGCGTCTTTCTCGGCGTGCCAGGGCCGGACTTGTTCTCCCGGCGGCCTCAAAAAGTGTCGGTCACCATGCCCAACGAGGAATATGCCTGGCTGGAGGACCTCAACAAGGACGGTAAGCAGGATATGCTCTTACATTACCCATCTACCACCGAGCCGCATCGAGTGACGATGCTGATCGCCCGGTGAGCAAAAAGCGCACGGAGGAATAACGCACATGATCAAGGCACTCGCTACAATGCTGTTCTCGGTCCTGCTCTGCCTCGGGTCCGTTGTCGACGGCAGCGCTCAGCAGTTCACGACTCAAGGGTGGGTATTCGGTTTTGTTCTCGGAGGGAACGCCGTCTCCTTCGAGAACAAACCGAGTGACAGAGGAGTACTAGTGGGCCCTCGGGTCGGCTATAGCTTCAACAGAATCGTCACACTGTACGCGTCCGGTTCGTATGCGGACATCGACATCCAGGAATTCGATGCATTCGACAAAGTGACATTCGCCCACATTGACTACGGGGTGAGGCTGCACCTGGCCAATAGTCGCCGGTGGGTCCCCTATGGCGACCTTGCCCTTACATTTTGGCCCGTGAGCGACGTTCTCAAGAACGGGGAACGGACCACCACCGACTTCAGCGGTTTACCGTCCTTCAGCTTGGGAGGCGGACTCGCCATTTATCTGTCTAAGGCGTGGGCCCTCGACGTGAACTTTAAGTTGGGCAAGGGATATTTCAAAGACGTCGAGGTTGACAATATCTCGGATGGCGGGACGAGCGAACATTTGCACAAATTTCTCGACATCCACGCTGAATCGGCTCGGCTCACCGTCGGTGTTTCGTGGTGGCCGTAGCTGGAGAGCGGAAGTGGGGTAGCGCCGCGAGAAGCGAAAGCATGTTCTTCCCGGCGGTGATGGGTGGGCGATGTAAACGGCGATGGACGCTCGGACCTGTTGGTACAGCAGGGCCGGAAAGAATTGCGCGTCTTTCTCGGCGCGCCGGGGGTGGACTTGTTCTCCCGGCGGCCTCAAAAGGTGTCGGTCACCATGCCAACGAAGAATATGTCTGGTGGTGGACCTCAACAAGGACGGCAAGCAGGATATCCTCATGCATTATCATTATCCATCTACCACCGAGCCGCATCTAGTGACGGTGCTGATCGCCCGGTGAGCAAAAGGGGATTTATTCAATGAAAGCGATCAGAAAAGGACTTATTTCCCTCCTTGGGCTTGTTGTATCCGGAAGCGTCTTAGCAGAAGAGCGAAGCGACTTTTATTTTTCAATGGGAGCGGGTGCTTTATCCAGCTTCAAGCAATCCACCGGGCAGTCTCTTACGATCGAATTCGGTGTGTGGAAACCTTTCGTTATCGGGGATAGAAGTACCACTGGTGTTTATTTAGCCCACGGCGGAGCCAAAACCTCGGTTCGCCCAAATAGCCTGATCAGGGAAGGCGACACAATGATTCTGCTAACACATCTCCTCGTTTATCATTCCTTTGAATTAACTAATTCATGGACCGGTTTTCTCGAATATGGATTTTCTATTATAGGCTTTGATCACAAGGAAACTTCTCTTTCACTTGCGGGCCTGGGTTTCGGCGCAGGGTTCGGCTACAATCTGTGGAAAGGCTGGCTGCTGACTTTCAAGACAAGATACGTTACGGTGAACCAGTCATATCTTGGCGACCATATCCAGCATAAACAACTCTCTGGTTCGGTTGGGTTGGCTATTCCTGTAAACTTGCCAGGCATCCCCTAATGTTATCGGTGCTGGAGTGGTGTGGCCCCCACCACTTAGGACCGTACCCTACTCCCGTCTGCCCGGCGTTCCTCGACCACATAGAATGCACGTCCTCACTTGATGTGCAACGCCTTGGCCTTCTCCTGGTCAATATATTGATCCCTCTACTCTTCTCTCCGGAAATTTATCCTAAGCAGTTTGGGCGATTCGAAACCCGTACACTTGTCGAATGGTGTGACCTATATTTCGTCAGGGGTGGCTTTGACGCCGATGGAGACCCGTTTGAAGGGAAGGGTATATCACCTGATGTTCACGTTGAATTTCCCGACGAACCAAAGTATCATGATTTGTTACTCAACGTAGTCCTTGAATTGTTGAAGGACGGTAAGAAGTAAGAGGGAATGCCTTTAACGTCTCACGTTTCACCGATTTCAATGGAGTTTGACATGAAACCATTTTTTGTGCTGTATGTAAAGGAACTCAAAGCGCATAAAATCCTTTTTTTCTTCTTTTTTCTTTTGATTGTGGGGATGAATGCTTATGGGTTGATTCAATTGGAATATTTTTTGCACATTCTGTACATAATAAAGTCCTTCGGCGATATTGATCCCCAGGTTTTTCAGTCCAACAATTTCTCTTATTTTTGGGGACCAATGTCAATGCTGGCTGCTTTTATCCTTATTTTTAGTCTGCCCTTTTTGCTGGCGCATGCCTTCAATACCGAATGGAAATCCGAAACGCATTATCAGATGTTTGCACTGCCGGTTCCACAATACATAGTGAATCTGGCAAAAGTCGCTGTGGTTGCGAGTAAGGGCATTGTAGGTGTAGGTGTAGGGCTTGTGATTGGCAGCTTGTATTTATGGATAGGGCGTAAGGTCGGATTTTTAGACAGCACAATGGAGTTGATGTCAGTTCCGCGTGTTGCTTTGGTGATTGGCTTGATTTTTGTGACATCTATAGTTTTCATTCTGGGTGTTGTGACCGGGATGGAGGGAGTGAAGTTCGCGGTTAAGCGGTATCGGGGATTGACTGCGATTACTTTTTTTTTAATTGCCGTATTTTTATATGGCCAGCTTTTACCACAAGGCATAAAGTTTTTTGAATTTTCAGGGCAAATTTCAATGCCTACTCCTGCTAACTTTACAATTGGTTTAGCACCTTTTGTCTATACAATTCTGATGGGTATTATCTTTATGATCATTGGACTTGTTGTGTATGAAAAACGCGCGGAAATATGAGGTCCGATCTATGACCGTACAAAGAATCAGGAGGCATTTGTATGCCACCTTATGAGTTTGATCCAAATGCACCTATTTATCTGCAAATTATCGGCGAGATCAAAAAGCGTTCTGTGCGTGGGGTTTATTCGCCGGGTTCAAAGTTGCCTTCGGTGCGGGATATGGCGAAGGAAATGGGCGTGAATCCCAATACGATGGCGCGGGCTTATGCAGAGCTTGAGCGGGAGGGGTTTGTTTTTACGCGGCGCGGACAGGGTTCGTTTGTTACGGAGGATGGGAAAAAGATTGAGGCTGAGAAGCGGGCGTTGGTACAGAGTGCTGTAGCGCGGTTTGTTGCAGAGGTTGGAGAATTGGATCTTTCCAGCGGGCAAATTGCCGATTTGTTGCACGAGATAGAGGAGGGTTTGACATGATGATCGATGTTCGAGATGTGTGGAAGCGATATCCGGGCGCGTGGGCACTGCGCGGTGTTTCTTTTCAGGTTGAGCGCGGGCGCGTGCAAGGTGTGTTGGGCGAGAATGGGAGTGGGAAGAGTACTTTGTTTCGCATTCTGGCTGGTTTGACCCGCCCGTCTCGGGGAACCGCGGAGGTGATGGGGCAAGAGGTGAGTGTGAAGACCCGACAGCATGTGGCTTATTTGGCGGAGGTCAATCCGTTTTACGATTGGATGAAGGTGATGGAGCAGGTGGAATTTCTGGCGCGTTTTTATCCCAGGTGGGATATGGATAAGTCGCGCAGTTTGCTGAGTTTTATGGGGCTGGATGGCGATAAGAAGGTGGGCGCGCTTTCGCGGGGGCAAAAAGGACGGCTCAAGGTGGTGTGTGCGTTTTCCTGGCCCAGTGATCTGGTTTTGCTGGATGAACCGCTATCCGGTATTGATCCCCCGTCGCGCAAACGCCTTATCGAAGCCTCGTTTAGCGAGTTTCGCTTTGGCGAGCAGACGATTTTGATTTCGACGCATCTGGTCCATGAAGTGGGCGAGTATATCGAAGATGTAATGTTTATGAAAGAGGGCGAGATCGCGCTTTCTGGCAATGCAGATGCGCTGAGAGAGGAACGCGGAGAGTCGCTTTCAGAGATGTTTGAGATGGTGGCGATGTAGGGGATCTCTATCTCAGTCCAATGTAGGGGCGGTGCCCCCGTGCCCGCCCGTCATTCGCGGCATGTCCCCTGCTTAAAACGTGCAGGGGCATGCTTGGACCGCGATCCAGTGCATTCAAGGAATATGCCATGAAACCATTTTTTGCATTATATGTGAAGGAACTTAAGGCACATAAAATCCGTTTTTTCTTTTTGCTTCTTTTAGTTTTTGGAATGAATACTTATGGGCTTATCCGAGTGGCAAATGTTTCGTCTGAACGTTTTGTTTCGGAAGAAAATATTGCGTCTGACGAATTCATACAAAGATATATTCAGATCAGCAACTCCCTGATAGGTATTATGTGGCCCGTCAGTCTGGCAAAAACTATCCTCGTTCTGAGTCTGCCTTTTTTGCTGGCGCACACCTGTAACGCCGAATGGCAATCCGAAACGCATTATCAGATGTTTGCCCTTCCAGTTTCGCAATACACGGTGATTCTGGCAAAGGTCGCTGCGGTCGCGAGTGTAGGCTTTGTGGGGGGTGGGATTGTTATTGGCAGTGTGTATTTATCGATGACACATATCGCCGACCTGCTGATAGCGTCAGAGGCTAAGTTTATATTTGGAGTAGAGCGTATGCCATTTTTTGATTTTGTTCCTATAGCGAGTTTGATACTCGTGATTTATATGATTTTTATTTTTGGCATTGTGATAGGGATGGAGGGAGTGAAGTTTTCAGTTAAGCGGTATCGGAGACTGGCTGCGGTTGCTTCTTTTCTTGTATTTTTTCTTTTTGGATTCTTCGCGCTTGAAGGTCTGAGGGTTTTTACAATTTTACAGATGCAGGCGCTTCCTTTTACTTATAATGGAAGGTTCATTTTTCTGGAAACGAGTGTAGCTCCTTATTTTTATACCATTCTGATGGGTGTCATCTTTATGGTCATTGGGCTTGTGATGTATGAAAAACGCGCGGAAATATAAAGTCCGAATTGTGCAACTATCATCGGGAATCTGCCAAAATCCCAACCTCAAAATAGGGGAGTTTTGCGATGACTGAGAATGAACGGCGAACTGAATCCCCTGCGTATCATGCAATCTTGCGGTGCTTGCTTTTCATTCTGGCGCTGTGTCTGATCATTGCGCCATCGGCGTGGGGGGACTATCAGGATGGTAGGACGGCATATAACCGGGGTGACTACGCGACGGCACTCAAAGAATTGCGACCACTCGCTGAGCAAGGCCATGCCGGAGCACAGTACTTCATTGGCTATATGTATTACAAAGGCCAGGGCGTAGATCAAGACGGTGAGGAGGCCGTGAAGTGGCTTCGCAAAGCTGCCGAACAGGGAGATGTCAAAGCTCAGTACCTTCTTGGCTATATGTGTTACAAAGGCCAGGGCGTAGGTCAAGACAGTGAGGAAGCACAGAAGTGGCTTCGCAAGGCTGCCGAGCAAGGCCATGCCAAAGCCCAGTTTTACCTCGGCGAAATGTATTACAAAGTTAAGACTGTGGGACAAGATGAAGAGGAGGCTGTGAAGTGGGTTCACAAGGCTGCCGAGCAAGGATTAGACAGAGCGCAGTACCTTCTTGGCCATATGTATTACAAGGGCTGGGGTGTAGAGCGAGACCGAGAGGAGGCTGTAAAGTGGGTTCGCAAGGCTGCCGAGCAAGACTATGAACAAGCCCAACACATCTTGCCTATGTTGCTTAACGAAACTCAGGTTGACTCTGATCCTGAGAAAAATTTACAAATTTTATGGAACGAATTTGACCGCCATTATGTTTTTTTTCTGTCCAAAAATGTCAATTGGCAAGCTCTGTATGACATCTATGCGCCACAAGTGACCGACCAGACGGATAATGCTGAGCTTTTTGCTATTTTATCTTCAATGCTAACTCACTTAAATGACGTTCACGTTACTCTAACCATGCCGTTCAAGAATTTCAACTCTGCAAATAGACGACCTGGAGGAACTCTAAATTTGGATTTTGTGAAGCGTAAATACTTGAACGCTGGATTTCAAACCACAGGGAATGGTCTTTTTACTTCTGGTCAAATTTTTGATGCGATAGGCTATTTACACATCGCGTCTTTTAGCAGCAAGAATGGTCGCGCCTGGGTAGAGGCGATAGACCCTATTGTGAGCGAATTTTTTGATCATAAGGGTTTAATTGTGGATGTAAGAGGCAATAACGGAGGAAGTAGCCGCAACGTGGATGCGATAGTGGGACGCTTTGCAGACCAGAAGAGAGTGTCCGCTCTTGTACAAAGGCGCGATGGGTCTCGGCATTCAGATTTTGGTCGTATTACAAAAAAATATGTCAAGCCTGCTGGAGACAAACAATTTACCAAATCCATTATTGTACTCACAGATAGACAAGTAATAAGTTCTGGAGAATATTTCGTGCTGGCGATGAAACAATTTCCCTATGTTAGAACAGTTGGAGACACGACATTTGGAGGCCAGGGGAGTCCTACCCGTAAGAAATTGCCCAATGGTTGGGAATATAAAGTCTCCACGGGAAAGTGGTCTTCGGCTGACAATGTTCTGTATGAAGATATTGGTGTTCCACCAGATATTCCCGTTGCGGTCTCACCTTCGGATAGTGTTATGGGGAGAGACTCGGTTATAGAGATGGCAATACAATTGCTTAAATAGTCGCCGAAGGCATAAAAAGGAGAAGAGTTGAAAAAACAGACTATGACAATGCGATGGGTGTGGTTTTTTGCCGTTCTTTTGCTAGCTACGCCGGTGCAGGCAAAGGTGATCCAGGGCACTGTGACCGATGCGTCAACAGGGGAGCCGCTTTCCGCTGCGACGGTGCATGTTCTGGGGGTGTATGACGGTACGATTTCAAATACCGAGGGCAAGTATGTGCTGTCTTTGCGCTCTCTTCCCGCGGTGGTGGAGGTGCGCTATATCGGCTATCGGTCGCAGCAGTATCATGTGACGGAGGACACAGCCGATGTGCGCGATTTTGCTCTGGAGCCTGTGCCGATTGAGCTGGAGACGTTCGTGGTGACGGCTGAGGATATGGGTCCCAATATTATGCGTAAGGTCATCGCGCAGAAGCAAACGTGGTGGGATAGTCTGGAGACGTTTCGCGTTGAGGCATATTCGCGGTTTGTTTTGTACAAAGATACTGAGATTGTCGCGATTATCGAGAGCTTGTCCGATGGTTTTTGGGATAAAAAAAAGGGATGGCGGGAGGTCGTTAAGGACAAACGGGAGACAGAGAATTTGGATTTGGGGATTACACTGCCCGCGGCTGCAGGTGTGAATTTGTACGATGATGAAACTGGACTCTTCGGTCATCGTTTGATCGGCGTTACGCATCCCGATGCATTGGCGCACTATGATTTTGTGCTCACAGGCCGTCGCAAAATGGATGATCGCATTATTTACGATATTGATGTGAAACCCAAACACAGCCTCAAGACGGCTTTTAATGGTCGCGTGGCTGTGCTCGATAGTGTGTACGCGCTCGTGGAGGTGGAATTGACGCCAAATCGGGCGTTTTTGTTTCCACCGCCTATTCGCGAATTGAATATTACTATGCGCCAGCAGTTTAGCAATTTCGGTGGTGATTACTATTTGCCAGTGGGATATCAGTCGGATATAAATGTTAAAGTTGGAATGGTTGGTTTAAAATTTCCGCCGTTTGAGAGGCAGCGCATTTCTCGTTTGACGGGGTATGAGGTGAATGTCGCGTTGCCCGATTCGCTTTATGATCAGGATCGTATTGTGGTGGTGGATTCCGCGCGTGTGGAACAGGATAGTTTGTTGGCCCAAACAGCACTCGCCGTGCCGTTGGATGATATCGAGCAAGAGGCTTATGCGCGCATTGACAGCACGATGACGCTGGATAAAGTGTATGAGCCGAAGGGATTTTTGGCGCGCTTTGTGAAGGATGACGAGGAAAAGAAGAATGAGGAGGATGGTAAGAAGGGACGCAAGTTGCCGTTTCGATTCAAACCCGAGGTGTGGTTCAATCGCGTGGATGGTGGGCATCTGGGCTCAAAATTTTTTTCGAGATCGCGTCAAAGCCGATCGGTTTTTGCAGGTGGAGGTGCGTATAATTTTGGTTTGAAACGATGGTCTTTTGACGGCAAGGCAACGGTCCGCTGGGGAGCGGACAAAAAGGGATTTGTTTCGCTTGAGGGATTTCGCGGGACAGGTACGCGCTATCGGTCGAGATTATATAGCCGGTTTAAGGCCAGTTTTCAGCAAATTGATGGTTTAGAGGATTATTTTGATTTTTTCTGGCGCGAGGGTGTAAGGGGCACTGCGGGCTATCGGTTTGGTCGTCCGCAAAAGACGGGTGTGCGGTTGAGCGGTGGGATCAATGTCGCGCAACACAGTTCGGTGGAGAAGACGACGAATTGGCATTTTAGTGGGGATATTGATGTGCAACGGCCCAATCCGAAGATTGATCCGGGCAATTTGCGTTCTGTGTTTTTACGAGCGGATATCGAGGATAGAAATTCGGGACTCGCGTTTATTTTCAGGCAACGAAGAATTATATTGGAGATTGAACACAGTCGGCCGGGATTTGGTAGTGATTTTGATTTTACACAGGTTCGAATGCTGTTGGATTGGCGTATCGAGACGCTGTTTAAGCGACGTTTGTTGCCCAATGTGCTCGATGTGCGCGTTGTTGGCAGTGCGTTTGCAGGGACGTTGCCCAGGCAGCGTTTTGAGATTTTGGATGCCGGGCTGCTGGACGGGTTATCGACATTTGGGGCATTTCGCACACTGGTGAACCTCCCTTATGAGGGGGAGAAAATACTGGGGGTGTTCTGGGAACACAATTTTCGCACGGTTCCGTTTGAGTTGATCGGCTGGCGATGGGCTGCAGAGCGCAATATTGGTTTGATTGTTCACGGCGGACACGGGCGCACGTGGTTTGGGG
>JAPPIE010000299.1 GCA_028874765.1 Gemmatimonadota bacterium
CGCAATCGCAGCGGTTTTCTCCTGCACATGATCTCCTACTTCGACCACAAAACCCGACAAGTACCCCGTCCGACCATCCTCCTCGACAAAAACACAGCCGACGCCCACGACAATCCCGTCATCTCCATAGACGACGACGGCTATATTTGGATCTTCTCAACCGCACACGGCTTATCGCGCCCCTCGTATATCCACCGAAGCGCAAAACCCTACGACATCGACGCATTTGAACAAATTGACGCGACCTATCGCCTCAATGGCGCAGAACAGCCCATGGACAACTTCTCCTACATGCAAACCTGGCACTTACCCGGTCGTGGCTTCATCAACTTTGTCACGCGCTACAAAGACCCGGCCGACCGCACCCTCTTCTTCACAACCAGCCCCAACGGCGTCAAATGGTCTGAATGGACGCGCCTGGCCGCCATCGAAAAAGGACATTATCAAATCAGTATATGCTCCAGCCAAAAAGCCGTCACAGCCTTTAACTATCATCCCGACCCTCTCGGTCTCAACTGGCGCACCAACCTCTACTATCTCGAAACCCCCGACTTTGGACAAACCTGGCAAAACGCAGCCGGTGAACCCGTCGAAATTCCGCTCACAACCCCACACAACAACGCCCTCGTGCGCGATTACGCAGCCGAAGGACTAAAAGTCTATCTCAAAGACATTCGCCTCGACCCACAGGGAAATCCCGTCATCCTCGTCATCACCAGCAAAGGTTATGAATCGGGCCCGGAAAATGGCCCGCGCACCTGGACCCTATTGCAATGGACCGGGAGCGACTGGCACGCCCATCCCATCACCATATCCGACAGCAACTACGACATGGGATCCCTCTACCTCGAAGCAGATGGCACATGGCGCGTCATTGCCCCCACAGAAACCGGACCACAACCCTACAATCCCGGTGGGGAAATGGCAATGTGGGAACGCAAAGGGCAAACGTGGAAGCGCGTCAAACAACTCACGCAAAACAGCACCCGCAACCACACCTATGCCCGAAGCCCGGTCAATGTACATCCCGATTTCTACGCTCTGTGGGCTGACGGCAATGCGCGACAAGCATCCAAATCCTGCCTTTACTTCTCCGACAAAAAAGGCAACGTCTATCAACTCCCCGAAACAATGGAAAGCGATTTCGAGCATCCAATTTCTCTTTGAAAAATATAACCCAAAAAAAATTTGGATTGTCTGCCAAAATCCCTTAAATTTACAGAAATCTCCAGTGTAACTGGCGGAAAAGTGGAAATAACCACGAGGAAGCACTGGACTATATCACCTGCCGACCGCCTGGGCTGAAAACAATCACATCGCCCGGGCGTATTTTTGTTTTGGGCATTCACATGGGAGAAAGCGATCATGGCAAAAATCATAAACGGCACAGACCTGTCCAAAACCATGCGCGCAGAAATGGCTGAAGAAGTCAAAAGTCTCAAAACAAACCACAACCTCACCCCTGGCCTCGCGGTCGTACTCGTCGGCGACGACCCGGCATCCATATCCTACATCAAAGGCAAACGCAAAGCCTGTGCAGACATCGGCATATATTCTATTGAACACACCCTGACAGCCGACCAGCCCGAATCCCACCTTCTCGACACCATTAAACAACTCAACGATGACCCCACCATTCACGGCATCCTCGTTCAACTTCCCCTACCCGAAGGCTTTGACGAACAAACTGCCCTCAACAGCATATCCCCCGACAAAGATGTAGATGGTCTCCACCCGGTCAACCTCGGTCGCCTCATGCGCGGTGAAGAAGGCTTTTTGCCCTGCACGCCTCATGGCGTGCAACAAATCCTCAAACGCGGCAACTTTGAAGTCGCGGGCAAACACGTCGTCATCGTGGGGCGCAGCACCCTGGTGGGCCGCCCACTCGCCAACATCCTTTCGCAAAAAGCCACAAATGCCACCGTCACCTTATGCCATACTGGTACGCGCGACCTCGGCCACTTCACCCGTCAGGCGAATATCCTCATTGTTGTGACAGGGCACCCCAACACCATTACTGCCGATATGGTACAAAACGGCACAGTCGTAATCGACATAGGCGTCAACCGGGTACCCGACAAATCCAGAAAAACGGGTTATCGCCTCGTTGGCGACGTCGATTACAAAGCCATCAGCAAAAAAGCGCGCGCCATCACACCCGTCCCGGGCGGCGTTGGTCCCATGACCATCACCATGCTCCTTCACAACACCATAACATCGGCCAAACGCATGCACGACCTCGCATAAAAAAAACCGCTGATTGCGTCTCAGCAATCAGCGGTCAAGGGCAAAATCGGGCGAGGCATGCCTCGCCCCTACACATAATCCTCGGCATTATCCACGGGATCATACCCGATCTCTTCGCGTGCATTCTGAATATCCCAATACGCTCGCGTATTGCCCGAAATACCGTAATAAATCGCAAAATCAATTTTCTCCGGCGCCTCAATACTTCGCCAGGTCAACTGCACTGTATCTTTATAACTCAGCCAGGACGACAAAATACGGTCACTGCCTCGGTTCTGAACAGAAGAAACGGGCTGAAAAGACCCAATGCGATGGCAAATCACAGACAGACCATATTCATCGACATAATACCGTCCCAACGCTTCGCCATACGCTTTGCTCGCGCCGTAATAACTATCGGGACGCACGGGCATTTCCCAGGTCGTATAAATCGGTCCCTTCTTCTCATACATGCCCGTAACGTGATTTGTACTGGCAAAAATCACCCGCTTCACCCCCCTCCGCTTGCACGCCTCGTAAATATTGTAGGTACCAATAATATTCGCCTCAACTGTTTCTTCAAACGTCGCCCCACCCGACGGATTGCCCGCCATGTGAACCACCGCATCCATTCCATCCACGGCCTCTTCCATCTTCTCCAGATCCGCAATATTTCCCACCATCACTTCCTCGTCGTATTTCTGATCTAAAATCGTGCGATTGTAAAGCACTCGCAGTTGATACCGCTCGTGCAAACCATCTGTGAGCACCACGCCAATTCGCCCTGCTGCACCTGTAATTAACACCCTCTTTCTCGACACAATATCTCCCTTGAAAAATTAAAAAATTTTACGAATATTCCCCATCCTCGCGCTTGAGTTCACGAGGCGAGACCATCACGGTTTTTTCGTTGCGAATAGTCACCAGGCCCGGCGGTGCCCCGCGCGGCTTTTGCACATAGCGCACCTCCGTATAATTGACCGGCACGCTTTGGGCACCCCGCGCTTTGCTCCAGTAAGCCGCCAGACTGGCTGCTTCTTCAAGTGTTTTTCGAGAAGGGCGATCCGCTCTGCCATCGCGTTTGAGAATCACATGGGATCCCGGACATCCGTGAACATGCAAAAAGAGATCGTCGCGACCTGAACTTTTGGTAAGCTTGTCGTTCTCCGTATTATTCCGCCCCACCAGCACGCGCCAACCATCCCGTGTGCGATACCGCCTGGGATGGATATCGCCGCTCTGGCGTTTAGACCTGACTTGCGGTCTCTTTTTTGGAGCCTTGATCAAGCGTGCGTCTTCCAGTTCCTGTCGTATCTCATCGAACTCAACTTCTGAACGGACAGTATTGAGGCGATCTATGTACTGCTGGATTTCATCCTTTTCCCTCTGCGCGGCCACGAGGCGTTTGGCGAGAATAGGCGCGCCTTTTCTCGCTTTCCGCGCCCGCTTGAGATACGCGCTGGCATTTTCCGAAGCCGTGCGTCGCGGATTGAGGGGAATAACCATATCCCCACTGGAGGGACTAAACACATCGGGCAACGTGATAGTATCGAGATTCGGAGGAATCTGCGCGATGTGGCACATCAGCACATTCCCCATCTTTTCATACAAATCTGCATTGCTCGCATCGTCGATATCTGCGCGGATACGCGCAATTTTCCGCTCGCAGACGGTCAGGCGATTTTTCACATCCTTCTCGATATTTTTCTGTCGCCCTTTAAGTGCTTCAGCCTGAACTTCACACGCCACAACATCCGATATGGCTTCGCTGAGCGTACTATACGCTTGTTCTATCTGCGTATGCCGAACATCAAGAGCACAAATCGCGTTGTGATTATCCCCTTCGCGCACGCGCAGGCCCCCGTCATAAAATGGCGGATTCGCAAAAAAGGCACGAATAATCTCTGCAAAATTTGCGAGATCGCTGGCGGAAAGCCGGCGTTTCTCCACAAAACCAGCAATATGAAGCAATTCGCGTGCAGATATCAGATCAAGACCCGCAATATTTTGTACAAGCGCGTTTGCGCGCATATCCTGGGGAATATCGATCAAAAAGGAAAGCTTCGCGCTTTCCGGTGGCATGCGGTCAAGTGCTGGCGGCGGCTGATAGATCTTTCCCGGGGATATTTCCCGCACGCGGTTCTGACGGGCGCGAATGGACCTGAGTGCCCCCAGGATTCGTCCCGTTTTCATATCTGCGAGAACAACATTGGCATACCTGTTGATCAACTCGCATATAATGCGGGAATCGGTAGCTGTGCCAATGCGATCGCGCTTGCGAACCACGAGATGCACAATGCGTTCTTGGGGAACATGCTCAATGCCAATAATACCCGCACCGCGCAAATAGCGATCCGCCCAGGGGATGCGCACATGCTGGGCGTCAATAGGTGGTTGCGTCAGCATCAGGCAACTTCGACTCGGGTGTGAGGAAAGCAAGAGGTATCCCGCATCGCCCAGATGCAAAAACATATCGTGCCGACCTACGAGGTACACATCGCGGATCAGACGATGGTCGATCTGAGGCTGCAATTCATCGCATAATCTGCGCAGTGTTAGTGGAGTGAGATTCATAACTGTGTCTCATGATAACTTGACAGTTAGAAGCAGTATTGGTATTGTTTAGGTGCTTTCAGTTATTACTCTGGATGGACTGAGAGCTTATCCCCAGCCCCTTGACCCTGGAGCTTTTTTTATGTCTGAAAAACGACCTTTTTCTCCTGCAGAATTGCAAAAAGATCTCAAAAACTTCCTCGAAGAAAAATACGGAAATCAGGTGGTATTTCCCGAAGGGGAAACTGACGGGATGCAGGAAGGTCCCCGCGTGGAAGAACCCGCAGAACAAACCATAGATTTTGACCTCAAGCCCGAAGAGTTGGAGGCTTATCTAAACGAGTATGTGGTGCAGCAGTCCGAAGCAAAAGAAGTATTAGCCACCAAGATATGTACGCACTACAATCGCATGAAACTCGACCGCGAAGACCCGGAATTTTCGCGCAAAAATGTAGGACAAATCAAAAACAATATACTGCTGATTGGTCCTACGGGCGTGGGAAAAACGTATTTGATCAAGTTGATTGCACAACGCATTGGCGTTCCATTTGTCAAGGGTGATGCGACAAAATTCAGCGAAACGGGATATGTGGGTGGCGATGTCGAAGACCTGATTCGAGAACTCGTGCGCGAAGCCGATGGCAGCATTGAAATGGCGCAATACGGCATCGTGTACATCGACGAAATAGACAAAATCGCATCGGCCTCTAATCTGGTTGGGCCAGATGTATCGCGCACGGGCGTTCAGCGCAACCTGCTCAAGCTCATGGAAGAAACCGATGTCGATCTCAAAGCACCGCACGACCTCACATCGCAGATGGAATCCATGATGCAATTTCAGCGCAGTGGCAAAGTAGAGCGTCAAAAAATTAACACGCGCAATATCCTGTTTATCGTAAGCGGTGCATTCAGCGGACTCAATGACATCGTGCGAAAACGTCTCAATCTGGGCAAAGTCGGGTTTCAATCTGGGCGCGACATGTCTCACGAACAGGATCGCACAGAACTTTTGCAATACGCCAAAACAGAAGACCTGATCGAATACGGTTTTGAGTCTGAGTTTGTGGGGCGGTTGCCCGTAACAGCAGTTTTAACGCCCTTGAACGTTGACGATCTCTACGCGATTTTGCAGAGCCAGACCAGTTCGGTGATCCTGGGCAAAAAACGCGACTTCAAAGCCTATGGCATTGATCTGACCTTTGACGACGACGCGCTCAAGTTATTGGCCGAACAGGCAGCCCAGGAACAAACCGGCGCGCGAAGTCTGGTCAGCGTATGTGAACGCACATTGCTAAAATTTGAAAAATCATTACCATCGACAAACATCGATTCGTTTCACGTCACAAAAAATGTGATTGAAAATCCCGATCACGCACTTCAGCAGTTACTGATCCTGCGGGGCACAAACGCGTTTGTCAAGCGATTCCAGGACGCTTATGGCATCGCACTCATCTTTGACGATGACGCACTGGGCGCACTTGCCGAAAAGGCCGCAAAAGAAAATCGAACAGTTGACGAAGTGTGTCCGGATTTATTCGATGATTACGGGCATGGGCTAAAGCTGTTGGGACACCAATCTTTTGTCATTACCGCAGAAGCCGTGCGCCAGCCCAAAAACTTTCTCGACAGTCTGGTAAAAGCATTCTATCAAGGGCAACAAAACAAGGCTTAATCCACCAGGACCTTATTGATAACGCCATCGTTTTGCCGCAGTAAATCGCGGGCTGTTTCTATAGAGACAGCCCGTTTTGTCATGATAATAGCCGTTTTGAGATCACCCTCTGCATCGTCGAGTACCCGACGACTTTCTTCAGGCGTCAGATCAGATACGATTCCCAAAATGCGTTCGGCACGGTCTATGAGTTTGTCGCAAGTCGGCGCGAGGTCAACCATCAGATTTTCATAGACCTTACCCAGACGGATCATAGCCGTTGTAGTAATCATATTGAGCACGAGCTTGGTAGCCGTACCCGCTTTCATACGCGTCGAACCAGCAATGACTTCTGGCCCCACAACAGGGACGATCGCAACATCTGCGCGTACTTTTTCCACCACATCCGGATTACATGAAAAAAACAAAGCCTTCGCGCCAATGCGTTGTGCGTATTCAAGCGCACCGAGCACAAAAGGCGTCACCCCACTCGCCGCAATACCCATAACGACATCATCAGAGGTACAGCCGCGATCTTTGAGTGCTTCTTCGCCATCTTCAGGATAGTCTTCCGCGCCTTCTTGCGAACGCGTCAAAGCGGGAATACCGCCAGCGATAATACCCTGCACGAGATCGGGTGGCACGCCATAGGTCGGCGGGCATTCAGACGCATCGAGAACGCCGAGGCGACCACTGGTTCCCGCGCCGACATAAAAGAGGCGGCCGCCCTTTTGAAATGCCGATACCACGAGATCGACAGCACATGCAACATCATCTATCACATCTTCAACAGCACGAGCTACTTTTTGATCTTCGGCGTTGATAAGGCGCAATGCATCCGCCGTCGAACACCGGTCAATGTGGGTGCTATTGGGATTGCGTTGTTCAGTGAGCAAATCGGCCCACTTTGAGACCTGTCTATTCATCTCGTCTATTTTGTTCTTCACTTTCATACATGCGCCGAAGAGTTTTGCGCAATGCCTCAACGCTTTGTCCATAATCGGAGAACTCGCCTGCGCGCAACTGCTTTTGAGCCTCTTCAAATTGCCGATAGGCCTGGCGAGCAAGTGCTTTGAGGCCTTCTGGCAAAATTTCAGTATCCCGAACTCGCGTACCCGTTTTTTTGGCAAAAACCCTGTTGAGGGCATCGTTGAGATCTTCGCCCATAGCGAGGCGATCGCCGTGAATAGCGAGCACGCGCTTGAGTTCTGGCATACCGTGTTGGGACGCGCGCAAATAAAGCGGCTCGACATAAATGAACGAATTGCGGATGGGAATAACCAGCAAATTGCCGCGTATGACATCTGATCCTCGCTGGTCCCATAGCGTAATCTCTCGGGAAATATCAGTATCTTGATTGATGCGTTGTTCGATAAGCATCGGCCCGTAAATGAGCTTTTCCTTGGGCAATTTATAGACCACGAGTCGTCCGTAATTTTCTCCGTCACAGCGCGCAAATATCCAGCCGATCATATTGGGTTTGTTAGAAGGCGTAGCCGGCAGCATAAGAATATATTCTTCGCGGTCTTCATCCGGCAAACGCGCCATCACATAATACGGACGCATGCGAATGGGGCGGTCAACTGTCCCATAATATTCGGTGGGAATCTCCCACACATCTTCGCGGTTGTAGAACACAATCGGAGTGGTCATGTGATACGTATTGTAAAGCGACGCCTGAATATCAAAGAGATCTATCGGATACCGCAGGTGTGATCGAAGGTCGGGACTGATTTCATCGACCGACTTGAACAGATGCGGAAAAATCGCCATATAGGTCTTGAGAAGGGGGTCACTCGTATCCCAGGCATAAAAAGTGACGCTGCCATTATACGCGTCGAGCACCACTTTGACAGAATTTCGGATATAGTTCATCTCTCGCACATAAGGCCGTCCATAAGGCATCGAATAGGGAAACATATTGGACACGGTATAGGCATCCTGTATCCAGACCAGGCGACCTTCAACCAGAGCGAGATAGGGATCGCCGTCAAAACGGAGAAACGGAGCAATTTTGTCAAACCGCCGCGGGGCGTCTTCGCCAAAGCGAGTGCCGATATGTCGATCAAACACGATGCGACTTTGAGGCGTTATCGCATCGGTAAAAAGAATAAATGGATCGACAAAGCGAATGGCAAATACAAGGCGTGTCAAAAATCCGTCCAATGGCACACCACCGCGTCCCTTGTAAGTCGTGTATATATTCTCATCGCCCTTGGGATAGTCAAATTCGGGTGTATTGGTCCGAACAATAACATAATCGCGCATGTCTTCCCCATAGTAGAGTTCGGGGCGGACAACCTCCAGGCCATTTGATGTAACCGGTGGAATATCTTTCAGCAGAAAACCCGGCAGTCCTTCGGCTGCAATCTCATTCGCCGGACTCATGACCAGACCGTATCCATGCGTGTACACAAGACGTCGGTTGACCCATGTATCCCCTGGTAAATCGCGTGGATTTCTCGCCAGTTCGCGGGCGGCCAGCATAACCTGCCGATACGTTCCGTCAATGCGATACCGATCCACATCGACACTTCGAAATTTGTAGTAGGACCGAATTTCCTGAATCTGCGAATACGTATCCATAAGCGGGCGGCGATCCCACAGCGGAATACTTTGTATGGTAGCCTGATTATCTGCGATATCATCCGCAGTGAGATCAGATTCGCCGGGAAAAGGCACCTCCTCGATCTTGTCCAGACTATATGCTTTGCGCGTGTAATTGATGGCATGCTCGATATACGGTTTTTCTCTATCAAATTCATTGGGACGCACAACCACCAATTCAAAGACCACGGGGATGCACCAACTCACGACAATGAGCGCAGCGAGATAGCCCGCCGCGCCAAATCCGGGAATCGTCCATGTGCGAACGCGCACGTTGTAAAAGAGCAAACCCGCCAGAACAACAAGCCCCAAAAGCATCAGATAATAAGCCCAAATCTGAATGGTGAGGTCTGTATAACCCGCGCCAAAAAAAGCTTCTTTGCGAAAAGAAAAGAGCAATTCGTATTTTTTTAGCCAATATCCCCACGCGAGTAAAAGAGCGAGAACAGCGCCGAGAATCGAGACGTGTGCCCGCACCTGCGAAATCGTAATCCAGCGCTTGTCATCGAATCGAATCGCCCTATCCTGGTGATAGGAAACAATCGTAGCAATCCCCGTCACAATAACTGCAGAAATGAGCCAACCCTGCAAAAAATTGTACAGCGGCAAGCTAAAAACATAAAATGCTATGTCGTACCCAAATATGGGATCGGTCAGATCAAAAGGAGTGGGATTGGCGTATTTGAGAACAACGGACCAGGCTGAAGTGCCCGCAACACCCATAAAAAAGGACAACAGCGCGACAATCCCGATCCAGGCGTAGCGCTGTCGGAGGGAGTGATCAGGCGGTATGGGAACATCGCCATCGATAATAACCTCAAGCGCCATAATACGCGTGGGCTGTCCATAGCGCCGGGCAGCGACAATACTAATACCGCAGATCAGTGCAAAAACACTTCCAAATGCGAAAAGGGCAAGGGTTTTGGTGCGTATAATAGTGACAAAAGCGTTTTGAAAGCCGAGTTCTGAAAACCAGAGAAAATCTGTATAAAGCACCGAGAGCAACCTCAGCCCAACAAAAGCTGCAAAAATAGCAAAACCCAAAATGAGGATAATAAACGCGCGCTTTGGCATAAAAAAATTCCATTCAAAATGATAGCAACAGATTTTCTAAAGTAAAATAAACAAACGGGTCGGACAAGGTTTTTGTCCGCGCCCAGACTTGACAGATATACATAGCGGGTGTATTATAGGTAGCTTGCACACAGGCGTAACCACACCTTGCATCTCACTAAAAAGGCAGAAAGATGGACGTTATTGAAGAAGTTTATGCCCCCCGCACAAAACCGCCCGTCGATCCCGAGGCTCTCGCGCACCGCGAATTGCGTCGGGACGAATTCTGGCGACATATTCCCGCTTTTGCAAACATAGACGCGCGCACCTTTCACTCGCACATCTTTCAGATGCGCCATTCAATAACCAGCGTGGGCAAATTGATGCGGGTACTCGAGGACCGGGTACCCAATGACTTTTATCAAGAGGTCGCCGCGGGCCTGCAACACGCGCCCATGAGTGTGCGGATTTCGCCGTATATCACGAGCTTGATCAATTGGGATGACCCATATCGCGATCCGATTCGCAAACAATTTTTGTCTCTCAGATGCGAGCAAGAGCGCGATCATCCCGAACTGCACCTCGATTCGCTCAATGAATTGGGAGATGCCCCCGTTGAAGGATTAACACATCGCTATCCAGACCGCGTGTTATTCCTCGTATTGGACACCTGTCCTGTATATTGCCGATTTTGCACCCGCAGCTATGCCGTAGGACTGAATACAGAAGATGTAGAAAAAGTTAATCTGCGAGTCAATCGCGAACGATGGGACCATGCGATTGGGTATATTCAATCGCGTCCCGAAATCGAAGACGTAGTGGTCAGCGGTGGCGACATGTATCAACTCAAAGCCGATCAACTCGAAGAACTGGGCAATCGCCTGCTGGATATTGACCACATTCGGCGATTTCGCTTTGCGACCAAAGGCCCGGCGGTCATGCCGCAAAAACTCGTCACAGATGATGCCTGGGTAGATGCGCTGACGCGCGTGGTGGATCGCGGGCGCAAAATGCACAAAGAAGTCGTCCTGCACACCCATTTTAATCACCCCGCCGAAATCACCGGCATTACCCAGGATGGGCTTAATCGGCTACAGTCGCGCGGAATAACAATACGCAACCAGGCAGTACTCCAAAGCGGCGTGAATAACAGCACCGAGACGATGGGACTCCTGGTCAAGCGGTTAAGCTACTTAAACGTACAACCCTATTACGTGTATTTCCACGACCTCGTGCGCGGCGTTGAAGACCTGCGCACAACACTCGACGATGGCCTCGCCATTGAAAAAGCCATACGCGGCACCACATCCGGATTCAACATGCCCACATTTATTGTAGATACATTGGGCGGTGGCGGAAAACGAGACGCGCACTCCTATGAATACTACAACAGGGAAACCGGAATCGCCGTCTATATCAGTCCCGTAGTAAAACCCGATACATTTTTCTTTTATTTTGATCCACTCTGGCGTTTGCGCGAAGATATTCAAGCGCGATGGCAGGACGATGTGGAAAGAGAAAAGATGAAAGCCGAGGCCATAGAGGCCGCGCGATAAATAGATATAAAAAAGGCGACCAAAAGGTCGCCTTTTTTTAGAACACATCTGCAAGTGACAATCGCCACCCGGGCACGACATCGCCGCCGTCAATCGTATCGCCTTCTGTGAGAATGCAAACATCATCGAACCCGCGATAGACGGTTGCTATATGCGTTTTGGGATCGAGCACAATAACCATCTTCGCACCTGCCCGCAACCAATCAAATGCTTTTTCCGTCACTTCGGATGCGCGGTCATTCGGTGAGACGACTTCAACGGCAAGGTCGGGCGCGCCGGGAAAAAACCCTTCGTCGTCTATGGCTTCCGCACGTTCTTTCGACACAAAACTCGCATCGGGTGCGCGCACCGTATCGGGTGCAGTGTCGATAATAAATCCGGTTTCGGCGGCATAAGTTATGCCAAGATCATTGTTTTCGACAAATGATCCAAGGCAAATGCCGATTGTCGCTGCAATTCGTCCGTGCTGACTTCCCGCTGGAGCCATCTGGCGCAATTCTCCCTTTATGAGTTCATAGCGATAGCCATTGTGCGGCATCACCAGAAGCTCATCGGCTGTCATGGTGGCAACGGTTTGCAGGGCCATACCTGAACCTGTTGTGTTTGGGTGAAATGGTGATTGTTGATCAAATAATACTCAAGA
>JAPPIE010000152.1 GCA_028874765.1 Gemmatimonadota bacterium
GAAGCCCGAAACGGACAACACAGCGGAAACGATGCATAAGCATGATCAAACCGCACGCCCTGACTTGCCAAACGATCAATATGCGGTGTCTTCACCAGAGGATTACCCGAACAGCCCATGGCATCAAACCGCATCTGGTCGGGGTAGAGTATCAACACATTTGGTTTACCCACAGTGCCTCCCATCAATATGTGTATTCAAATAATGACCTCTCAATATAGTACCTGTTAAAGAAATCGCAAGCCATCATTCAGATTTTCAATCCCCGGGAAAATGTCTTATATTGGTCGAGCTTAAACGAGATAGATTCCCTGACAAGGCTCTTCATTAATATTATTTTTCAGGAGGAAACTTTCATGAAACTCGTACTCTACAATGACTTTCAACTGGGCGTTTTGCAGGGCAATACAGTCGTCCCAGTTGGTAATTCAGTCGCAGGCTTAGGGCATCACAACGCTCAAGAAATGATGCAGATGATCATTACTGATTGGGATGCCATACAGCCCAGAATCGAGAGTGCCATAGATGGTGGGAATGGTGTCGCTCTCGATACGGTGACTTTGCAATCGCCTCTACCCCGCCCCGGTCAACTCATGTGTGCCGCCGGTAATTATATCGAGCCGGGGCAGCCGGAGCGCGGTCTGTTCAATGGCTTTCTCAAGGCCAACACCAGCGTGATGCCTACCGGCAGCACGGTTGAACTTCCGGACGCCGAAGCGAGTGTTTTCCATTTTGAGCCAGAGTTGGCTCTGGTAATCGGCAAGAGGGCCAGCCACCTCTCGCAAGCCGACGCGCTGGACCACGTCTTTGGTTACACACAGTTCATAGATGTTTCGGCTCGCGGATTGCCCGGTGGTTTCTTTCTGGGAAAAAGCTGGCACACATTTGCTCCCCTCGGACCGGCTCTGGTGACTGCCGATGAGGTATCAAATCCAAATGATCTTTCAGTGAAGCTATGGGTCAATAACACCCTCAAACACGATTTTTCTACAGGCGATATGGCCCGCCACATTCCCGAGTTGCTGGAGGAAATCACCAGCGTCATCACACTTGAGCCAGGGGATGTCGTTGCAACCGGCACCCATCACGAAGCTCTATCACCAATTCAGGATGGGTTCAAGGTCCGGTTGGAGGTCGAGGGATTCGGTCCCCACCTGGAGGTCAGTGTCCACGATGCGCTGAAGAGGAGTTGGTAAAATAGATTGGACGAAATCTGCTTTTGTAACTCGGCTTTTTTAGTAATCAAAGCCAAAAGGTCGTGAGAGTAGTTCTCACGACCTTTTTTATTCAGATGCGCAATGGAACGCGCCACGAATTTCTGCTGTCAAATAAGAAACGGATCACCCATATAAGGAGAAAGCATGCCTGCAGATACAGCGACCAGGCCTCGGCGGCTGAAGCGGATCACAATAGAACTGTTGATTATCGTACTGTTATTGGGCGCGACCTGCTATTGGTTGCTGTTCATCCGAGCCACAAACGGCGAGTTGACCTTTGAGAATAAGCTGCTGATTCCCCATCAGTTATTTGGAACCGTTGTAGATGGACGGCGGCAGTTTCACCTCACCGTTGCCGAAGGAAGCCGAGAGTTCTTTCCCGGTAAACAAACACCGACTGCTGGCGTTAACGGACCGTTTCTGGGACCGACAGTGCGGCTGCGACGAGGCGAAGATGTCGATCTGATCGTCCAGAACAACCTGGATGAAATAACGACAATGCACTGGCACGGAATGCACGTTCCCGCTCGCATGGACGGCACACCACATCAGAAAATCGAGCCTGGAGAATCATGGACTGCCAGCTTTCCAGTCGATCAACAGGCCGCTCCGTTATGGTACCACCCGCATCCGCATGGCAGTACGGGGCGGCATGTCTATCGGGGAGTCGCTGGCCTCATGTGGATCGATGACGATAACAGTAACGCGCTAGACCTGCCAAAGACCTACGGCGTTGACGACATTCCAATCGTGCTCCAGGATCGACTGTTTGATGACGATGGTGCGTTTCGCTTTGCCCGAAATCAGGGAGCCGTCTATGGAAACACCATGCTGATCAATGGAACCTATAATCCATTTCTCCAGGTTGAGTCGCGTCGCATTCGATTCAGACTGTTAAACGGCTCGAATGCGCGTATCTACTATATCGGCTTTGACGACAACCGCGAGTTTCATCAGATCGCCACAGATGGCGGATTCCTCGAGACGCCCCTCCAAACCAACCGCGTGATCCTCGCACCCGGCGAGCGAGCCGAGATCCTGGTTGACTTCAGCGACGGTGCTGAAGTCGTGTTGAAAAGCTATCCGGAAGCCGGGTTTCTGAGGACGATCACGTCGTTTTTCTGGGGAATCGGCACGGGGAATCTGCAATTGTTAAAGATCGTTCCCCGACCGACAAATCGTGCATCTCACGCACTGCCAGAGCGCCTCAACACCATCTCCCGCATCGATCCCTCACTCGCCGCCAAAACCCGTCCGATGGTTTTGGCTGGACCCCGACAAGGTGGTCGAGGGGGACGAGGGGGACGACTACAAAACATACAACAACGCATCACCCGGAATCTGGCGGCTCTACAAGGCGAACGAGGACAAGGAGGTCGAGGAGGTCGAGGAGGTCGAGGGGGACCACCGATCAACGGCAAGACAATGGATATGGCGAGAATTGATGAGGTCGTGCGATTGGGAGACATTGAGATTTGGGAAGTACACAATCGCGGCGGTCAGCCTCACCCTTTCCACCTCCATCCGGTCCAGTTTCAAATTCTCGACCGCAACGGCCAACCATCCACCAGTGCCGACCTCGGCTGGAAAGATACAGTCCTGGTGCCTCCAGGTGATCTCGTTCGAATCATCATGGCCTTCGATCGATATGCTGATCCTCAGGTACCATACATGTACCACTGCCACATCCTAGAACACGAAGACAACGGGATGATGGGACAGTTCCTGGTTGTGGAAGAGCCAGAGCAACTCAGCTTGATCACTGGCAAGACGACCGTCGTCACATTCATCACTGGCGTTCAATGCGGGCATTGTTACGAGCACGCACGTTTGTTCGATGAGGTGCTTCGGGAGAACGACATCAATCTGGTGGTCATCACGCCAGAATCCGATCCAGACCAGGAGAGAGTTGCTGCGCTGTCGTCGAGCCTAATCTCAGACACTTCTGGCAAATGGGCAGGCTGGTTTGGAATGGCCCACACCGGCCCAGCGCACGGCACAGTCCTGCTGGATGCGACCGGCGAGGTCGTCTGGAAGTCCACAGCCCCCGAACCATACATGGATGTCCATCATCTCGTGAACCGTGCAAAAAATCTGCCGGGCAGATAATGATAACTTTATCTTCAGCTTGCAGTTGCGCCTTTAGATATGTAAGTTGTGTGCAAGAATAAAAACCATCGAACACTGATATAAAACAAGGAGAATCTATTATGAAGCTCACCTTGATACTTGGTCTCATGACCTTCACGCTTATCTCATGGGCCACAACGGTCAGTGCTAGATACCAGGAGACCATGGATACAAATAGTTTTGTGAAAAACCTCGAATCCGATTACAGCCTGGTTGATGACGGTGCAAAAACCAACCAGAGTGCGCTTTTGCAGAAGGCGATCAACGACGTCGCAGCCGCAGGCGGTGGACGGCTTATTCTTCCGAAAGGCACCTATCGATTTGCAAAAGTCTATCTCAAGTCAAATGTACACCTGTTGATCGAAAAGGATACAGTCATCAAGCCCTATTGGCCAGAAGGGACAAAAACCGTTATTTTCATCCTGGACTATGAGGATACATCCGGGAGGGGACCTAAGCAAAGGGGAAATGAGTTTATTGAGAACGTCAGCATTAGGGGACTCGGCGGACGGTTCATCGTCGATTATTCCGACCGGGAGCGGCGGGAAGACGAAGGCATCCGCACCGTCCTGTGCAGAATGGTCAGAAATTTCCTCATCTCCGACCTCGACATAAAAGATAACTTCACGGTCTATTGCGGATTGACGATGACTCCTACACGGTCGCGCAACAAAAATGTGAAAAATTGGGAGATCTCTCGCGCTACCGATGGAACCATCCGAAATTGTCGCATCTTCAACGCCAGCCCGGGATACGGACTCGTTCAGTTACACGGCGCACAATCGTTGCACTTCGAAGATCTTTATGCAAAGGGAGGCGTCACCCTGAGACTGGAAACGGGTGCTGTGGGAGATCACACGGCAGTTTATGACATTACAGCCAGAAACATCACCTCTGAAAACGGACGGTGTGCCGTCATGCTTGGACCTCACAGCGCGAACAATGGATTGGTCCATGTCGATGGCGTCACGTCCAAAAGCAGTACATATGCGGTCACCATAGGCAGAGGAAACGTCAAGAAGGCCGAACAGGCGAGAAATCCCGCCGCGAAACCCGGACGCTTTGCCGATGGGTGTTCCATCAAAAATATTCACGCGATTTTTGGGCGAGATGCGCAGGTAAAAACACACGAAATGATGAATATTCCGGAAGAATACTACGATGATCTGAGGCTCAGAAAGGTCATAAAATTCTTTGACGGGCCATCGATCGGGGCGGTAAAGGATTACACAAATGGTACATATCGCGTCGATATCGAGAACGTGACCCTTGAGGGATTCAAGTATAACGCTGACAAGAAGATCCTGACTCCTGAAGACGCCAGACCGGGCAAATGGGGACAAGCCCTAAGAAAATGGAAGACTGATCGGGGCATCCCTGTTTCGAGGAAATAGCTTTTAGCCCGTTGCCTTTTCTGCTGCTGCCACAATCTCCTTCACGTCAGTCGCTTGAAGTTCTCAGTCAATACCCATCACTTCGCGGACGCAGGAAAATTCTCGCCAGATGTCGGTAAAGCAGTCGTTGCCATTTTTTGCGCAATCAACATGGCTCATGCGGGCAATTGTGGCATAGCGAATGTTGGGAGAAGCATTGGGGCTGGCGCAGTGATACACCAAAAAATGAGCGAGAATGAGATCCCCTGCCTGACCGGTGATCATATCCGGTGGTTCGGGCTGGTCAATACGTGGCTGTCCATTGGAGAGAATTTCAATGCCCTCCTTATTTAGATAGTCTTCATAGACGTGATGGGACCCGGGCCAGACTGTGAAATTTCCACTATAAGGCTTGGGTACATCGGCGAGATAGATGATGCCAAAGCAGGTAAAGCCCCGGTGATAGGAACCTTTTGGTTTGCCGTTTCTCCCATTGCCCATATTATCGATGTGACCGGTCGGTTCGGGCGGTGCTTTGCCCAGGACATTGGGAAAACGCGAGGCGGGAGTTGTCCTGCCAATGGGGACTTTAAGATTTCCTTCGCCCAGTAGAGATTCGGTCAGAGAAATGACAGGGCTTTTGTGGTACAGATCCTTGATCATTGGGCTGCTATTGAGATTGCTGACGACCTCACCGCCACCGTGGTGCTTTGCCAAATTCAGACCCTTCGGGCTGAGTGTGCCGATGGAATAGTTGATCGCTTGACGAGCCGTGTCAACCATTGATTTCGAGATCACACCGGGGATTTTGACATACCCTCGGTGGTAAAATTCACTGATTTGTTCAGTGGTGAGTTTCATAGCCTTCTCCCTGTTTGTTACCATCTATTGTGGTTCCGCATTGTGTTTTGGCAACCATGATGCCAGTTCTCGTTTGACGGAAACATACGCTTCCCGATCTGCCAGATTGTGGAACTCTTGCCCATCGTTTTGATGGTCGTATAATTCTTCGGAGCCGTCTTCATATCGGATATAACGCCACCTATCCGATCTTATTGCATGGTTATTGAATCCCTGTGTACAGACCACTGCGCGATGGGTCTCTTCCTCTGGGTTATGCAGCAAAGGGACCAGACTCACGCCATCGAAATCTCCTGATATTTTGCCGCCAGACAATTCGATCAGCGTGGGATAAATATCGAGCAGGCTGACAGCCTGCTTGCAGACCTTACCCGAGACAATTTCTCCAGGCGCAACGATGATCATCGGTACCCGCGTGGCCTGCTCCCACAATGCAAATTTCTCCCAATGCTCCTTTTGCCCCAGATGATACCCATTGTCTGACCACAACACAATAATAGTATTTTCGGCGTGAGGCCCGTGTTTGAGTGCGGTTAATAGACGCCCAATCATGTCATCGGTAAAACTGACAGCCGCATGATATGCCTGAACAGCCTCTTTCCATTTGTCATTTTCAACCATCCATTTGTGCCATGTACGCCTGGCCATCGCCTGACCTGCTTCTGGCACATCATCCAGATCATTTTCAAGAACCTCAGGTACTGCAACTTCGTCATAGGGATGTCTCTCGAAATATTCTTCTGGCACATACCATGGAATATGCGGCCGATAGATCCCCACGGCCAGAAACAAAGGTTGACCATGGTCTCGAGACAGTTGTTGCTCTGCCCACGACACGACTTTGGCATCGGCCATTTCTCCAGTTTCAATATCCAATGCCGCCCAATCAAAATATCCGCGATAAAACTTTTTGCTCCCATTTACAGGCCAAACATCTGGCGCGACTTCCCGAGGCATTTGACAGTCTTTCGATGGAAAGTATTCATCCCAGGGGCGGGGATCGAGATATCCTTCATACATCTTTTCGCTCAGGGTCGCTCCGTGGTACACCTTTCCTCCGCCAAGGGTTTTGTACCCCTTGTTCTTGAAATATTGAGGCAGTGTAATCCTATCTCTCAGGTTCTTACAATCTCGCCAGTCCTGCCTGTTGAGATACACACCCGATGTCGATGGTGCCAACCCGGTCATCACACTTACACGCGAAGGATTGCACGCAGGCGCTGCACAATGTGCATTGGTGAAATACACGCCCTTTTGGGCAAGCGCATTCATATTGGGAGTGTGAACAGAGGTTTCTCCATTCATCGCATCGGGACAACCGCACAGATCGTCAATGGCGATAAAGAGCACATTGGGGTGATTGCTTTTATTTGCTTTGGTGTCTGCCATGAACTGCCTAATCCTCATCGTGCCCTTTGAATCCCATAGATGGATCGAGAATCTCGCCTTCGCGAACCGGTGTGTGAGCATCCCCGGCATACTGCGTCATCTTCTCGAGAACGTCAGAATACTGAGCAGCAACATCGTTCAGTTCTTCAACATCTGTGCTCAAGTCATATAACTCAAACGGCCCGTCATTGTCTGGTCTCACGGCTTTCCAACTCCCCATACGAACAGCGCAACTTTTCCGATCCTCCCAGTACAGGTACTCGTGCTGCGCCTGCGTGCGCCCGGTCTCACCGCGCAATGTGGGCGCGATCGAAATACCATCAATATCAGACCCATTCTTCGCCCCCGTTAGCTCCGCCAGAGTGGGCATCACATCCGGAAAGTACCCCAGATGATCAGAAACCGTTCCTGGCTCGATCTGACCCGGCCACCGGACAATAAAGGGAACCCGTAGCCCGCCTTCATAGAAATTGCCCTTGCCCCCGCGGAAGCGTTCGCCCGTCCCAGGATTCAGATTGGGGGCAAAAAAGCCATGCGGATGGCTCTCATTTGCAAAATAAGGAGCACCTCCATTGTCGCCGCAAGCAAAAATGATGGTCTTCTCGTCGATCTTCAGCGCCTTCAGCAGATCCATGATCTCACCTATCTGGCGATCAGCCATTTCCATCATCGCGGCGTACATCTGTGCATCGTGCGGTCCTCTCTGGTTCGTGGCATCCCATTTCACGTCCCTGTACTTCTGCCAGGCCGGATCCGATTCGGGCATCATCCACTGGCCGTGCGGAGGCGTCCACGGCAAATAGGCAAAGAATGGGCGATCTTTGTTCTCCCGTATGAACTTCAACCCTTCTTCATAGATGAGACCATGAGAAAACACCTCACCAGTGTGGAAATCACCTGTATTCCCCTCCAGATACATCTTCTCGCTATTGTGGAGAAGATATCTCGGATAGTAAGTGTGTGCATGCACCTGATGATAATAACCGAAGAAGGTATCAAAGCCGTGTTTCTCTGGCACACCCGTTGTCCCGGCATCGCCCAGGCCCCACTTGCCGAAGCCGCCAGTTGCGTAGCCCTCGGCTTTGAGCATTTCAGCGATGGTCACATCATCCGGACGCAGTGCCAGACCGCCGCCATTTGCGCGGATCGTTGTGTGGCCCGTATGCTGACCTGTCATCAGTGCACAACGCGTCGGCGCACAGACATTGCCTCCCGCAAGCATCTGAGTAAACCGGATGCCTTCAGACGCCATCTTGTCGATATTGGGCGTCTGAAGAATGGGATGGTCCATGGCGGACCACTCAAAGTATCCCCACTCATCCAGCATGATATAGATGATATTCGGCTTCTCAATATTTTGTTTTTCCATTGCCCTACTCCCTTCATCCTTTATCACCAGGGATTCGTCGCATCCATCTCCCACTTCGCGATGTCACGCACAACGATGGACCCATCTGAGGCGAACACCCGAACCTGGTCGCTATCCTCTCGTGTTGGATACACCCTCTGAACCATACAAATCCGAGAATTGACAAAAATCTCCATCACCGATCTGTCAACAAACACATGGAAATGCAACGATCCTCCGCTTCGCGACTCGAATGGCACGGTCTGCTTCATCGTGGGATATTCGAGATCATCAGCAAGACTCGCATCCAAAAAATCGATGACAAATTCCTTCTTCGTCTCATCGTAGGTAATGACAGTCTCCTCCTGACAGTCGGGAGAGCAAAACAGCTTGAATCCAAATGTGTTTGTATTTCCAGGATGGATGGCAAACTTCAATTCCATACAGTCACCGCTCAATTCTTCCAAAACGAGTTCCTGGCCAGCTTTTACCCGCACTGAATCGACGGAACGTTCGTCGAACCTCAATCTCTGAAGTTCCTCAACCGGACGGATTTCAAGACGGTTATCCGCATCGGGAATAAAATGCCATGGCAGCGTCATGATGCTGCCCCATCCGTACTTTGACGTACGCCTCCCCTCGCGGATCCATCCCCAGAAAATCCTCCGACCACGCTCATCAATCAGGGTTTCTGGCCCGGCAAGAAGACCGCCGAGATAGCTCAGCTGACCGTTCTCCTCAGGATAAAATTGCTCGTTTTCATATCGGCCGATATAATACTGACATTTTGAGAATGGCAGATGGGTATGCATCACCAGCATATACCGGTCGCCAAACGGAAAGAAATCCGAACAGGCACAATCCTCAACCTCCGCCGTCCACTTTCGATCCGATTTGTAGAAAGGCCCAACGTAATCCCAACTTCTCAAATCTTTTGATTTAAACAGACTTGCACAATCTCCTTCATACCCGGGCCGGTGGTTCTTGTTTCCGATCAGAGCGTAATACGTATCCCCTTCCTTCCAACCGCTCGGATCAAAGATCACACACTCCGGATAAGGTGCATCTGGCTCCAGTGTGTTCGTCACGCGATTCCAGCCTGCATCAATGGGAATAACTGGATTCTCATCGAGCGGAACCCAATGGTCGAGCCGGTCATCGTAACACTGGTAAATGCATATCCCTTTGCGCGGCATATTGGTGATAATCGTCGGGACTTCACATCCCTCCATCGCATCACCACTGTTAAAATAATCTCCCTTTTTGCCCTTAAGCGGCTCTCGCAGAGATGCTTTGTGGTAGGTCCAGTGAAGAAGGTCCCGGCTCGAAATGTGCTGCCAACTGGAAAAATCCCTCTCACCGGGTTCATTTGCAATTTTTTGCAAATACCCGATATGGTATCGTCCCTTCCAGTAAATCGCCCCATTTATGTCATTCCACCGACCTTCTGGCGGCAAAAAATGGTATCGCGGGCGGTGTCGATCGGCAACCATCTTTTCTCGAGACTCATAGACCTCCATCAAGAAGTCATCATAGCTTTGCACACAATCTCCTTTCACCCTGCTATCCGATTGCCCAATCCGGGCCGTTCACAGGCTCCAATTTCCCGCTATCAGCAGAACGGATTCCAGCATCTACAATGGCCGTTGCATCGAGATTCATGCCTACCTGCAACGTTTCATGCAAGGGCTCACCCGTGTCCAGATGGTGAATTAATTCCTCGGATATCTGACGACGTCCCTGGGGCAGCCTCTCGCACGAATAGGTGGCACTCTCATCGGCCTCTACCTGGACAGTTGGCTTGCCCCTACCTCCCCCTGCCACCAACGTACCTTTCGTCCCATATACAATCGGACCATTCGGTACTCCCTGATGCCTGGTAGTCCAGGTTCCCGCAAACACGCCCATTGCACGCGAAAACCGGACGATCATCACTCCGTTGTCGTCTGCGTCACCCCACGGGCTATTCAAGTTCGCTCGCATTCCGATTGCCGACACCCCAGGTTCACCGATATACCATCGCGCGACAAGGGCTCCATAGGAACAGAAGTCCAGCATCGCACCCCCGCCATCCGACGCGCGATGCCACCAGGTAGCACCCAGCTCCCGCTCGTTCATCGCTTCCGCACCTCCGCTTACGCCTGCATGACTAACACCCGCCCCGAGCGGTCCGCGGTGACCACCCCGCCAACGGACTTCGAGTACGCGACCGATCACGCCTTGATCAATCAGCTCTTTGGCCTTTCTCGCAGCAGGACGCCACGTAATCGGCCAATTCACCGCCATTGTCACCCCTGCAGCTTCGCAAGCGCGGGCCATCTGCAACGCATCAGACATCGACATTGCCATCGGTTTCTCTACGCATACATGAGCATTCGCCTGCGCGCAGGCGGCCACCACTTCCGGGTGGCGCGCATTTTCGGTCGTGCAGATTGCGATGTCGAGCGCTTCCTTCGCCAGCATCTCTCGATAATCTTCGTACGCTTTCGGAATCCCTATCGCGTTCAGCGCGTTTTTCATGTTCCACCCACGAGTGTACGGCGCGTCGCGCAACTCGGGAACCGTCGGCACGGTATCCGCACAGGCTACCATATCAACCTGCGAGTGTTGTGCAAACAACGCGGCAACATTGTTGACATGCATATGTGCAAAGCCGATCACCCCGACCCGGTATGTATGGCTCATATCACTCCTCCTGCAATGGTTCTGTCATCTGGCAGACTCGCCCCGGCTGCGTTCCCATTCCTCAACACTCATGCCCCCGGCGACGATGTGGCTGTTGTCGCCGATGCGGTCCGGATGGCGCAGTTCCGGTTGATCCACAAACCTGGCGCGCAACGCCTTGTGCTGGTTCTCCGGCTGTAGCACATCCTGCTCGCCCTCAGCGATGTGCCGATACAGCAGCTTCAGTTCCGGAGAGAACCTGGCGAAAACCTCCCGCGGCACGTAGGTCCTTAGTGTGTGGCCGCCCGAGTGCAAGTTGCCAAACTCATTCCCAGACAGCCACCACGGCCCATATCGGCACACCACCGCCGTGCGCTCGTGTTCGCTCTGGTTAAGCCCGCTCGAGTGCCAGATCCTCGTGTCCTGCATAAAAACCGAGCCTGCCGGAGCAGAGACCTGGAATTCTCCTGGAATTGGCGCGCGCGCGTCGATGCCGTCGTCGGGACCTCGCGGGTTACGCGGGTCTTTGTGCGACCCCGGCACAATCCACGTGCCGCCGTTGAATGGGGTCACGTCTTCCGGACCGAGATACCAGACCGTGGATAGTGCCATGCAGACGTCGGGGAAGGGCTGGGCGACTGCGCCGCAATGCTTCCATGGATGTTCGCTGTTTGGCCCATACGCGCTCAGATCGTGTGGCCAGTCAGAATGCCAACCGCGGTGCTTAAGTTGCTGCTCGGATAGCGGTTTCTTCGCCGGTCGAGACGACTTGTTGACCTCCGTCTGCAAAATACGGATGTGCGTATCGAGCATGGCTCTGGCAACCCGCAGTACGCGAGGCTCCGCGAGATACTCGGCGAAGGTCTCGCATCGCGCGATATCGCACAACTCGGCGTGCGGTGCCATCGGTGGTCGCACCGGGTCCTGGCGCCATCTTTCGAAGCGTTCAGCGCTGTCGTCAATCTCGGCATCGGGGTCTCTCTGACGCTGTAGCTCTATGCGCTTGCGGCGCTCCACCTCGCGATCCTGTTGCAACAACTCGCGACCCCGGTGTACACTCTCGCGTACCGCGTCAATCTGATCTTTGGGAATCACCCGCTCGATGACGCAGAACCCCTGGGTTCGCAGCGATTGCACATACCCCTCAATCTCTGCATCGCCACCTTTGGGAATGCCCGTGCCGATGGAGTAGGGGACGCGCAGCCGCTCATCTAAATTTAAGTGTTTTGACATAATCAACTCA
>JAPPIE010000171.1 GCA_028874765.1 Gemmatimonadota bacterium
GCCATGTGTCCCGGATTGAATTTGTAGAGAAAGGCACGCCGTTCGTGGGTACCGCGCCAACCCTTCGTTCCGTGGGTCAAAGCCTCGGTAAAAATGACCGCATCGCCTGCATCCACCTCGGGCTGTACCACATAGGACGGCACCCTCTTTAGCGTGCGCACATCCTCTGGCAGGTCCCCGGAGAAATTGCCCTTGTGGCTACCCGGAATACATACAAACCCGCCATCTCCTGCCCCGGCTGGAGCCAGCATAAAAGTCACGACAGTTAGACCCGTCCGCACCTGCCCATCCAGATAGTGGAAATATCGATGCGTCCCCAGTTCCGGCAGACCGTGCAGATTCCCGCTATCGCTACCAGCGTTCATAAACATGGCGTAATCGTGGTCAATGCGGAATTTGGGACCGAGAAACTCCGCCAGAACCGGCACAATTCTCGGGTGATCAAGCAGCCGCTGGCAGGCTGTATCCCAACGGGAGACATAGCGGACATTGCGAATGCCGCGGCGCCCCTTGGAATCATTGCCATCCGAATAATCCCTGGGATACACCCGATCCGAAACCTCGTTCAACTCATCCACCTCCTGCTGCGCCAGCACGCCGCGGAGCACCAGATAGCCCTGTAAATCGAACAAGTATCTCTCTTCGTCAGTCACGCGATTCCTCCTCTTACGAATCAACGAATCTACGAATCAATGAAACTGGTAATGTGCATAAAAGCCGTCATTGCGGCATGGTGTTAGCCGCAATCCAGAGGTTTTGGGTGGTTGGGCGGGGTTCGTCTATTCGTCTATTCGTGCTTTCTTATACTTCGCCCGGTATTCCGGCAGCGAACCATCGTCCTCCGGCTCGAACCCTATCAGCTCCCGCGCATTGGACAAATCCCACTTCTCCTCACCACCTTGAGACACCCCGTAGAAAATCTCAAACTTCAAATCCTCTGCCTCAATACACCGCCAGGTCATCTGAGCGATATCCCGAGGACTAAACCAGCGGGACTGCCCCGGCTCATAATCCCGCCCAGGTTCATCCAGCCCATTGAAATTTGCAATCCGCAAACAGAACACCCGGATCCCGTACTGATCGGCGTAAAACCGTCCCAGAGCCTCTCCAAATGCCTTGCCAGCGCCATAGATCCCGTCCGGACGCACGGGTTTGTCCGGCACCGAACGAATGCCCTCCTTCTCATTTATACCAGTCACATGATTCGTACTCGCATAGACCACCGTTGACACCCGATTAATCCGCGCTGCCTCGTAGATATTGTACGTCCCCTTCATATCCACATCAAACGTCACCTGTGCCCTCTGTGCATTCGGCATCCCCTGCCAGGTTCGAAAAAGAGCCAGATGGGCAATTGCATCCACCCCGGCGGCGGCCTCCACCATAGCCTCAAAATTGGAAATATCCGAAACCACCACCTCGTCCTTCTCATCCACATCGTCTGGAATCTGAGAGTGAAACATCAACCGAAAATCGTACCGGTTCCGCAAATGCTTTCGCAGCGCCGTCCCAATCTTGCCCGCTGCCCCCGTAATCAACAACTTCTTCCGTTCCGACATATCGAATAATCCTTCTCAAATTAGTATTAAAAACCAGTATCGCCCTCATCTCCTAAAGTCGCAATCCCAAAAAAATAAATCAAGCAGAAACCAAATCGGAAGCGATCATTTTTTGATTGCCCCCGGATTCACATCCAATTTTCTTATTCTCAGAACTTCTTTCCCGAAAGGCGGACACCGTGAACACACAAAGACATCCCGACCACGCAAAAGTACAGGCTCAATACGTGGCCTACCTGCGGGAAAAACTGGTACAACTCCCCGAAAAGCGGATCGGCGACACCTTCCCCCGCACTCGAGAAGAATGGGAAACCCACGCCGCCAAACTGCGCCCCATCCTCCGCACAATTTTCGACTTTCCCGAAACCAGCGGACCCCTCTGCCCTCGCACAGTCGGAAAAATCGAAAGAGACGACTTCACCATCGAAAAAGTCATCTACGACGCCGAACCGGGATCCTCTGTACCCGCCCACCTCTTCCTGCCAAAAGGCGTAGCCTTTCCGGTCCCTGCCCTCATCTTTCCCAGCGGACACGGAGGGAGCAAAAGCGCGTTCTACAACCACTACGCGGGCCAGATCTACGCCAAAGCGGGCATCATCTGCCTGATCCCCGACCCGGTGGGCGAAGAAGAACGGGACGAAGAAAACCGCCCGGGAATACGCGGTCACCGTCTGGACTTCAGAATTGACCGGTGCTTTGAAGTGGGCCGCTCGGTCATCGGCAAAATGACCTACGACATCACCCGCGGCATCGACTACCTCTGTATCCGTCCCGAAGTAGATACCGATCGAATCGGCTGTGTGGGCCACTCGCTCGGCTGCACCATCACCATGAACGTCCTCTGCACGGACGACCGCCTGGCCCTCAGCCTGCCCGCCTCCTGGGTAACCCATTTCGACTACATCATCGGCGATCTGAGTTGCGAATGGCGTCCCTATCGCCTCAAGCACCATGTCGATATGCCGGAACAAATCGCGATGGGCGCCCCCCGGTGCGCCACGCTCATCCTCGCCGGAGAATGGGACTATCCTCCCCATGCGTATCCAGGGCTACTGGAAACCTGCCGACAAGTGCAACGGGTCTATGACATTTGCGACGCTGCAGACCGGTTCGACATCGACATCACTCCAAAAGGCGGCCACCGGCCCTACTTCCTCAACAAACCCGCCTTCGCCTGGGTGGAAAAACACCTGGGCATGCCAAAATTCGACGCAGAAGCAGTACAAAAACTACCAGAAGTCTATCTGGGAGACTGGACAGATGCCCACGGAATCGATATCGAATCGGGCTATAAGAGCCACAAACACTACGCAGGAACCGCGGTCATCGATATAGATGTGGCACCAGTACCGACCGACGAACTCGCCTGCTTGCCGCCAAAAGGCTATGAAGCACCGGAATTTGCGATGCGGGGATGGGTGGCATCCGTCTTGAAAGAATTACCACCCGAGTTGGACATACCCCAAAAACTGGAAGACTGGAAACGCGAGCGAATAGCCCTGCGGGAAACAGTGGCAAAAGTCCTCGCAGTACCCGAAAACAGACCGAATGTCTCCCCCGAAACCATCCGAACATTCGAAGAAAATGAATTTACTGCAGAAGAAATTCGCTACGGCACCCTCGGCCTCTCATCCCTTCTATTAACCCCAAAGAATGCATCAAAAAATACAGCCCTCTATCTCCACCAGAGCCGCACCAAACAGGGCGCCCTGCAAACGGGCGAAGTACAGCACCTGATAGCTTCTGGCACAACCGTCCTCGCTCTGGATTGTGTCGGCATGGACGACAGCGGCATGCTATTGGGAGAACCATCGACAACGGCCAACGTACAGCACGTAATGGAAGCACTGGACCTCCTGAAACAGAGGGATATTCATCAAGCAACCTGCTATGGGTACGTCGATGACATCGCCCTATACGCGGCGATCCTGGACAACCGAATATCCGAAATCATCCTCGGCGCCAGAGGGGGAACTGAGCCGCACCACCAGCAGCGCTACCGGCAGGAAGGCGTCGTACCCTACATCTCCCGACATATCGGGCGACCGGGACTCCTCTCACTCCTTGCCCCCCGACCGCTCACCGTAAAAATTGTAGAAAGAGAATTGAATCAGGTACAGAAAGTCTATAGCCTGTACGGCGCAGAAAACAGGCTCAGAATCGTAGAATGAGAACGCACGCCCTCTATTGCGCGGAAAAACTGGCCCAATTTTCTTCAACACGCGAAATATCCGTTCGGCCACAAAAAACAAACAACCGATACTCACTCGCGGTCGTCTCTCCCTGTGCCAGCGTCCAGGGACCAGCAATACAGCGGCTGGGCACAATGCCGAGTTGCCCGTCAACCCGCCAGGGATTGGGGTGTTCGGGATTGGAGGGATGATCCATCATCGCAATGCCTGCCCAGTCGGCGCGCCCCTCGATGGGAATGGAGACAGAAACCCATCGTGCGCGTTGTCCTTCAGCGTCGCGATTGATCTGGCCCTCACTGTTAATGGCCTCGCCTCCAAGGTCTCTTTTATAGGGCATACGAAGAAAGAGACCGCCATAGGCGTATTCGCCAAAGGTAAGATCAATTGATGCGGTAAGGGACCAGGTGATATCGATATCGTACGCATCGCCCTGATCGATGAAAGTCCATGCCTGTATTTCGGTGAGCATAGGCGCACCATTGGGATCTCGCCATTCGCTGGTAACAGTCCAGGTAGCAGTGTTATTATGCACACCTGCATTGCTAATCGGTTCGGGGTGAAAAGTCCCATCCTGATCTTTGCGCCGCTCCTGTAGTCCCTCTGTCCAGAACCCCACCCCGTTGACCTCGTTGAGACCCACATAAAGACCGTGCTGCCAGGGATGGTGCGAGGGGGTGTCCTCGGTGAGAATACCATTGCCATCGGGCGCCACAATAGGATGAATATAGGCGCGAGTATTGGCTTTGGCGCGCTGAACGAGAATGGGATCTTTTTGTCCGCTGCGGAATATTTCAACGCGATCTGGTATTGCTCTTTGTTTGAGCTCAGTCATAGTTCTCCTCGGATTCAATTCAGATTTTGGAAAACGCGAACTTCTATGGCCTTTCGGGCAAATCAACACCCGCAAACCCCGCCAATTGCGCGACCATGCGATAGGTCAGCCCCCACAGCACGGGGCGATTGGCACCGAGCAACTCAATAGCTGGCATATTGTGCCAACCTTCGAGATTGAGCGTCTGCCACCGCGCGGAATCGGCGAAATGTGCAAAAGGCGTCCAGAAAACATCGCGCACCTCGTCATTGGGCGCAACCTCAACGCCTTCAAAAATCGCATAAACAAAACAGGCCACCTGGATGGGCAGCGTCGCGCCCGCGACATCGTCCAGACGACCGAGGTACTGCGCGTTGCTCAGATCGAGACCGAGTTCCTCGCGGGTCTCGCGCTCAGCCGTGTATTTGAGATCCGGATCATCGGATTCGGCTGTACCACCGGGAAAAGCGATATGCCCCGACCAGGGGTCCCTGGGGTGTGCGGCACGCTCAATAAAAAGAAGATAGAGACCATCCCGTCGCGGATGAAAAACCGCAGCAACAGCCGCCTGCGTCTTATTCGTCTCCGAACAAATACTGGGCTGATACGCCGACAGAGATGTCGCAATCCTTTGAAAGATATTCATAAGTTCCGCACCCGCCGTCACGTCAACTCACTCATCCGAAACAACGCGCGAAGTTCAATACCCTCTTTGGCGAGATTCTCTGTGCCACCGGACTCGCGGTCAATCACACATATCGCCTGTGAAACGCGCGCCCCCAGATTGCGAAGGTCCCGGGTGGAAAGAACAACTTGCCCGCCAGAAGTGACCACATCTTCAACAACCAGCAGATTCTTGCCAGATATATCAACACCCTCGGCGAGTTTACAAGTACCATAAGTCTTGGCCTCTTTTCGCACAAAACATGTGGGCAGCCCGGACAACTGAGAAAGCATAGTCGCAATCGGCACACCACCGAGTTCGAGACCTGCGAGAACATCTGTATTGTCGGGAATCAAAGGCTGGAGATGCGCGGCGAGTTCGCATAGAAGTTCGGGACGGGTTTCAAACTGATACTTATCGAAATACTCTGTCGCAATCGCACCAGAGCGCAACGTAAACTGTCCGGTCAAATGAGAAGTCTGATAAATGCGATGCGCGAGTTCAGATCGGGTCATCGTGTGGAATCTCCATGTCTAAAAATACTTGTGCTTGTTCGCGGCTTACCGAAGGAAATCCATCTAAGAAATCTTCGAGGCTGTCCCCTGCTTTGAGATGGTCAACCAGTGACTTTAAGGGTACGCGCGTACCCTTAAAAACAGGTGTGCCCCCAAGAATTTTTTTATTACAGGTAATAATGTGATCGCATTTCATTCTTCTCTCCTTCAATTTTTTCCAGTAAACATTACGGCTCGATCAGCTTATAGAACTCTATCGCCCCATTGACAATGCGGTTGATAACCGCACTCTTGGTCGTATGTCGATTTTCGTCATAATGCGAAATAACCGTTGCCCCACTGTAATCCCTCGTCGCTACAATCTCATCGCGAATCGCCATCGGTGTCAACTCCTTCGCCCGAAGCATCGCCAGAGCCACCAATCTCAGGGCATCGTATCCCAGCGCACCACCCCCGTCTGGCGCAACGCCAAACATCGCCGTGTACGCATCAATAAAACGATGGGCGTCTTCGCTCAAATCGCCCGGTGCAACTTTGGATGAGAAAAACGTACTGAAAAAACTCCCTTCAAGAATCTCACCACTCGTGGCAACCAAATCAGCGTTATCCCAACTATCGCCGCCGAGAAGAATCCCCGTAATGCCGAGTGCTTTTGCCTGTTGAACCACCAGTGGAATTTCGGATGAGAAACCCGGCAGAAAAAACACATCCGGTGCCGATTCCGCAACCGGGGTCAATTGCGCGGTAAAATCGGTATCCCCCTGCATGTAAAACTGCGCGTGTACAACCTCGCCTCCATAAGCAGTAAAATTGTCAACAAAAGTTTGCGCCAATCCCTCCGAATACAGAGACCCTTTGCGCGCGAGAACAGCCGCGGTCTTTGCCCCCAAATCCTCAATGGCAAACTGAGCCATCACCTTGCCCTGAAAATCGTCTGTAAAAGCCGCCATAAACACAAAATCACCCGCAGCAGTAACCGTTGGATTGGTCGCCGTAGTGGTCACCATCGGTATCCCATGGCTTTGGGCAACCGCTCCGGCAGCCACTGCAAAAATCGAGCGATTGGGACCCGCAATTGCCGACACCCCCTCTCTGGTAATCAATTCCTCGGCTATCTCTGCGGCGTGTTCGGGATCGCTTATATCTCCCCGCGACACAATTTCGATGGGCATACCACGCACACCGCCCATCTCGTTCAATTGCATCGCCGCCAATTCAGCACCTCTCAGCGTATTGCTACGCGTTGGTGCAGTGTACATAAAACCGATCTTGACCGTAAGCAACGCCGAATGCGCGACACGCACCCTTCCCCCAATGGGCAAATTGAGCATCACTTCATACCCGCCATTGATCGGAATACTCGACCATGAACCGATCTCTCGCCCATCTATCGACGCACGCGCTTGATAATAACCCGTCACATCGCCCGATGTAATCTCAACACGCGCCCGACCATTCTCATCTGTCACCCCCGACCACTGATAATCTGCCGCCTGCCCTGCAATAGAACGCGAAAATTCCACCTTCGCCCAAATCACAGGTGCGCTGTCTCGAAGCACAGTCGCCACCACCACGGCAGACGACGCACTCGTCTGCACAGCCAACTTACTCAGCGGACGTCCAACCTGTTCTTCTCCCTTTACTACTTGCGACTGCATCACCTGCTCGCCGCCACAACCCCACATCATTCCAATCGCAAACACACAAAAAAAACCTCGCAACACAACAACCTCCTGACACCCTATGTCTCAAGCCGCGCCCACGCAGTCACATGCGGCGGCAAGAGAAGCGGGCGTTTCGACACCCTGGTCTCTTCCCGAATCCGATCTGATAGTGTATCCACATCGACCTCTTCAGCAGTCGCAATTCCAAACTCCTCCATAAGCGGGACCAGACTGCGAAAGGCGTTGGCAATAAAATCGTACCCAGCCCACGATTCTGCGCCCCCCAATGGCGCTACAAAATGCAAAACAGGCGCAGATAAACCGGCATCCAAAAACGTGCGATGGAGATCCATGCCCATTTCAGTATGCGCCCCTGAATGTTGAAACACTGCAATTCCCCATTCAACCAGCTTGTTCATAAGCGGCGTATCTGAACGAGAAATCGATACATAAGGCGTAAAATCCACCTCCTGAAAGGCGACAACACCCCCCGGGCGCAAGTGCCTTGTGAGTTGTTTCAACGCCTCTGCGGGATCAGACATATACATAAGAACGAGACGCCCGACCACCGCATCGAAGTCTCCCCCCACATCCAGGGTTCGGGCATCTCCTGCTATGAACTGAATATTTTCAAAACCCAGTTCGCTCACCCTTGCCTGAGCTGTCTCGAGAATCGCCGCATTGACATCCACACCCACGACTTCCCCCTCTGCACCGACCAACTCGGCTGCCGCCATCGCAACATCTCCGGCACCGCTACCCACATCGAGAACCCGCATCCCGCTAACCAGACCCGCCTCCTGAAAAAAACGCAGCGTCACAGCCTCGTAAAGTTGTGACTGCTGAATCAAACGCTCCGTCTCCCCCTCACTGCGTCCCATCGTATATCTCGGATCGCTCTTCGAATCGCTCATCTTACTTCACCCTCCTCAAAAAATTAAAAAAACACCATGACAACCACTCAATAATCAACTACATTTGCATTAAATATAAGGAGAAATACAAATGGCATCCCGAATATTTTTTGTCCTTTGTCTTATTCTCAGCATCCCCATTTCGGCCTTTGCCCAAATCACGATTAGAGGCACAGTCACCGACGAGCGAGGCGAGGGCCTACCCAATGCCAATATCATTGTCATTGGCACAACATCTGGCACCAGCACCGATGCACAGGGCAATTTCGCGCTATATGTGCCAGAGCCAGAAGCGGAAACCACCATCGAAGCGCGTTTTGTAGGCTATAAATCCGCCAGACAAACCATTCGCCAGAAAAACGGACTTGCGGAAGTCTCTTTTCAACTCAGCGTAGATGCCTTGCAATTTGACGAAATCGTCGTCACCGGCCTTTCCGCTGCAACCAGCAAAAAACAACTGGGAAATGCCCTATCCACCCTGAACATTCGCCAATTGGAATCGACTGGCGCCACCTCCCTCGACAAAGCCTTAACCGGTAAATTAGCCGGTGCCCTCATTCAGCAAAATTCGGGTAACCCTGCTGGCGGCGTAACCATCCGTCTGCGCGGAACCGGTACCGTCCTGGGCGATGCCGACCCCCTCTATGTGGTAGATGGCGTCATTGTGAACAACGATTCCCCCGAACTCATCCGCCTCGGTGGCGGGGCACAAAATCGCCTCATCGATCTCAACCCAAACGACGTAGAACGCATTGAAATCGTAAAAGGCGCGGCTGCCGCTGCCCTTTACGGATCGCGTGCAAACAACGGCGTCGTGCAAATATTTACAAAACGCGGCGCACAGGGCAAGCCTCGCATAACCTATACCGCTCGCATTTCAACATCAAACATACGCAAAACACTGCCTGTAAATCGGGCAACCATTGACAACAGGGGAAATAAAAATCCCGACGGCTCCGATGTGCAACGCTTTGACCATCAGGACTTCATCTTTAGACGCGCCGCGGGACTGGAACACTATGCGTCGGTTTCGGGAGGATCCGGTAATACCCGTTATTTTGCCTCTGGATCCTATCTCGCCGATCAAGGCGTGGTCGAAAACACATTGTTTCGGCGGATTAGTGCCCGAACGCGCATCGACCAGAATTTATCGAACTGGTTGGCCTTATCTGTAGGCGGAAATTTCGTATTTAGCAAAAGCAATGACATTCCCAACGGCGGGCTAAATTCAAACTACGGTGCGATGACGGGTTTTATTTTTGGCCCCAATACCTATAATCTCACACCCGACCCCGTGACCGGTGCTTATCCGAGCGACGGCGTTCTCGCCAATCCCCTCGAAGTCATTGATCAATATGATTTCACACAAGAAATCACGCGCTATATTGGAAATGTACAACTAAATGCAACCCCACTATCTGGATTGAGCATCGACTATACTCTGGGCATCGATTCTTACGACCAGACAGCCATCGCATTTATCCCTACCGGCACCTCTGCGCCGGGCCTGGCAAATGGCCTTTCTCGAAGAGCCGTATTCGATTTTCTGCAACTCAACAACGACCTCAACATCAGACACCAGCGGGACATATTTCCCAATGTACAATCGACCACGCGAATTGGCGGAACCCTGCAATACGAAAAAGGGGAAAACTTCAGCGCAGAAGCCAAAAATCTGAGTCCTGTTGCAGAAGTCGTATCGAGCGGTGCAAACATCGTCGCAGGCGAATTTAGAAGCAAAAAGGTCATTTATGGCGGATTTATCCAGCAAACCTTTGGAATCGCCAACCGTCTTTTTGTCACGGCTGCTGCCCGCATCGACGCCTCTTCGGTCTATGACGCGGATAATCGCTGGCAATTTTATCCAAAAGCGAGTGCCTCCTATCTCATTTCAGATACGGACTTCTGGCAAAATGGCGCACTTCAAAACATCTTTCCAGACTTCAAATTGCGGGCCTCCATAGGCACTTCAGGGGGGCAAACAGCTATTGGGCCGTATGATCGCCTGACCAATTACAATGCATCCTCCTATAACGGCAACCCCGGCCTGGTGCCCAGCACGCAACTCGGCGGGACGATCAAACCCGAAAGACAGCGGGAAATTGAAATAGGAACGGATTTTAGTCTCCTGTCCAATCGCCTGGGCATAGAACTGACCTATTACGATCAGCATATCGACGACTTGTTGCTATTCCGCACATTATCCCCCTCCACAGGTCACTCGCGCGCCCTGCAAAATGTCGGTACAATGGACAATACCGGGTTGGAATTCCTCGTGCGCGCGATTCCGCTTGCACGCTCCAATCTCCGCTGGGAATCGACCTTCACGTATTCGACCAACAAAAACAAAGTCGATGGCATTGAAGGCGGGCGATTGATCATCCCAAATTCGTTTTCCCAGGTCTCGGCCATCAACGGCGAACCCCTCGGGGTTTTCTTCAGCACAGCTTTTGAACGCGATACCCAGGGCAATATCGCAAACGACGAAAACAATCTCCCCATACAAGCGGCTGATCGCAAAATTATTGGAGATCCCAACCCGGACTTTACCGCTTCATGGATCAATCAGATCGCCCTGGAACAAAACTGGTCATTTCGCATGCAATGGGACGCCATCATAGGTGGCGATGTGTTTAACTTCACCAGACGCCTGGCCGCATTGAGCGCATTCGGCGTTTTAACAGACTACGAACGAGAATTAAACGGCGAACTCCCTTCTGGATATAATTCGCGGGTCTTCCGAATTTTTGAGCAATGGATCGAAGATGGATCCTTTGTGAAATTGCGCGAACTATCCGCATCTTATCGCTGGCAGCCCCAATTTTTGGGATTGAGCAGCATTCAATTGAGCCTGATTGGACGCAATTTGCTCTCCATAGACGACTACAGCGGTTACGATCCGGAAACCAACATCGCCGGACAGCGCACCGCAGTGCGCGGATTTGACTTCGTAGAAGTGCCCATCCCGCGCAGTATTGCATTCCGTATAAGCTTGAACTACTAAGCGGAGAAAAAAGAATATGAAATCGAGTCGCTTGTATATTCTCCCGGCATTGCTGCTCTTTTTTATACAAGGTTGCGATTTAAACATAACAAATCCAAACCAGGCAGTGGAAGAGCGCGTTTTAACCACCAGTGACGGCATTATCGCACTCGCCATTGGCATGCAACGAGATTACGCGAGTCAGAATGTCGATTCATACATTCGTCATCCGGCAATTACAAGCCGCGAATTTGCGGCAAACACGACCTTTGCCAACCTCATACAATTAGAGGATGGTCTCAACGCTTTGTCTGGCGCGAACAGCGGTGTCAGCGCGATCTGGTTCGACTCATACCGCGTCATCGGAATAGCCAACGACCTGATCGAAAACGCCCCCAATGTGCAACTTTCAGAAGGTACGCGCAGCGGCATTATTGCACTGTCTCAACTTTACAAAGCGATGTGCCTGGGATTCGTCGCACAGGCTTTTGAGTTCGCGCCAACAGATGTACAGGCCGATGGACAAGCCCCTTTCGTGCCGCGACCCGAGGTATTTGCCGAAGCGATTCGGTTGCTGGACAACGCGCTCCAAACCATCGAGGCCACGCCGCTATCTGCTCAATTCAACGCAGATATCCTGGGGCAGGGATTCGATCTCTTAAATACAATTCACGCTTATCGGGCGCGCTATAACCTGTTCGCGGGAAATTATCCAGCCGCACTTGAAGCCGCCAATACCGTCGATCCCTCGGCAACTTCTGTCTATACTTATGACGCCGACAATCAGAACCCCATTTACACCCAGGTCTTTGCTTTGGATGATTATGCGCCAAGAG
>JAPPIE010000093.1:0-8034 GCA_028874765.1 Gemmatimonadota bacterium
CAATATCGCGGACGGGGTAACCCCAGTTGTTATCTCTCGTGTTGGGTTGGATTTACCCCGTTTTTAGTGTATAATTTAGAAGGTTCACCTCAATCATCCTGTGCCATCAGTTTTTCATAGGTGATGGGTAATTGAAATGTTATACATCAAATCGGGTCAAGTCCAGTGGAGCAACAAATTTTTGACTGGAGGCAGAACGTGAAATTTTCAGTGGATTTATCTGAAAATGAGGTCAAACGCCTACAGGCGACCGCTAAGCGACTGAATGTTCCTGTGGAGAAATTGGCTAAGGCAGCATTAACCGACCTTTTATATTCGGATACAGATTTTGAGCACGCTGCGGAGCATGTTCTAAAGAAGAATCGGGAACTCTATCGAAGGTTGAGTTGATGCGTTATATCAGTCTGAGTGAAGTGTTAGAACTTCATCGGCGTATTATTGAAGAAAGTGGCGGATCGACGGGGTTGCGTGACCTCGGCGGACTTGCTTCAGGGGATGTTTCTCGTGATAAACTGATCGAATGGTTGACAGATCATATTGATGAAGTGAGATAAAGGCAAAACAAAAGGCCGTAAGTATTGCTTTGTGGGAGCAAAAACTTGCGGCCTTTGAAGAATTATTTAATGAAGCCACACCAGAGGAACGAAAAGACCTGTTAAGACTGCATATCAACCACTTGATCTATACCCCTGATGGGATTCAACTCGCTTTATTTGATCCCAGTGTGGATAGGCCCAAAGTTCAGCGAGATGGCACGTTTGGCTCCGGCGGTAGGACTCGAACCTACGACCCAGTGGTTAACAGCCACTTGCTCTGCCAGCTGAGCTACGCCGGAACGTCATATTTCCAATAGCGATGAAATCTACTGGAAGTGAATAGTAGTGTCAAGCGCAATTTTTGATCCGTTGATTTTGCAGTGTCTGGATATCAGGGCATTCTCCTTGACATCCCAATGCTGAACATCTATGTTTCCAGAGGTTAGCCCAACCATCCAACCTACCAGTCCCCAGCCTCTTGCCTATGTCAGATGAAAAATTGATACAGCGGATTGTTGCCGAAGTTGTGCGGCGGTTGAAGGCGTTGGAGGGGGGCGCGGTATCTGCACCGATTGATCCGCCGGTGAGTTTGGTGACGGAGGATCTGGTTAAATCTGCGATAAGTCGCGGTGGCGATGCGGTTTATGTGACGCCCAATGCGATTGTGACGCCGTTGGCGCGGGATTTGATACGGCAGCAGAAGGTGCGTCTGCTGGTCGTGGCTGATGATGAGACAGTGGTTCAAGAGCCGCAGAAATCGAGTGTATTAGCTATTGGTGCAGACCACAAGGGATTTGAACTGAAGAAACAGATTGTGCTTATGTTGCAAGATGCCGGGCGAGAGGTGATGGATTGTGGTGTACATAGTCCGCAGAAGGCGTCTTATGTCGGTGTGGCAAAAACGGTGGCGGATGTTGTTCTGGAAAAGAATTTGATGACGGGTATTGTGGTTGATGGGGGAGGTACTGGGGCTGCTCTCGTTGCGAATAAGGTAAAGGGAATTCGCGCTGTTTCGTGTCACGATGTGACATCGACCAAATTTGCCCGCGCCCATGTGGATGCCAATATTTTGTGTCTCGGTGTCGGCGTGGTGGGCGATACTGTGGCGAAAGAGATTGTTGCGACTTGGTTGAGTACCCCGTTTGAGGGTGGGCAATATGCGGCGCGTGTTCGAGAAATTGATGAAGTGGAGGGTGAGACCCGGGATTGAGTTGAATGTTCTTTTAATAAGGGGATGACTATGCTTTCACAGGAGCAACTGGCGCAGTATGACCGGGATGGATATGTGCTGGTGTCGGGATTGATTCCAGAAGAGACGATTGCCAATGCGGAAGCTGCGATGTGGTCTGTGCTCGGGATGGATCGGGATGATCCGGCTTCGTGGTCTCCTTTGCCAGACAAAACAGATGGGGTGACAACAATCGCCCGCCAGGGGGTGATTGAACATTTTGGGGTACGTGATCCCGCGTTGCTGGCTTGTTGTACGCCCGCATTTTACGAGGTGCAGAGCCAACTGGTTCGGGAGAATGCAGATGCATTTCACTGTCAGAAACCACAGCCCGAGGCAGTGTGGGCGCGCAGTGTATTTCCGGTTTCGAAAGGTTGGAATTATCTCGGTGGGCACGTCGATGGCGGACATCGACCTTTTAATGTTTTTCCCGGGTCATTTCGGGTCTCCTCTCTGACTTATCTCGATTCTGGTGTTGCGCAAGGTGGTGGGACCACGGTCTGGCCGGGGACACATCGGAAGTTCAGCGAGATGGCAGTGCAGGATCCTGACCGGTTTCGAATGCTGTCGGATTTTGCGAAGCCGCAACAAAGGTTCGGGCTGGGAGAGCCGATTGAGTTGAGGCCGTCCCGAGGGGATGTCATGTTTTTTCATTATCTGTTAGTACACTGTGGATCCCTCAATACAAGCAATAAACCGCGTTTTGCCCTCCGGTGGATGTGTACCTGTGACGCATGTCGCATCTGGGAAAAACACGGCGAGTGGAATATCTGGATGCCCTGATGTTGATGGTTGACTCGCTGTGGGGAAACCCGTATATTTTTTCTCTATGACCAGTGTTGTTTCCGCGGGGTATCCGTGCTGGATAATGACCTGACAGGCATGAAATTTGCGCTCGAAGAAGCCCGCGTGGCAGCGAGCGAGCAGGAAGTGCCTATTGGCGCTGTTGTGATGCATAATGGCGAGGTGATCGCACGAGATCACAATCGCATTGTTCAGCGAAATGATCCCACCGCGCACGCCGAAATGCTCGTTATTGGGCAGGCGACAAAAAAGTTGGGCGTTCGATGGTTGAGTAACTGCACGCTTTACGCAACGCTGGAACCCTGTGCGATGTGTGCAGGGGCTATGGTGCTTGCCCGATTGTCCCGATTGGTGTTTGGGGCGAGTGATCCCAAAACCGGGGCGTGCGGGTCCCTGAGAAATATTGTGGAAGATACACGTCTGAATCATCGCCTATATGTGCGCCGAGGGGTTTTAGAAGATGCGTGTGGTCAGGTGTTGCGAGCGTTTTTTCAGACTTTGCGCGAAAAATAAATATCGGAGAGGTGCTGGAGTGGTCGAACAGGCCGGTCTCGAAAACCGGTGTACCCTCACGGGTACCGTGGGTTCGAATCCCACCCTCTCCGCCAAAAAGACAGGTGTATGTGTGAGAAAAACATAGCTGAACGCTAACAGCTATATTGGAGAGGTGCTGGAGTGGCCGAACAGGCATGACTGGAAATCATGTGTATCCTTACGGATACCGAGGGTTCGAATCCCTCCCTCTCCGCCAAAAATATCACGAGGTTGTTATGCCGCATCCCATTCGCATTACAGTTGGCGATATTGAACTCGACGCCGAGTTGAACGATTCGCAAACAGCAGACAAAATTCGCGAGGTTTTGCCGCTGGATTGTTCGTTTAATACATGGGGCGATGAGATTTACTTTGCTATTCCCGTTCAAGCGGGTCCCGAAGATGCATGTGAAACTGTGGCGTTAAACGACCTCGGATATTGGCCGCCGGGTCATGCGTTTTGCATTTTTTACGGTCAGACCCCGGCCAGTCACGGAGATGAAATTCGTCCGGCAAGTCCCGTTAATATTATTGGACGGGTGCTGGGCGATGCCACGGTGCTCAAATCTGTTTCGGGAGTGTGCAATATCGTGGTTGAAGCGGTTTAGGTGGGGCTGTAGCTCAGTTGGGAGAGCGCTAGAATCGCACTCTAGAGGTCGTGGGTTCGACTCCCATCAGCTCCACCATAATATATTGTTAAGAGACGAGAGGCGAGATCCCTCTTGTATCTCACTGTTTTCAGGTCGTGCTAGACGGGGAGATAGCGGTGCCCTGTAGCCCGCAATCCGCTATAGCGGGGTCGAATTCCACGTCTGAGAACCGGTATTTTGGATCGCGGTCAATGAGTAGGCAGCGTTGATCGTCAGGTCCTGCGCAACGTGCCTATGCCGAACCCCGTCAGGACCGGAAGGTAGCAGCGGTAAGCAAATCGGTGCGTGTGCCGCAGGGGCACCTGGCAGGAGCCAGCGCTCGTTGAACGCCCCGGGATAGCGGTTCGAAGCGCGGTGCACGACCTTTTTTCAGGTTGGGGGCTGGGGTTGGAAAGGCCCCCTTTGGAGTTCTTATGTCTTACACGGTAATGGCCCGCACGCGAAGGCCACAGGCATTTGAAACCGTGGTTGCACAAAACCATGTGACCACCACATTGCAAAACGCCATTCGGCTGGAGCGGGTGGCGCAGTCGTATCTGTTTTCCGGGCCGAGAGGAACGGGTAAGACCACGACGGCGCGATTGCTTGCCATGGCGCTCAATTGCGAGCAGGGGCCAACGGCGGAACCGTGTGGAGAGTGTGCTTCGTGTGTTGCCATCCGTCAGGGCAACAGCATGGATGTGCTGGAGATTGACGGGGCCTCGAATCGCGGGATTGATGAAATCAGGCAATTGCGCGAAGAGGTGGGGTATGCGGCTTCGCAAGGCAAGCGCAAGGTTTATATTATCGATGAAGTACACATGCTCACTACCGAGGCTTTTAATGCCTTGCTCAAAACACTCGAAGAACCGCCAGCGCATGTTGTTTTTGTATTTGCTACAACCGAGGCTCACAAAGTCCCTGAAACCATTTTGTCCCGGTGTCAGCGCTACAATTTTCGGCGCATTCCACCCACGGCAATTGTGGAAGAGCTCAAAAAGGCTGTGGATGAAGAAGGCGTAACAGCGGAAGAAACGGCGCTGTTTTTGATCGCGCGGAAAGCCGATGGGGGCATGCGTGATGCACTGAGTTTGTTGGATCAGGTCATTGCATTTTCAGATGCTGATATTACGGAAGATGCGGTACAAAATTTACTGGGTTTGATTCCCCGAGATGTGTATTTTGACCTGACGCAGGCCATTGTGGAGCGGGATGGTGCTCGCGCGTTGGAGATTGTTGACGAACTGGCGCGCGAAGGCAGTGATTTGGGTGAATTTGTGGCGGGGCTGATGGCGCATTTTCGACATTTGCTCGTTGCTTGTGCCGCGGGAGATTTAACAGATGAAAATTTACCAGAAGCCGACCGCGTGCAGTATGCAGAGGTCGCCGCGCAATTTGAAGAGGCAGATCTCGTGCGCATGCTCAATGCCGTGGGGGAATTGGAAACGCAGATTAGTCGAGTGGCCGAGCCTCGATTCTGGCTCGAGTTGACAGTTATGAAGCTGGTACAGATGACGTCAAGTGTAGATTTGCAGGTTTTGATTGGTCGATTAGAACAACTCGAGCGGGGGTTAAAAAGCCAGAGGACAGCTACTGAAACACGAAGGCCATTGCCCAGACCTCAACCTGCACCACAGCAGAAAGCGACATCATCTGGATCAGATACGCGCGTCAGGGGAGAGAAGTTGCCACCGCGGCCAACGGCTCCCAAATCTTCACCGCCGCAACAGAGGGGCAACGGTCGGCCCGTGGTAGAACAGCCGCAAGAAGAAGTACCTCCAATGCCAGATGTATCTTCAGAAGAACCGCCAGACTTTTCTGTTATAAAAGATAAGTGGGCGCAACTGGTACAGGCAGTGAAGGTCAAGAGGATGTCGTTGGGCACATTTTTGGACGAGGGCCGCCCGCAATCAATGGATGGGCGACATCTGGTGGTATCTTTTCAAAAGCACCGCGAATTTCACGCCAATCAGGTGCGGCGTAGCCGCGCTATAGTAGAAGAAGTTGCGCGCGGTGTTTTTGGAGGTGCAGTTACCATTTCGTGTGAGGTTGTTTACGATGATAATAAAGAGCAAATAGTTGAGGAGAAGGATGTAGAAGACGATGAGCGCGTGCAGATGGTGATGCAGGTGTTTAGTGGGGAAGTGATCAGGTAGGGATTGCTGTGTTGGGAACATTGCTTTTTAAGGAGATGGAGTATGGCAAAAGGTATGGGCGCGATGATGAAGCAGGCTCAAAAGTTGCAGGCCAAGCTGGCCAGGGTGCAAGAAGAACTGGGAGCAAAAGAGGTAGAGGCAACTTCGGGTGGGGGTATGGTGACAGTAAGAGCCAGTGGGCATCAAGATATTTTGTCTATTAAAATTAATCCCGAAGTTGTCGATCCCGAAGATGTGGAAATGTTGGAAGACCTCGTGCTGGCGGCGGTTCAGCAGGTGCGTCAAAAAGCTGCGGATATGGCTGAGGCAGAAATGCAGAAAGCCACAGCGGGTCTTATTCCGCCCGGCATGAATATGCCGGGGTTCTGAGGGGAGAAACGCGAAGTCCTCGCGCTATAGTTTTTGGAGTTTTCCATGGCATCAGAGGCCATTGAAAAATTGATTGTCGCTTTGAATCGGTTGCCCGGGATCGGCGCTAAAACAGCACGGCGCCTCGCGCTGGAGATGTTGACATGGGATACGGATGAGGTGCGCGAACTCGCCGATTTGATGGTGGATGTCAAGACCCGGGTGCGGCGGTGTTCAATTTGTTTTAATTTGACCGAGGTCGAGCCGTGTTCTGTGTGCAGCGATACGCGTCGAGATCGTTCCAGTGTGATGGTAGTTGATTTTATCGGCGATCTTTTGGCATTTGAGCGCACCGGGCTTTATCGAGGGCTTTATCACGTACTGGACGGGCGAATTTCGCCCCTGGATGGTATTGGGCCAGAAGATTTGAATATTTCCCCGTTGCTCCACCGCTTGCGCCAGGGGGAAATTCGAGAAGTGATTCTCGCCAATGGCCCGACCGTAGAGGGCGATGCCACAGCACAATATTTGTCTCAATGTTTGACTCCGTTTGAAGTATCTGTCACACAAATTGCGCGCGGGTTGCCAGTGGGCAGTGATCTCGCCCTGGCCGATCAAGTGACATTGTCGCGTGCGCTGGAAGGCCGTCGGGAGTATTAAATGCCCCAGGTAAATACCATAGAGTCGAATCGGATGACAATGCCTGAGCCGCATACCCCAAATCGGTTGTGGACAGTGCCCAATGTCTTAACAGTGTCGCGGTTGTTGCTTACGCCCGTGTTTTTGCTGTTGATTTTTGCTGCCAACTGGTATTTCAAAATCCTCGCGCTACTCGTATTTACCGTAGCCTCGTTGACCGATTTCTACGATGGGCGCATCGCGCGGCGCGACGGCACAGTGACCAATTTTGGTCGCTTTATGGATCCGCTGGCCGATAAGTTACTGGTATCTGCGGCATTGATTGCATTTGTGCATTTGGGCATGGTTGAAGCATGGCTTATCGGGGCGATGCTCGTGCGCGATGTCGTAATTACGGGATTGCGAATTTTTGCGATTCGACGCGGAAAGCCCGTGGTGACTTCACAACTTGCCAAGTGGAAAACCATGCTGCAATTGGTGCTTGTTTTTGGCATTTTGATCTTTATTAATGTGCGGGTAGTCGAAGCCGAATTGGCTGCCCAACCAATTGTGCTCGTGGGCGATATTTCTTATTGGGTTTTGAATGTCCTGGTGGCTGTTGTTACCCTCGTTGCCGTGATTTCAGGCGTCCGATATTTAATTGAAAATCGCAAGACGTTTTGAGGCGAGCGAATAGCTAACTGCTATGACAGATTTTCGGCCTTCTGAGCCATCATTTTTTGTCCGGTTGATTGCAACCGGCTTTTTTTCTGGCTATTCGAGTTTTGCCCCGGGCACAGCCGGGTCAGGCGTGGCATTGGTGATTTATTGTCTGTTGCCACCACTGAACTCGTGGGCGTGGGGGCTGCTACTGGTCGGGCTATTTTGCGCAGGGGTTTATACCTCTGGGGCATGTGAAAAAGCCTGGGGCAAAGATCCCAGATATGTGGTGATTGACGAGTTTGCGGGTTTTTTTGTGACGGTAAGTCTGTTTCCGCAGTCGGTGTTGATGGGCATTGTTGGCTTTGTCGTGTTTCGCATACTGGATATTACTAAGCCACCGCCCGCTCGACAGGTCGAGGCATTGCCCGGTGGGTGGGGTATTGTGGGCGACGATGTGATTGTGGGGATTTATGGACAGATGATATTATGGCTGGCATTCTCACTTTTGCCGCTTTAGA
>JAPPIE010000093.1:8134-10532 GCA_028874765.1 Gemmatimonadota bacterium
TTTAGATCGCTAAATAGTTTCTTGACGTATATACAAATGTTCACTATACTTGTTGCACATTGTGCGGTGCAGGAGACGAGAGGGGCTGCGCCGTGATCCCAAACCTTTTGTAAGGAGAGATACAGATGGCCAAACGCAACAACATTAATGGCAAACAGCAAGCAATAGACAACGCCATTGCCCAGATCGAAAAGCAATTTGGACAGGGGGCTATTATGCGCCTGGGAGGCGAAGATGGGCAACCCCTTGTAACAGAGGTTATTCCAACGGGATCTATAAGCTTGGATGTCGCATTGGGTGCTGGTGGCGTTCCCCAGGGAAGAGTGGTTGAAATATATGGCCCTGAAGGGTCGGGTAAGACGACCTTGATCTTGCACATCATTGCCGAGGCGCAAAAGCGCGGTGGGGCAGCGGCTTTTGTCGATGCAGAACACGCATTGAATGTAGAATTGGCCGAGCGCCTGGGTGTGGATCTCGAAAATTTATTGATCGCTCAGCCCGATACGGGTGAAGAAGCTCTCGAAATTACGGATACTCTCGTGCGCAGTGGTGCTTTTGAGGTCGTGGCTTTAGACTCTGTGGCTGCCCTGGTGCCGCGTGCCGAACTCGAAGGTGAGATGGGTGATTCTCACATGGGTCTGCACGCCCGTCTGATGTCTCAAGCCCTGCGCAAACTCGTCGGATCAATCAGCCAGTCTAAAACCTGTGTGATCTTTGCCAATCAGATTCGCATGAAGATCGGCGTGATGTTTGGCAGTCCCGAGACGACCACTGGTGGCCGTGCGCTTCCGTTTTACGCATCGGTGCGTATAGATATTCGTCGCATTGGTTCTATTAAAGACGGGCAGGAGATCGTTGGCAATCGCGTGCGGATTCGCGTGGTGAAAAACAAGATGGCACCGCCTTTTAAGGAATGTGAAGTCGATCTGATGTTTGGGGAAGGCATTTCCAGAGAGGGCAGTTTGATCGATATGGCCGAATTGCACGGGATTGTCAAGAAAAGTGGTACCTGGTTCTCTTATGGTGATGATCGGCTTGGGCAGGGGCGGGAAAATGTCAAGCGTCATCTGAAAGAGAACGCGGATTTGTCTGCAAAAATCGAATGCGAGGTGCGCGAGATCGTGGGGCTTCCAGTCGATAAGGTGTTTGATCTCGGGGAAGACCCCGCCTGAGTATGTTGTTGACATCTCAACTTTCTCTAATTTAATTCATAACGAACGTTATATATGAATAAAAACTGGGAATTTTATCTAAAGTGTTGGTGATAATTCCATTTTTTTTATTTTCCCAGGCCTTCGGAGAAATTGAGAAAGGATGTCACAAATGTTTTTGAATAAAGGCCTGTTGTTTATTACTGCCCTTGTGTTGCTGTTATGCGTTGGACAAGCCTCTGCTGGTCCCGTGGGCAATCAGACAGATGATACTACGCCGCCTGGGGATCTCAATGGCGATGAGATGGTTAACTTTACAGATTTTTTGTTATTTGCAAGTATGTTTGGAGCAAGTCAAGGCGATGACAGATATGATGCCCGGGCCGATTTGGACGGCGATGGTGCGATAGGTTTTGGCGATTTTTTGGTTTTTGCCGGTGCCTTTGGCACATCCGGCTCTGGCGGTGGTAGCCCAGATCTCATTGTTACAGTGCCTTCGGTGAGCGATACTACGCTGACGCCTGGGCAGATGTTCACGCTGAATGCGACGGTACGCAATCAGGGGAATGGACAAGCCGCTGAGACGATGCTGACGTATTACAGCTCGACCGACGCGACGATTACAACAAGTGATACAGAGGTTGGCACGGGCGCCATAGATAGTCTCAATGCTGGAAGCACGAGTGGTCAGTCGATTGACTTGAATGCGCCATCGAGTGCTGGCACGTACTATTACGGCGCCTGCGTGGCGAGCGTCAGTGGTGAGAGCAATGCGGATAACAACTGCTCAAGTGGGGTGCGTGTCACAGTCAGCGATGCTGGGGAAGGTGGTCAAGGCAGTGGTGAGACATCCTTCGATCTGGATAGCAACAACAATCCGCAGGATATCCTCTATGCCAACAATCGATTCTACGTGCTTGATCGGGCGGGTGCAAGGGTCTATGGGTATGGGAGTGATGGTCAGCGCGATGCGGCTGGAGACTTCCGTCTGAATAGCAGTTCTCCGTCGGGTATCACCTTTGCCAACGACCGATTTTATGTCGTTGATGACGGGGATGATAAGGCTTATGGGTATGGTAGTGACGGTCAGCGCGATGCGGCAGCAGATTTTGATCTGGGTATCAGCGATCCGAGGGGTATCGCCTTTGCCAATGACCGATTCTATGTGGTTAATGACGAGGATGATAAGGTCTATGGGTATGGTAGTGACGGTCAGCGCGATGCGGCAGCAGATTTTGATCTGGGTA
>JAPPIE010000093.1:10632-12135 GCA_028874765.1 Gemmatimonadota bacterium
AGCGATCCGAGGGGTATCGCCTTTGCCAATGACCGATTCTATGTGGTTAATGACGGGGATAATAGGGTCTATGTGTACACGAGTTCTGGTCAGCGTGTCGCGGATGCAGAATTCCGTTTGTTTACCGGTGATCCGAGGGGTATCGCCTTTGCCAATGACCGATTCTATGTGGTTGATTTCTGGAATGATAAGGTCTATGGGCACGCGAGTGACGGGCGGCGTGATTCTGCTGGAGACTTCGACCTGCATAGCAACAACACGCCACAGGGTATCACCTATGTCAACGACCGACTCTATGTGCTCGATGTGGATGATGGGAAGGTCTATGTGTACGGGAGTGATGGTCAGCGCGATGCGGCAGCAGACTTCGACCTGGTTAATAGTGATCCGTTTGGTATTACCTATGCCAACGACCGATTCTATGTGCTTGATCCCTCGGATCTAAAGGTCTATGTGTACACGAGTTCTGGTCAGCGTGTTGAGGCTGCAGACTTTGATCTGGCTGGCAGCAACGATGATCCATCGGGTATCAGCTATGTCAACGAGCAATTCTATGTGCTTGATCCCGCAGATGAAAAGGTTTATGTGTACACGAGTTCTGGTCAGCGCGATGCGATTGCAGACTTCAATCTGGCTAACACTTCTCCGTCGGGTCTCACCTATGCCAACAATCTGTTCTATGTGCTTGATTCCGCAGATGAAAAGGTCTATGTGTACACGAGTTCTGGGGAACGTGTTGCGGCTGCAGACTTTGATGTGGCTTTCAGTTCGCCGGTGGGTCTCATCTATGTCGGCAACCAATTCTATGTACTTGATATCGAAGGAGCAAAGGCTCATTGGTACACGAGTGCCGACCCAAGTCCTGATCTCATTGTTGTGTCGCCTTCGGTGAGCAATAACAGCCCGAGTATCGACGAGGCCTTCGGTTTGAGTGCTGTGGTTCGCAATCAGGGCGCGGGTTCTTCGGCTGCGACGACCTTGCGTTTCTATCTCTCGACTGATGATTCGATTACAACGGGTGATACAGTGGTTGGCACGGCTGCCATAGGTAGTCTCAATGCGGGGGAGCCGAATGATCAGGCGATTGATTTGAATGCGCCATCGAGTGTGGAGATATACTACTACGGCGCATGTGTCCAGAGCGTCAGTGGGGAGAGCGATACAGATAACAACTGCTCGAATGGGGTGCGTATCTCAACTGCAGACTTTGATCTGGATGGCGAGAACACGGATTCGGAAGGTCTCGCCTATGCCAACAATCTGTTCTATGTGCTCGATTCCAGGGATGCAAAGGTTTATGCGTACACGAGTACTGGTCAGCGCGATGCGGCAGCAGACTTCGGTCTGGATGGCAACAATAACGGTCCAGAAGATATCATTTTTGCCAACAATCGATTCTATGTGCTTGATCGGGGAAGTGTGTCTGATCGGGGGGATGAAAAGGTCTATGCGTACACGAGTACTGGTCAGCGCGATGCGGCAGCAGACTTCGATCTGGATAGC
>JAPPIE010000066.1:0-2225 GCA_028874765.1 Gemmatimonadota bacterium
CACAAAGTAATCCGCAGTCTTTTCAATGGCAGTCGGGGACCTTTGTTGCGAAAAGCTACGGGTCTGGATTGGGCAGGGGATCCCTTTGAGGTTGAGGGGCGCTTTCCCGCACCGCGCCACGGTGAGCGCAATTTTGAAGAGATGCTTATGCATTTTGAAGATTATACCGATGTGATTGGCGACCATCCCCTGAATCTGGCGGCGACTACGCTGGGTCTCAATGCTTTTGCGCTGGCTGGTGAGGAGAAATATCGTTCATGGTTGCTGGGATACGTGGATGCGTGGGCTGATCGCGCGGCTGAGAATAACGGTATTCTTCCGTCCAATATCGGTCTTGATGGGACTATTGGCGGTGCGTGTGATGGCAAGTGGTATGGCGGCTGTTATGGCTGGGGATTTACTGTGGTTGTTCCGCAAACAGGCGCGCTTTCCAATCGCAATTCCATAGCTCGTGGCATAGCGGGTTTTGGCAATGCTCTTCTTTTGACGGGAGATCAGAAGTATCCGATTGTCTGGCGCACGATGATCAATGCGGTGAATAGCAATAGCAAGAATGTCGATGGGGAAATACAATATCCGCATATGCACGGTGATGACGGTTGGTATAGCTATAGCTCCCAGCCCTTTAATCAGGGTGCGCTTGATGTTTATTACTGGACGATGGATGATGCTGACCTGCAATATATTTCCGCAGATCCCTGGATAGACTATCTGCGCGGGAATAATCCCGATCATCCTGCGCGTACCTTGCGAAGTGCGTTGAGCGCGATTCGCGGGAAGATGGAAAATGTGCGCAACGATACGACCTCTACGGATACCCGGTTATCCGACGATCCATTGCCCTATAATCCCGCAACGACTGTGAATGCGCTTATCCAGCTCCAACTCGGTGGTTTGGCGCCGCGGCACGGCGAACCTTTGCATTGTCGCGTGCGTTATTTTGATCCCGAGAATCGCCGTCCTGGATTGCCGGCGGATGTGGCTGCTCTCGTCGAATCGTTGAGCGCGGATGGTGTTGTGCTGTCACTCGTGAATGTCAATCAGACCGAATACCGCGATCTCATTGTCCAGAGTGGGGCTTATGCCGAGCACCAGATTACTGCTGTGGAGGTTGATGGCAATTCATCGGATCTCGATGCATCCTGGATGTCCGTTCGCCTTGGGCCCGGTTGCGGTACGCGACTTATACTTAAAACAGAACGCTATGTCAATCCGCCCACTTTTGCGTTTCCATGGGAGAGATAGATTCAGAAATCAATAAAAGGAGTTTCTTATGTCCAGGATTAATGTCGGTCTTGCCCGCCGCGAAAATCGCCGCCAGAATGTGTTTGGTGCTCTCGATCTCATCCGCGATGATGTGGTTCCCAAACTCGCTGAGCAGGTGATGCTCAAACCCAATTTTCTTTCGTCTAAAAATCAACTGGCGTCTTCTCATCCCGATGCGATGCGAGGGGCTATTGATTTTTTGCTTACTACGCCCAAGCCACCGGATGAGATTCTCATTGCCGAGGGGGGTAACGAAGATATTCCGGGAGAGGCGTTTGATAACTTTGGGTATCACGCTTTGAAAGAAGAATACGATGTTCCCATTCGACTTATTGATCTCAATTCTGAGACCCGGTGGGAGACTGTGCCGATTCTCCTCGATGATCGTACGGAATACGTTATACATATGCCCAAGACCGTGCTGGAGTGTCCCTGCACGATTTCAATGGCGGTTGCTAAGACACACGATGTTACGGTTGTTACGCTCGCGCTCAAGAATATGATTATGGGAACGATTCGGAAAGAAGACCGCGTTAAGATGCACGGGTTTCCCTCGCATCCAGAACGCCTGCGTCCCAATGAGTCCAAACGCCTCAATGTCAATCTTATTCGACTCGCCAAATATCTGGCACCGGATATTGGCGTGATCGATGGTACTGTCGGTTTGCAGGGCAATGGTCCCGGGGGGACGGATTCGGTTGATCTGGGCGTTGCCGCGGCGAGTGTAGATGTTTTTGCTGTGGATGCGGTTATGACCAGTGTTATGGGTTTTGAACCGGCGAAGCAGGGGCTTCTCTATTATGCCAATCAACTCGGCATTGGTGTGACTGATCTCAACAATATCAATATTCTCGGAACTGCTATCGAAGATGTTGCCAGAGCGTTCAAGCCCCATAAGTGGATCGAAGAACAACGCCAGTGGCACGAGCCAAATGCAATGGCCGATATTTTTGCGTGAT
>JAPPIE010000066.1:2325-5973 GCA_028874765.1 Gemmatimonadota bacterium
TTGCCTACTATTGTTCTTATTGGCGGCGGTACTGCCGGGCATGTTACGCCCAATATTGCGCTGTTGCCCGCTTTGCGCGATGCTGGATACGATGTGCATTATATCGGTACGCGGGACGGTATTGAGCAAGAACTGATCGCGCGGGAGGGCATTCCCTATTACGCTGTTCCCGCAGGCAAACTCCGCCGCTATCTGGATTGGCAAAATTTTACCGATCTGGCCCGCATCAAGTTTGGGTTTCTCAAGTCGCTGTTGCTTCTCGTTCGTATTAGACCTGATATTGTCTTTAGCAAGGGGGGATTTGTTACGCCGCCTATTATCTGGGCTGCGTGGTTGCTGGGTATTCCCGTGGTGTGTCACGAGTCAGATCTCACACCGGGATTAGCCAATAAGCTTTCTCTTCCATTTGCAAAGCGCATTTGTTACGCTTTTGCGGAGACAGCTAAATATTTGCCCGCGGAGAAGGCGGTTCATACGGGTATCCCAGTTCGGACAGAGCTGGGAGATGGAGATGCCCAGAGAGGGCGGGATTTGTGCGCTTTTTCGTCTGGGAAACCCGTTATTCTCATTATGGGGGGGAGCCTGGGGTCGCGTGCGATTAATGAGGCGGTTCGCGCTGCGCTCCCCGATTTGCTTGCTGAGTACCAGATTTGCCATTTGTGCGGGCATGGCAATCTCGATTCGGCTCTTGAACAGACCGAAGGCTACGCGCAGTTTGAATATGTCGCGGATGACTTGCCGCATCTTTTTGCAGCGGCCGATTTTGTTGTTTCTCGCGCAGGTGCTACCGCGCTTTTTGAATTTCTTTCGCTCCAGAAACCCGCGCTTTTGATTCCCCTTTCCCTGCAAGCCAGTCGCGGAGATCAGATCGATAATGCCAGGGCATTTCGAAATGCCGGTTATAGTCTCGTGCTTTCAGAAGAGGGGCTTACGCCGGATGTGCTTTGCAAAGCGATTCGCGATTTGTGCGATCAAAGCGATTCGCTGCGTCGATCCATGTCTGATTGGCATGGGCGTGATGCTGTTGCGGAGATCCTTTCAATCCTCGCCGATTGTCTGAATAAGAATTGAGTTCTATGGCACAAGAAAGACATCCATCTGTTGAACCCACCCGGTTTGTAAGAGAAGCTGTTACGCTGAAGTCCATTTTGGTGGGTATTGTGGTCATTCTGCTATCCGATGTCTATATCACCTGGGGCATGGTGCATCTGGCGTCTCGTATGAATAAGTCCTATCTGCCGATGGGGCTGTTTTTTGTGTATGTGGTTCTGGTGTTGGTAAATATCGTGTTTGACCGGGCAAAGAGCAGGTGGGCACTTTCGCAGGCTGAGTTGCAAGTTGCGCTCGGTATGGGGTTGATTGGGGCGTTTTTCCCATTTTTTGGTCTGGCGAGTTTTTTGCCCACGGTGATTGCGGCGCCCTTTTATCTGGATACGCCGGAGAATGGCTGGCGCGAGCTTTTGCACGAGCATATTCCCAGGTGGATTGTTTTGCACAATGAAGATGGGGCAGCTACGCTGTTTTACGAGGGTCTTGCGCCGCATCAGCCGATTCCGTGGGGTGCGTGGGTGGTGCCGCTTTTCTGGTGGGGATCGTTGATTTTTGCCATTGGCTGGTTGACGTTGTGTATTATGGTGATTTTGCGGAAGCAGTGGGTGGAGAATGAGCGGTTGGAATATCCGCTGATGAATGTGAGTATTAAGATGGCTGCCGGGTCAGATGATGCGGAGGGGATTGCGCACATGGTTCGGCAGCGTGGGTTTAAGGTTGGTTGTTTTCTGGGTGCTATAGCTGTTTTGTGGAATATTGTGACGTTTTTTTATCCTTTGATACCGCGTTTGCCCACGACGCCAAATGCCGCCAGTTGGTTGCGCTGGATGGAGGGCGCGCCGACGTTCTGGGTGCAGATCAGTATTTATATTATCGGCTTTGCGTATTTTGCGCGGGTGGAGGCGCTGTTCAGTTTTTGGGTGTTTTTTGTTTTGACGGGTATTGAGATGTCCGTGTTTGACCGTCTCGGTGTGGGGTCTTCTGTTGGTCAGGGGGGATTGGAGGCGGTTCGGTCTCAGAGTTTTGGCGCGTTTGTGATGATTGTGCTGGTGAGTTTGTGGATGTCGCGGGGGCATTTGAAGGCGGTATTTCGGAAGGCATTTAAGGGTGATGCCGAGGTCGATGATTCTCGGGAGGTGTTGTCTTATCGGACAGCGGTGTTTGGTCTGGGGATTGGGCTTCTTTTTGTGGGGGGATGGTTGCATTTGGCGGGTATGGAATTGAAGGTGCTGGTGCTTTATATGTTTTTTGCTGTGGTAGCCTATATCGGCTTGTCGCGGATTGTGGCTGAGATGGGGTTGCCCTATGCAAATATTTCGGATACGGCACTGAATTTCGCGCCTATTTATATTTTGGGGTCGCGTGCAATTTCAGCACCTTCTATGGTGAGTCAGGGGTTTATTTATGCGCTGTTCGCCACGACGCGCGGGTTTCTCGGTCCGCCTCTGGCGCAGACGCTGAAGTTGACGAGTGGGTTGAAGTTTCGAAGGAATCGCTTGATCGGTGCGATTGCTATTGCATTGGTGTTGGGGTTTTTCGTATCCATCGGCGATACGGTTTATACTGCTTATCGGCACGGCGGATATAATCTGGGGGGGCTGACGAGGGTGGCGGGCGTTCGGAATAATTATCAAAGGGCCGTGACGTGGATCCGCAATCCCAAACCACCGGATTGGGATCGGCTCACGTTTGCCGGGTCTGGGATGGCGATTGTGTTGTTGTTGACTTTTTTGCGCTATAACTTTATCTGGTGGCCTTTGCCCGCTGTTGGTCTGGCACTGCAGGGTATGTATATGGCGCGTCGTCTGGTGTTTCCGGTTTTTATGGTGTGGGTCTATAAGTCGCTTATTCTGAAGTTTGGGGGCGTTGGGATGTACCGCAGGGGGCAGCCGTTTTTTATTGGTTTGATGGTGGGTTATGCTTTTGCGGTGTTTTTCTCGACTTTGATCGATCATCTCTTTTTTTATGGGCACGGTCACGTCGTGCATGATTTTTGAGGATAAGGGATCTCTATAACCAATAGGAGCGAATCATGGGAAAGAAACGGATTAACAGATGTATCGAGCTTCTCGAACAGGGCGAGTATCTCTATTATACGGGTGCTGGCCCTCTTACGTATGAGAATGGGAAGAAGCAGGCAAAGACGTGGGCGGATTTTTTGATGGTGGATTACGAGCACAGTCCGTTTGATGTGGTTGGTCTGCGCGCGTTTATGCAAGGGCTGGTGGATGGCGGTCCCACAAATTCGGGGCATCGCACGCCGACTGTGTTTGCGACGTTGCCGTCCAATTGTCGTACGGTGCATGAGGTTCGCGCCAATGCGTGGCAGGTCAGGCATGTTTTGAGTTCGGGGGTACACGGTATTTTGCATACGCATGCGAGACAGGCGGATGCGGTGAGGGCGTTTGTCGAGGAGTGCAGGTATCCCTTCCAGACAGCTGGGCTGGATCGCGGGCTGGTGCAGGGGCAGCGCGGGGCGGGTGGTCAGGGATATGCTGCGGGTATCTGGGGGCTTAAAGGACCGGAGTACACGCAGGTAGCGGATCCGTGGCCGCTGAATCCAGATGGTGAGTTGATGCTGGGGCTTAAAATTGAGGA
>JAPPIE010000066.1:6073-12073 GCA_028874765.1 Gemmatimonadota bacterium
CGGTTTTTGATGGATTGGGGCGTCAGGATTCTCTCTGGCGGCGGAGAAGATCAGGCGCGTATTGGTCGCGCGATTTCAGGTAGGCAGATGCCTGTGTGAGGGAGGAGAGATCGATGGGAAAGAAGCCCAATATTCTGTTCATTTTTAGCGATCAACACCGTCACGATGTGCTCGGCTGTGCCGGACATCCACTGGTTCAGACGCCGAATCTGGATCGATTGGCGGATTGGGGCATGCGTTTTGAGCGGACGTGGACGCAGTGTCCGGTTTGTATGCCTTGCAGGGCTACGATGATTACGGGGCGATATACGCATGAGTTGGGGTTTACGTCTAATGTTACGGCTGATCGCGGGGATACGGTTGATGATAGTCCTTTTAAGTCCGGCTGGCCGACGATTATGAAGCAGTTGCAGGGCGGGGGGTATGAGACTGCGTCGATTGGCAAGACGCACTATCACGGTCGGCCCGGTTCTCAGGAGGCGGGAGCGCACGGGGAGCGTTTCGATACGCGGCAGTTTGGGGATTTTGTGAAGGGTTTTGGGTGGGATTATGTGATGGAGGAATACGATCGGTATGGACACGTTCAGAGCCATGTGAAAAGTCCGTATATGGATTTTCTCGAGGCGCGGGGGCTTCTGGAGGCGCATCAGGAACAGATCAGAGGGATTTACAGGCTTACGCCCACGCACTGGCGGGGCGAGACGAGTGTGTTGCCGCAAGAATGCGAGTTGTCCAGTTTTATTGCCGATCACGCGATGGATTGGTTGCAGTCGCGCGATTCCGAGAAGCCGTTTTATCTTCATCTGGGTTTTGTGCAGCCGCATGTTCCGCTGATGGATGATCCGATTTGGGCGGCTTATTATGCGGATGCGGATATCGAATTGCCGGATATGACGATGCCGAGGGCTACAAATGAGGTTTGGGCAGAAAAGGTCAAACGGCTCAAAGCGCATTCTCAGGTTCAGACTATGACGGATGATTTTGTGCGCGAGGGCATCAGGCATTATCTGGGTGCTGTTTCTCTGGTCGATCAGAAGATTGGCGAGGTGATTGATACGCTGGATGCGTTGGGGGAACTGGACAATACGTGGATTATTTACAGCGCGGACCACGGCGAGATGCTCGGCGAACACCATTTGTGGGCAAAGCACTGTTTTTACGAGGGTTCGGTTCAGGTTCCGCTGATTGTCAGTCCGCCGGATCGCAAGAGCAGAGGGATTTGTGGCGATCTCACGCAGTTGATCGATGTGGTTTCGACAATTGCTGAGATTGGGCAGGTGGCACCGCCGGAGGGTGCTCGAGGGCAATCACTGTTGCCGTTGTTGGAACGCGGTTCTGGTGGATATGAGTATGTGTTTTCGACGATTGAGGATTGGACCGGAGTGCGGAATGAAGGCTATCGCTTTACGCTGCATGTTCCAACGGGGACGCCCTGTGAGTTGTACGATCTGGCGAGAGATCCGGGCGAGTTGAATAATTGTGTGGAGGATTCCGACTATGGGGAGATTGTGGATCAGCTCAAAGCGGTCGTTTTGGACCATCGCGCGGGTTGAGGTCTGTATAGATGAGTGAAGAGACAGAGATATTGATTGTTGGCGGTGGGGCAATCGGTGTTTGCTCGGCTTATTATTTAAGTGCTGCGGGTAGAGATGTCGCACTGGTCGATAAGGGCGATATTTGTTCGGGGTGTTCGTATGGGAATGGGGGGCTTGTTGTGCCGAGTCACAGCATACCTCTGTCCGCTCCAGGGGTGGTGTCTCAAAGTCTGAAGTGGATGTTGAATCCAGAGAGTCCGTTTTATATTAAGCCGCGTTTGGACCGGGATTTGATTTCCTGGTTGTGGCATTTTCGCCGTGCGTGCAATGAGACGCATGTTGCGAGGGCTACGCCTGTTATTCGGGCGATGAATATGGCGAGTGTGGCGTTGTTTGAAGAGATGGCAGCGATCGAGGGCATGGATTTTGGGTTTGAGAAGCGGGGGACGATTACGGCGTATAGAACCGAGAGGGGTTTGGCAAAGGCGGTTAAGGACGCGCGTTTTTTGTCGGAGGTGGGAGTTGAGACGCGGGTTCTCGATGCGGATGAGATTGTGGGATTAAATCCCGGGGTTCGGATACGGGCGATTGGGGGGATATTTTTTTCTCAGGATGCCCATCTCGTGCCGCATCGCTTTGTGCGCGGGCTGGCGGAGTACGTCGATGGAAAGGGTGTTAGGATCCACAGGGAGACAGAGGTTCTGGGGTTTGAGATTTTGCGTGGTCGCGTGGTTGCTGTGAAGACGACTCGGGGGGATTTCCAGGCGGAACATATCATTTTGGCGGGTGGGTCGTGGTCGCCTGTGATTGCCGATGATCTTCATATCAATCTGCCGATTCAACCCGCCAAGGGGTATAGTATTACTTTTAAGCGGCCTGATGTTTGTCCGACGACGCCATTTTCTCTGGGGGAAGCAAAGGTCGGTATTACGCCTATGGGGGATATGCTGCGGTTTGCGGGTACGCTCGAATTGGCAGGTCTCGATTTTTCGATTAACGAGCGGCGCGTGCAGGCTATTCTCAAGGCTGTGCCCGAGTATTTTCCCGATTTGAGTCCCGATTATCTCGATATGACAGAAATCTGGTGCGGTTTGCGGCCCTGCACGCCCGATGGGGTGCCATTTCTGGGTCGCGCTCCCGGGGTTGAGAATGTGATCGTCGCTGCCGGTCATGCGATGATTGGCATTTCTCTGGGTCCTATTACCGGAAAGCTGGTGGCAGAATTGATTTCCGATGAAGTGCCTTCTATTGATCTGTCTGCACTGAAAGTGGATCGGTTTGGATAGGCTGTTTTATTTTTTGAGAGGTGAAATATGGTGAAGATGTTGCTGCGAGATGTTGCGATGTCCGATCTGGCGGAGATTTACGAGCGAAATGCAGATCGGTCCCCCGCGCCGTATCTCAAAGATGCAGAGGCGGTGGAGCGGGCGAGGGGGCTGGCGAAGAAGAACGGGATGTGGGATGATTTGAGCGAGAATCTGGATGGGAGCCGTGAGATTCCCGTGTTGAAGCGGTCGGCTTTTCGCAATTATCAGCGGGTTGGAGATCGCAATTTGCCACAGGCTGTGGCGGGCAATCGCAGGCGCGAGTTGGAGCGGGCAGCGATGGCTTTGTGGCTGGGACATCCCAATGCCGATGTGGATTATTTGCAGGATTTGCTCTGGGCGTATTGCGATGATCATACCTGGGTGATGGCCGCGCACGAGGGTCGGGCTATTGATCTGGGATCGGCTGCGTTGGGCGCTGCGTTTGCAGAAATTTTGCATGTTCTGGGTGATCAACTGGAAGAAGAAGTGGTAGCGCGCGTTTCGCGGAAGATTGAGGAGCATATTTTTGAGCCGTTCTGGAATTATAGGCATCTGGATTTCTGGAAGACCGTGCGGATGAATTGGAATCACGTTTGCAATGGCGAGATTATCCGCGCTGCGCTTTATCAGATTGAGGATCCCGTGGTGCTGGCGCATATGACCCACGCGGCGATTGTGAATTTGACGTATGCGATAGATGGGTTTACGGATGATGGCGGGTGCGAAGAGGGGCCGGGTTATTGGGAATACGGCTTTGGGCATTTTTTGTACGTTGCCTATGCGCTGTATTTGAAGACCAATGGGGAATTGAATTTGATGGTGGATGAGACGGGCAAGATTCATCGGATATGCGAGTACCCGCTTGCGGCGCATATTCAGGGTGCGTTGCGCTCGACGTTTGCGGATTCGAGTCACGGATATACGGGTGCGCGGTCTGCGATGATTGTCAATGCGTTTTTTGATATGCCCGAATTGTACGCCCTGTGCGATAAGCATTCGGATAATACGTTGAAGGTGCGGGATATGCACAGTTTGGCGATGTATTCCGGGTTTGAGGTGGAGGCAGAGGCGGATGATCGAGATTATGTTTTGTCCGATTTGGGGCAGGCGAAGTTGCGGGGGACGCCCGGGAAAGAGCAGTTGACGCTGATGTGTCTGGCGGGGAATAATGGGGTGCCACACAATCACAACGATATCGGCAGTTTTATTGTGCATCGCGGGGATGCGCTCTGGCTGACGGATCCCGCGGGTCCTGCTTACAGTCGAAAAACTTTTGGTCCCGATCGCTACGATATTCTGTTTTGCAATGCGCTGGGTCATTCTGTGCCCGTGATCAATGGGCAGTTGCAGCAGCCCGGCGGCGAGTATTTTGGTACGCTGGAGGTGGAGAATTTGAATGGCGAGGGCGAAAAACGCGCGATGATAGATATGACGCATGCGTATCCCGAAGGTACTGTGAAGGGTCTGACGCGCACTTTTGTGCTGGATGGGAATGTTCTGACGATGGAAGATCACTATGTGTTTGACAGTGTGCCGCAGACGCTTGAAGAGGGGTTTATTACGTTTGAGGATGTGCAGGTTGACGGGGATTCGGTTCAGGTCGGGCCCGAAGGCGAGGGTATTACACTTTCTGCGGTGGATACACCGGGCGCGTTTTCGGTCAAGCGGTTTGAAGAGGAATCAAAAGAAGGGCGCACAGATGAGGTGGTTACGCGCGTGATTTTTACGCCCGCAGAGCTATCGCAAGACTTCTGTTTGCGGTTTGCAATGGGGTGAGTTTCTGGGAGGATTCGTTATGTATAGAGCTTCTTATGATGGTAGCAATAAGAAGGTGATGTGGCAGGAGATGTGGCGGCACGAGTTTGAGGACGCTTTGGAGCGCGATCCCGTGGTGATTGTGCCGGTGGGGTCTGTGGAGCAGCACGGGCCGCATTGCCCGATGGATGTGGATATTTCCGCGCCGTTCTATATGGCTGTGGCTGTGGCGCAGCGCGTGGATGATTTTCCCGTGATTGTTGCGCCGCCGGTGTGGTCGGGGTTTACGCATTATAATATGGGATTTCCCGGTACGATTAATTTGCGTTTGGAAACGTTTCAGAATTTGCTGGCGGATATTTTTCGCAGTATTTATGCCAATGGGTTCAAGCGGATTATTTCTGTGAATGGACACGGGGGCAATGCCGCACCCTGTCGCGCTGTTTCCTGGCAGGTGGCAGAGGAGAATATTTTTACGCTGTCATTTAGCTGGTGGGATATGGTGGATAAGGAGTTGAGGGAATGGAGTGCGACAAATGAAGGCGTGGGGCACGCCGGGGAGTGGGAGACGGCTGTGCAGCTTCATTTGAGAGAACATCTGGTTGATAAGAGCCGTATTGATAGCGATGTGACTGGGACGAGACCCTTTAGTGATGAATTATCATTTGCGGAATTTGCCGAGCGGAGGCGGGATACGAAAAAAGATACGGGTATTATGGGCGATGCATTTGCTGCGAGTGCGGAAAAGGGTGCGCGCATTTTTGAACTGGCCTGTGAACGCCTGGAAAAGCTGGTGCGCGAATATCACGAGTTGCCGGTGCGAGAATATCGGGAGTTCGGGTCTCACTGTATTTGAAAGAGGGGGTACGACGATGTCAGAGCTAAGAGTGGGGATTATCGGTGCGGGAGGTCATGCACAGAGCCACTTCAGGATGATCCAGGACGAGCCGGAAATGGCGTTGGTTGCGGTTGCAGACCTGGATCCAGAAAGACTGGAGCACACGCGAGAAACGCACGGCGTGACGTCCCTTTTTACGGATTATCGGGAGATGATTGAGAAGGTGCAACTGGATGTGGTCTATGTTGTGACCTTTCCAGGGCCGCTGCCCGACATTGTGATCGACTGTCTGGAGGCCGGGCTGCACACTTCGGTAGAGAAGCCGCCGGGCATCAGTTCGGATCAGACCCGACGGATGATGGAGGCAGAACAGCGATCCAGCGCCAGGGCGATTGTCTCGGTGAACAGGCGATACATTCCAGAAGTGCTGGCGATTCGGGCTATGCTGCAAGACCGAGGTGGACCCGTTCACGTGGCGGCGACGTACAACAAGCCGCATATTGGGGACAAGGTCCGGGATGTTGGACATCTTATCCGATTGGACGCGATCCACCATGTGGATCTG
>JAPPIE010000433.1 GCA_028874765.1 Gemmatimonadota bacterium
CGATTCGCACGAAGCGCCCGCAATCCCCTCATTGGTTTGAATAGCCCGCAACCAATGAATCAGGAGGTAGAATCAATGTCTGATCTGCATCCGATTCGCGTGCATTATGTTCGGGAATTCACCCGGTTGAGCCTTTGGTACGCGAACAAACGGCTGTGGGAAAACCCCGGAGACCTGGAAGATACCGTTAACGTGCGAGTCAATCTGTACCGGAATACCTCACGCTACAACGGCAACCACCATCCGGCAGCGGGAGACGAAGATCTCGAATGGAACGTCATTGTAGGGAAGTTGGGAGAAATCTTCGACAAGTATGGTAATGATAGTGAATCTGTGGAGACTAGGGGACTTGCGATCCTCTGGCCACTTATGGAAGCGCGCATTCGCAAGTTGGGTAATGAACAGCCCGAACCTGGCGATCGTTCACACGAATGTTGGAATTATGACTACAAGCACGAGGACTCGTTGAGCCTTCATATCGCCAATGTCTATCAGCCAAAATCTCCCCTCAGTGATATGCACGTGCAGTTTGCGGCATCGCTAATCAGGCTGCTCAGAGATTCGCAAGTACGTCGGCCGGAAGTAAAAGTGGTTCGATGCGGTAGCTGGTTGAATTCGGCACCGCGGTTTCAAATGCTGTTTCCCGACGCCTGGATTCAGAGCGCTGAGAGAAGGACAGAGATGCGATACACGATGGGATACTGGGGGCAGTTCATGGACCGGCGGGGTGATTTTCACGAAAAGAATGGGGCATTTTTCCGGCGTACCGGCGAGATGCCCTATCCCAGCTCTTTGTGCGGGTGTAAAATTGATATGGTTCTCGACCACCTTCACGAGACCTTCCCCGAAGCTGTGGCATATAACGATCAGTTGGGATATGTTCCAACGCCTTAAGATGCCGCCATTGACAACGTGCACCGAGGTGACTTCGATGAATGTTGTTTATATTATGACCGATCGACACAACCCTGAGTTTTCCGGTTGTTACGGTAGTTCCATTACCCGTACGCCTCACATCGATGCGCTCGCCAGACGAGGAAAGAGATTCGACAGTGCCTATTGCCCAAGTCCTCTGTGCGCGCCTTCGCGAGGAGCGATGATGGCAGGACGGTATGTTCACGAGATCTCTACCTGGGACAATGCGTTTCCCTATTCGGGAGTGCCCAGAGGCTGGGGGCATTACTTTGCAGAAAATGGCGTCGTGCTTACGACCATTGGCAAGCTCGACTACAAACCGGGCAGTGATGCTGGAGTGGAAGATATGCGCCTGGCCAAGGCACGGGAGAGTCTGGACGTACACACGCTGTTCGAAGAGGGCCGTGTGCAGCCTCGATACCATCACCTGCATCGATTGCGGGAAGCGGGTCCTGCAAGTGGGCGTGGGGAACACCAGCACGACGCGCAGGTCGCGCAAGAAGCGGTACAGTGGCTGATGAATGAACGCCCGCAAGATCGCCCCTGGGTCCTGATCGTGAATATCAAACAGCCCCATCCCGGATGGAATCCGCCGCAGGAGCTATGGGATTACTACGATCCGCTGGTGCGAACCGAAGACCTGGACGAGCGCTATTCAGAACCCGTTTCTCGACTACACCCCTTCCACCGGGATTTTGTTCGTTACACGTGCAGCGATCTTTGCACACCCGAGGAGTTGCGCCGTGGTCTGGTAGGCTACCACGGCATCTGTGAGATGGCAGATCGCAACGTGGGGCGCGTGCTCAAAGCCATAGACACCGAGAATCTCTGGGATTCGACCCTGGTCGCCTATGCTTCGGATCACGGTGGCAGCATGGGGGCACATCGCAATTCCGGAATGGGATCGATGTATGAGGATTCAATTCGCGTCCCCATGATCGTGGCTGGCCCCGGCATAGAGTCAGGAGGATCTGAGCCTGCACCTGTTTCACATCTCGATCTTTTCCAGACATTCTCGGAAGCCCTGGCGTTGCCTTCGCCAACACACATGCGGGGGACATCCTTGCTGGGATCCACGAGGGGCGAGCCGGATGCAGCGCTTCCCGAATTCGCGATCAGTGAATTCCATGGGCCGGGCCTTCCGGGAAGCGCTTTTGCTCTTCGATCAGGCTCAGATAAATATGTGGAATGCGTTGGGGAAAGACCGATGTTGTTTGACCTTGCAGAGGATCCTTTGGAGATGCGAGATCTTGCGGAACATCCCGATGCGTCTCAGAAACTGGCTCGGCTTCGGCGAATGCTATACCAGGTATGCTGCCCGGAAGCGATTGATCAGAGGGCAAAGGCGGACCAGCAGGCGCTTCGCGAAGAACTGGCTAAAAGTGGAAGGCTTGTGGAGGAGTTGTGGAAACGAGGTTACGAACGGAATCCGGAACGCATGATTCCACGGCCGGAATTTGTCGTGCAAAAACCGTGAAAGGTTTCTCGATATGTCACCTATCATACCACCTGACATCCAGCCAGCATTCGCATCTGACCTTGCCGACTCAGATATCCGCGCAAAGCTCATAGAGCTTCTGGGACTGGCTACAATCCCAGACAACGTAGATTTCACAACCTCAGAAACGCGAGAAACCGAAGACATTCGCGTCACCCACTTGAGCTACCAGAACTCACTGTGCGAAACCGTTCCCGCCATCCTCATGGAACCGCCTGGACATACTGAAAAATTGCGACCGGGAATCGTATGCATTTCTGGCACATCCGGTTCTGCAGAACGGGTCGCCCATCCAAAATTCCATCAATCTCCCGATGGTCCATTGATTGGCTGGGGACGTGAACTCGCGCGACGAGGGTTCGCGACACTGGCCATCTCGATCAAAGGCACAGAAGGAAGGCGCCGCAGCATCGAAGAATGGGCAACCGAGTGCAAGCTCCTATCTCCGTATGGACGAAGTCAGATGGGCATTCTCGTCGAAGAAACACTCAGAGCCGCTCGAATTCTTTGCGCGATAAATGGCGTTGACAAAAGCCGCATTGGCCTGACAGGCATGTCGCTTGGCGGCAACGCAACCTGGTATTCAATGGCGTGTGCACCCTGGATCGCGGCAGGCGTAACTGTCTGTGGAGGCCTTGGCAGCCTGGCCAGCGTCATTCACCAGAGCGACAACGAACGACACAGTGCTTATTACTACATCCCCAACTTCCTGTGTCATTTTGATCATCCGCGCGTCGTAGCCACCTGCATGCCTCCGCGGCCCTTTATGATGATCTCGCCCACCCGGGACGAAGACATGCCGCGTCAAGGAGTCGATACTCTTATACCCGTTGTAAAAAAAGCCTATGCAGCAACAGGGTACGATGATTATTTTAAAGTCTATCAACCCGACGGCAATCATCGCTTTCTCATTGAGTACTTCGAGCAGATGGTCGCGTGGTTTGACCATTTTCTGCTTTCACCCAAAGAGACTTAAAAAATGAAGATCATAAATATTTGTCCTTTAGGGTGGGAGTAATCACTAAACCGACCTCTTTTTAATGAGTGGCGGGGCGACGGCCGCTGCGGTCGTCCAGGGTGCGCTGGGTCAATTCGAAATAGGGCTCAAAGCCGTGGAAAAAGCGGTCCAGTTCGTCCACCATCAGCTCGAAAAAGCGCCAGTAGGCGGCCCGGGTAACGCCGGCGATATGGGGCGTAAGGAATACATTGTCCAGCCCGGTTATTTCGTGGCCGTCGGGGATAGGGTCGGGGTCGAAAACATCGAGGCCAGCGATAATATCGCCGCGCTTGAGGCGTTCGACCAGGGCGACCGAATCGATGATGGGACCGCGGGAGACGTTGACCAGTACAGCCCCCGAGGGGATCAGATCCAGTTCTGCCCGACCGATCATGCCCTGGGTCCCGGGAGTCAGCGGGGCCAGACAGACAATCGCATCGGAGCTCGACAGGACCTGTTCGAGTGAGGTCAGGAGAAAGCCCAGGGCTTCGGCCATGGTTCCAGGCAGGTAGGGGTCGTAAACCTGAATGGCGACCCGGAAAGGGCGCAGCAATTCTATTAGGCGACGGCCGGCATGGCCGCAGCCGATCAGTCCCACGGTCTTGCCGGTGAGTTCGCCGCGCAGGAAGCTGGGGTTGTCGCGGGTTTTGCGGCAATTTCCCTCCATGTAGCGGCGCAGATAATAACCGGCGTTGCGCAACGATACGAGAATAAGGCCCAGGGCCCACTCAGAGACAGGGTAGGACGAGCCATTGGTGGTGTCAACAACGCGGATATCCCGTTGCCAGGCCGCCTCCACGTCGATGCGCTCGGCGAAACGATCGCCGTTCAATTCGCCGATGAGGCGTAGCTCGGGGGCTTGTTCCAGGAGTTCGGGACCGATATGGGGCGCCCCCGAATAGACGACCAGGGCCTGGACGGACGCCAGCCGTCGCGACAATTCGGTCTGGTGACCGGGCTGGACCTGACCCGCTTCACAGGGGAGCCATGTCCAATTCGCAAAGCTATCCAGGCGCTCCAGATCGGCCGGGGCCAGATAGAGATCGCGCTCGGGACCGCCCAGCACCAGGATTTCGGGATCAGCCATGGAAGGCCTCCTGGAAATCTACTCGCTGATCTGCAGGTATGCAAAACGACAAACGCGCCAGGGGTTTCATAGACTTAAGCCTCAATAGGGTTGGGAACTGGGCAAGATCATAACAAAAACTTAACAAAGTTTAGAAACTGTTCAAAGATGATTTTACATCTCGCCCACTGCCGATGGTGCGTGAGTGTTCGCGGTGGGACTATGACAACAACGGAAAATAGCTTCTTTGATTCTAAGGGGTCCAAATTCACTGTTTTGACGAAAGGCAAGGCTGACGATAATGACCGAAGAACAACGCTATCTTTTTGATCTATGCGGTTTTCTGCACCTGAAGAACGTCCTGACTCCGGAAGAACTGGATGCGGCTTCGGAGGCTGCCAGGCGCTACATCGACAGCGCACCGGAAGACCTGCCGCCGCATTTCGGACAATCAGAAAATCTCAAGGGCTTTGCTCATGGCTTCGCCTTTGACCGGGCGCTGGAAAAGCTGGTCTTTCTGCCCGCAGTCTGGCCCATCGTGCTGGAGCTGACAAACGGCAAACCTATGCTCGCCAGCGGTACCCTCATGGTCGACGATCCCGACGGACACACCGAGGCGAGTCCGCTGCACTGCGCCCGCGACGACTACGGCTTTGAGAGCGCCCGTTACGAGATACACCAGGGCCGTATCTATTGCGACGACTTTGTGGTGTTTCCCTACCTGGATGATGTACATCCAGGTGATGGCGGGCTCCTCGTGCTCCCGGGTTCGCACAAAAGCCAGTTTGACCGGCCACCGCAGCTATTTTCCCAGGGTCGCATCGAAGGAGAAGTACCGTTGGGAGTCATCAATATCACGCCCTCAGCTGGGGATGTGGTCATTATACCCGAATGCCTGACCCACGGGGTCCTGCCCTGGAAACCCGTCGATCGCCAACGCCGGGTGTTAACGTTGCGCTACCGCCCACACCACCGCCAGCCCGGCCGTCCCATTCCTGAGGCGGTCAAAGAGCGGCTGGCGCCCGAAACACTCGAATTGCTCGAAACGGCGCACTACACCCACAAAAAGGAAATCGCCACTCGACAACGGGTGTGCCTCAGCTGGTTAGATACGTCAAAAGGGAAATAATCCCCACAATAACAGAAAGGAGTTAGCTATGAATCGAGGACGTCCAAATCTGGAGCCTGATGTGGGCAAAATGTTACCGACAACCAATGCCGATGGTCTTCCGATCGTTCCCATGACCGAAGAGCACAAGTACCTGTTTGATATGAAGGGCTGGATTTGTCTGCCGGGATTGGTTGAAGGCGATCAATTGGCAGAGATCCACGAACACCAGATGAAGCTCGTTAAGGAGCCTGAGTCGCTTCCGCCAGAAGAACGGAATCCGGTGGGAGGACCTTCTCAAGCACTGCTGGATCATCCCGTGATTGTCGGGATTTTGAATGAGATCGTTGCAAGTCAGCAGTTGGCAACCGAGGACTGTTATGGATTTACATTTGAGCGCACACGCACGGACTATCGCGAGGCGGGATACGATCAATTCAAGCCTCACGGGGGCAGCGGCTATTTCAATCTCATCGGAAATTCACACATCTACCAGATGCTTCCGGGTAAGGTGCATTCGGGATTGACACGCGTGGTTTGGGAATTGAATGAGATCGGACCGGGCGACGGGGGCACCATGCTGGCTTCTGGCAGCCACAAGGCAGCATTTCAACGACCTGAGTCATTGAGCACCCGCGAGAGCGAAATTTGGGACACATATACGTGTCCTGCAGGTTCTGCGCTGATCTTCACAGAAGCACTATGCCATACCGGTACTCGGTGGACAAACAAAAATCGCCAGCGGTTGAGCTTGTTCCACCTCTACAATGCCGTAAACAGCAGATGGGGAGGTCGCAGCGTACCCAAAGAAGTGATTGCTACAATGCCGCCAAAACGACAAACGCTGTTTCGCGCCGTGTGGGTAAGCGGAGGGAATAACATACGATACAACAGGTATTACGACGAAGACAACGCGGCTTTTGGGGCTGAAGATGGCGAAACGCGTACTTCTGATCAGAGAGTCGTTGCTACTTAAGGCCATTTTCACAGGTTCACGCTGTCCATGACAAACGCGCTGGCCGCGAGGCGGCGAAGCAGCGTGTCCCGCATCTCGTTCTCCGTATCCCGATGCTCTGGATCGCCGATCAGATTGTGCTGCTCATCCGGGTCCTGCTGCATGTCGTATAGCATGTACCCCCTGCCGTGCTGATCCATGACGTACTTGTAGCGTTCGGTTTTCACCATCGTATTGCGCGAACCGCCGTAAAAAATCTCTGACAGCACCTCGGTGCGGTGGTGCGCGGTCGGCTCCGCGAACAGATGCCCCAGCGACTGCCCAAGGGACATCTGCAACTGGTCGAGCCCCAGAGCTTCCAGCAAGGCAGGACCGACGTCGATGGTTTCCACCAGTGCGTCGCAGACAGTACCCGACGGTATCCGTCCAGGCCAGCGCAGGATCAGGGGGACCCGCAACGCAGATTCGTGAAAGGTGCGTTTGAACACCCTGCCGTGATCGCCGGTCATTTCGCCGTGATCGGACCAGAACACGACGCAGAGATCATCGAGCCAGCCGCGCCGTTCATACGCCGCAAGGATCTCACCGCACCAGTGATCGACGAATGTGATCTTGCCATCGTAATTTGCCCTGATCGCGGCGGCGATTTCGGCGGTCAAGCCAGGCTCCGTCTTGAAGTCCTCCTTCTGAGCGACTTCGTCGGGGAGCGTGGCGGGTCGTGGTGGCACGCCGATGGCGGGCGGCGAATCAGCCGGATCATACATGGTGGCGTACTTCCCCGGCGCGTCCCACGGGTCGTGTGGTCCGGGAAAGTTGACGAACAGACAGGTCGGACGATCCCCGGGCGCAGAATCGACGAACTCGACCGAGCGCCTGCCCACGTACCCGTCCATGTGATCGTCCTCCTCAAACGCCGCCGGTTTGACGAGCTTTGGGTCGCGAACCCGTTCGCGCGTGTCGCTGACAAAGAGTTCGAACAGATCCTTCTCGCGCAGGTAGTCGGTGAAGTACGAGTCCGAGTTGAGACTCCCCCGCGGTCCTCCGAGTTCGTCGATGACGTCAAAGCCGAGCGCTTGCAGGTACGGCTCACCCTCACGCAAATGAGACACCTTCTTGTGGCTCCAGAGGTGCGACTTGCCCACGGTTGCCGTGTGGTAGCCAGCGTCCCGCAATTGGGAGAACAGCGTCGGGTAGTTGATCGGCAGCTCGCCGCGGTTGTACCAGATGCCGTGGTTGTGAGGGTAGGTGCCAGTGATGAACGATACCCGCGACGGCTGGCAGACCGGTGACACGGTGTGGCAATTGCTGAACCGCATGCCGTCGTTGGCAAGCGAGTCGATGACCGGCGTTTTGACCCGCGGATGACCGGCGCAGCCCATGGAATCCGCCCGTAGCTGGTCCGCCGTGAGAATGAGTATGTGTGGTCGTTCTTGTGCCTGTGCCATATATATTCTTCCCATTGTTTTGAGTTCAGTCCGCGCTACCGGATCGGTGTGGCGCAAGACAAAGAGCTACTGCGTATATGTATAAACATACAAAAATGAACCTCAATCAAGACATTTCATTGTGCAACGCCTCATAGCAAAACACAAAATGTTCAAAAAAATTGGATTGGGCAGATTAGCGGCGTGTAGTCTGCTTGTATCCATCCAGTGTATGATCAGCACGCCGGTTTTCGCCGAGGTTTCGATGCTTGTTGAATCTGGCAATAGAATCATCCTCGAGAACAGTTCCGTCTCGATGACGATCCAAAAGTCGTCTGGGCGGATTATCTCGCTGCTGCATCAGGGGGACTCTCTCCTATCTCCCAAACAGTTTGGATATTTCACCATCCTGGCCAGTTATGTCGAAGACTCAGATACAAACTATATGGCGGGCAAAGAGTCGAGTGTGAGGGCAAAATTTCTGCGCGACCAAAGCCCCGAGTTTAACGTCCACGTCAATAACCCGGAAATGGTCGATATTTCATTCACCCCCAAACAACCCGAAGGCTTTCCATTCAAGATGGAACTTCATTATGTCTTGAGAGCGGGTGATTCGGGGTTCTATTATTATGTTGTGGCCAGCAAACCCGGGGATACGGGCGACGCCGTGCTGACACAGCTTCGTTTTGGGATGCGCCTAAACGATTCGATGGTGAATATCAGGGTCAATGACAAGCTCTCTGGTGTGATTCCGGATAGCAAGGCAATATCCAGCGCAAAGGGCATGGTGATGGATGCCACACATGCGCTCCAATCGGGAGAAGTGGATACAAAGTATAACTGGTCATCTCCAACCGAGGAGGCTCTTGTACACGGTTTGCACAATGGAAAACAGGGCGTGTGGATGGTCACGCCGAGCAATGAATACCTCTGCGGCGGTCCGACAAAGCAACACAATACCAGCCACGCGACTGATCAAGGGCCGATCATCCTGAAGCTGCTGTATTCTCACCACTACGGCAGCAGAGGGGATTACGTCAGCGGTAAATGGGAGAAGATCTTCGGGCCGGTTTTTGTCTATATGAACAAAGGTGAAGATGCCCGGCATCTGTGGTATGATGCAAAGCGCGAGAGTGAAAAACATCGAAAGCACTGGCCCTACAGTTGGCTGGAACATCCGGAGTATCCGATCGACAGGGCAGTGGTTACGGGACAATTCAAAGATACGGGTCTGACACACCACAGCAATGGATGGGTCGTTCTGGCGCGGCCCCGGGAATACCGAGGGCTCGACTGGCAGCAGCAAGGCGCAGAGAACTACATCTACCGTGCCAGGCTGGCGGATGATGGTTCCTTTGCAATACCGGCTGTTCGAAAAGGAAAATATACGCTTTATGCGTTTGCACCTGACATGATTGGTGAATTTAGAAAAGACGACGTCACGATCAACGCAACCGGCGAAGTCAAACTCGGCAGTCTGCAGTGGTCACCCCGCTCTTTCGGCAAGTTGCTCTGGCGTGTCGGAAAACCAGACCGAACTGCTGCTGAATTTCGACGCGGAGATGACCATCGTCACTGGGGGCTGTGGTTCAATTACCAGAACGATTTTCCCGAGGACGTCGATTTCGCGATCGGCAAGAGTAAAGAGCGAAGCGACTGGAATTATGCACAGATGGCAATTTGGGAAGAGAAAGGTGGATGGCAACCCCGCATACAGCCTGCTGATCGCACTGGAAAGGGCAACTGGCGACTGCCTACCTGGAAGATTCGATTTCAATGCGGTGACAAGCCAATGTCCGGGCGTGCGACCCTCACAATCGCCCTGGCGTCGGTGAATCGCGATGGGGGAATCGCTATCGGCCTCAATGGCAAATCTCTGGATAAAATTACCGGTTTGGAGAACGACAGTGCGCTTCCTCGCAGTGGCATCTACGGGCGCTTCAGTGAGCACTTTATCGCATTTGATGCGACGCTGTTGCGCACAGGAGAGAATGTGTTGACGCTCGACCTCCGCCCACGGAAAAAACACCGCGGACAACGACAGAACTATCCCCACTTTGGCGTTATGTACGATTATTTACAACTGGAAATCGATACCAGTCAGCCACAAGGAGCGGAACCAGTGAAGAAGAATTTTACCCCCAAAGCGATCGTGGCCGGCTTTGACCAGCGAGTAGATGCGATGTTTCGCGCTGAATCTGGCAAGCCGTTGGTGCGGGCAAAGAAACAGAAGCCACTCGATCCAGGGCGAGGAAATTATGTGCGAGCCTATTCCTATTCCATGGTGGGGTTTGCCGCGCGTTGCCTCTACCTGAACGAGATGCTGGAAGAAGCCAATGCCGCACTTGCCGAAAATGCCCAGCATTATCTCGACAACCCCCTGGACATCAATGACCGCGACAGTTTTCACTGGCATGCGGAGATCGTCATGCGACTGATTGAGATGTACGGCACCAACGGTAGTAATCGCATCACCAAAAAGACCGAAACCCTCGCTCTCAAGCCGATTTGGGAATACGTCAGAAAGGTTTCCCGACTTGATAAGGCGGAATACGAGAAATCTAAGACCTGGCACATCTACCTGTCAGAGAATCATCACGCCATGAGTTTTACGGTCTGCTGGCAGTTTGCCAAAATCGTGAAAGATCGGCCCGAATACAAGGATCTCAAGTATGATGACGGCGCTACAGCGGCGGAACACTATCGGGCCTGGAATGAGTATTTTGTGATCTACTGCCGTGAACGTGCGCGCAAAAGCCTGTGCATCGAGATGATGTGCGACGACTATAACAGCACACTGATCAAGGGGTTCTACAATTTCTACGACTTTGGTGATCCACAGGTGAGAAGGTCAGCCGGGCTGTTGCTCGATCTTTATTTTGCCTATTGGGCACAGGAACAGATTGACGGCGTTCAAGGTGGTGGGCGGTCACGCATCTATTTTTGGAAAGGGCTTAAGCAAAACCGGGAACATGGCAATGCGCCGCTGGCCTGGTTCTACTTTGGCATCGGCAAGCAGCCCGCTGTTTATGGTCATGACGTAAACGCGGCTCTCAGCGACTACCGGCCACCAGCCGTGGTGGCCGATATCGCAATCGACGTGGCAGGACGAGGACGCTACGAGGTGCGGCAGCGTCCCCAGGGGCTGGGAAAAACGGGTCGCCCTTTGAAGATTGCTGCTACAAAAGTGCCGACCAGGATGCGAACCGATGGAGGTGGTATTCTGCGCTACAGCTACTGTGATCCCGCCTTCATCATGGGAACGCCGATGACGGAAGCGAGGCCCCTGGAGGATTGGGCTGCGATCAGTGCGCAAAACCGCTGGCAAGGCGTGATCTTTGCCGGCGAACACGATGCGCGTATCGTTCCCATCGTTCGCCCCAAAGACAACCGGGTGGCCATGAACGCACAGTGGTCTGTGCAGAGCAAGGGAAGCTTGATTACCCAGAAGCTCAAGCACCATAAGGGCGGTGCCGAGATGATCATCTGGATGTCGAAGAGCGGATTGGGCACGCCAGTGGAAGAGGATGGTGTGGTCTATGTCGAGGCCAAAGGCGCTTATGCGGCAATCCGCGTGGCCACAGGCGGTTTCAAGTGGATGGATGGCGAGTTTGAAACGGATCGCTTTGTCCCCGAAAACGCGACCATGATCCCCAATGACGAATACGCACCAGTGATCATTGAAGTCATGGCCAAGAGCAATGTCACGAGTTTCGAAACTTTTAAAAAAAAGGTGAAGGCCTGTGAAGTTCATATGGATGGGACGGTGCTGCGCTACAAAACCATATATGGCGATCAGTTGACCTTTGATACCAGCGCCAAAGCGGTACCCTCAATCAATGGCAAGCCGATCGACTACGCGCCAAAGAAAGTCTTTGAAAGCCCCTTTCTCAATGCTGAGTGGAACAGCGGGATTGTCACCATCAGCAAGGGAACGCGAAAGAAGATCCTCAATTTTACAAAATAGGCAGAAGACAAATTACAATAACCAACTTAAAACAGGAGTATTCACATGTATCCGGACAAAGAAGCTG
>JAPPIE010000043.1:0-3790 GCA_028874765.1 Gemmatimonadota bacterium
ACATTCCAACCCTTCAGCGCAGAGGCGTTACAGTAGAATTTGACAGTAGCAGTGGTGGCGGAACACCCCCACCATCTGGTGATGCGATTACGGGATCAATTACGAGCTGTTCGGGTACGCGTATCGCCCCTGGTACTGTTTCTGTTTCAATAAGCGGCACTGTTCGAGCACATAAGAGTGTGTCAAATCTAATACTCACCGGATATGCAAACGGCCAGCAGGTGGGTATTGATATTTTAGGTGCTATGTCGCCAGGGTCATCCCAGGGGTTCTTTATTCATGGCCCCATCTCCACGCATGCGTCTTCACTCTCTTGTCGTGTTAGCTTTGCAGGCACTGTCCACGGTAAAAATGCTCAAGGCGTTGTGGATGAACAGTAACATTTTTCAAACGACATTGAGAGGTGTCGGTGTTTGTTGGTCGCCCGCTTATTTGGAAAGTGTTAAAACGATTGTGATGGCCGCGCCGACATTGGCGATGAGAAGCGTAAAGAGCAACCCCACAATCCAACGCTGACCAGTCTCAAGATTTGCCATGCGCGTTTTAAGGCTGGACAAACGCTTGTCAATTTGCTCCACAATGCCCTCGATACGAGATAAGCGAGCGTCAAGTTCTGCGAACTTGTCTTGTGGTGTCGGAATCTGCATGGGGTTTTTCACGCTTTGTGTAGTGGGCGTTTGTTTTCAAAAAGCAACGCAACAAATTTGGATGTAATGTATGGGGTTTTTCTATTTGTGCAAGTCGTTTTTCGCAAATTAATCAAATGATACAGAAGTTGGCACGGATAGTGTGAGTGGTCTGTCGGCGTCTGGCACGAGTGCTGATTCCATCAGTTTGACCTATGCCCAGAGATTATTCCCTTGAACAAAATGTCCCCAATCCCTTTAACCCGTCCACGACGATTGCATATCGGTTGCCCGAAGCGGGTGATGTCCAACTGGTGATCTACAATCTGCTCGGTCAGGAAGTTCGCACTTTGGTTCAAGAGACCATGGATGCGGGTTTTCACTCAGTCGTTTGGGATGGCACAGATGAATTTGGCAAGCAAGTGGCCAGTGGGATTTACATTTATCGCCTGAGTGTGGGCGATTTTTCACAAGTTCAGCGCATGATGTTGCTGAAGTAATGGCGAAACTCGTGCATCGTTCTCAGCAGCGACACGAGGAGCCGATGCGAGAGTGGTTAAGAATGCCCCGGCAAAATGATGCTGGGGCGTTTTTTTGTTTCATAACCCAATTTGAGCAATTCGTCCTTGACAAGTGCTTGATTAATGCCATATCCTGATTACGGCACGGGCATCACGACGGTTTGCAATGCCAGTCAGGTCGCTCGAGAAGCTGTTGAAACTGGTTGTGCAAATATAGTATTTCTACTTTATACCACGCAACTTGAGTTAAAATACAGGGTGAACCATGAACAAACGCAAACTGCCCATCGGCATTCAGACCTTCCGCAAAATCCGGGAGGAGAACTGCTACTATGTCGATAAGACAGCCTATATCCGGAGGTTGATAGACGAGGGCACGCACTACTTTTTATCGCGTCCACGTCGCTTTGGCAAAAGTCTGTTTCTGGATACGATGAAGGAACTGTTTGAGGGCAATGAACCGCTGTTCGAAGGGCTGTACATCCACGACCACTATGACTGGCAGGTTCGCTATCCTGTTGTGCGCCTCGACTTTGGCAGCGGCAATTTTAATGAGCCGGAGATCTTGCACAAAGAGGTTATGGCACAACTGGACGCTGTAGAAAAAGAAACAGGTGTAGAAAGCCCCTACGATACGGCTTCAGCACGCTTTCGCCATATCATCCAGATGTTGCACAGCCAGGCGGGACAGCGCGTGGCTGTTCTCGTTGATGAATACGACAAGCCGATCTTAGATGTGATAGATGAGCCTGAAGTCGCCCGTGCCAACCGCGACTTTCTGCGGGGTCTGTATTCGACGATCAAGTCCAGTGATGCCCATATCAAATTCACTTTCCTCACTGGCGTCAGTAAATTCTCCAAAGTTCAGCTCTTCTCTGGCCTCAACAATCTGAAGGATATCACGCTGGATACGCGCTACTCGGCTATTTGCGGCTATACCGATGCGGATCTGGACACAGTGTTCGCGCCCGAGCTTCCCGGCCTGGATCGAGAGGAGATCCGCGACTGGTACAATGGCTATAGCTGGCGGGGACAGGAGAAGGTGTACAACCCCTTCGATATTCTTCTGCTGTTCGACAGCCGCGAGTTTGGAGCCTACTGGTTCGAGACCGGTACGCCCACGTTCCTCATCGAAACCCTGTTCAAACGCTGTGTCAGTTCTTTGAAACTCGACGAGATGATGGGCGGTAGCGATTTGCTATCGACCTTTGATGTGGATGAAATCGCGACCGAGGCTCTGTTATTTCAAACCGGGTATTTGACCATTACCGGTGAGGAAAATCTCGGCGGCACGTCATTCTATCGGTTGGGTTATCCCAATCGGGAAGTACGCCAGAGCCTCAACCGAAGCCTGTTGCGCTACCTGGTAAAAGACGCGACGCGGCAAATGGCGAACAGCGTCCAACTCTACCGTTTGCTCGAAGCCAACGACTTCGCCGGCATGGAGACCTTATTCCACGCCTTTTTTGCCAGTATCCCTTATGAGTGGTACACCAACAACGACATCGCCAATTTTGAAGGCTATTATGCCAGCGTGTTCTATTCCTATTTCGCGGGATTAGGTCTCAATATCACCGTAGAAGACAGCAGCAGTCATGGGCGTGTGGATATGGCTGTTCACTTCAACGATAACATCTACCTGTTCGAGTTCAAAGTGGTGGAACTGGCGTCTGAGGGAGCGGCGATGGTGCAATTGCAGGAGAAGGGATATGCGGACAAATATCGGGGTCTGGATCAGCCGATTCACCTGATCGGGGTAGAGTTCAGCAAGGATACCCGTAATATAACGGCCTTTGAGGTGGCAGGTGTGTAACCACCTGCCACCGATTTTACACGATGTCTCCATATCGCGGCAGTGTGTCTATAAAGCGATATGCGTTGTTTTTTCGATCAATTGCACAGCAATAATGTTGCAGGCCATTTGTCACTATGAGGTAGGTGGCCTGTACGACTGTATTGTATCGCCCAATCTGATCAAAGACCTGTTGGGTGATTTTTATTTCGGGGGCTTTGCATTCTGCCATTAACAGTGCTTTTCCCGTTGCGTCATATACGAGTACATCGGCGCGACACTGCATGCCCTGAAATACAAATCCGGTTTCGATTGCGGTGCGTCCATGTGGGTAGCCCAACCCTTCGATCAAGTATCGCACAAAATTCTGACGCACCCATTCTTCGGGGGTTAATACCACGTATTTTTGACGGAGGGGGTCTAAGATCATTTCGTTTCCGTCGCGATTTGCAATGTCAAATGTGGATGAGATTGGAAAATTTAGTTTTTGCATGGTGTGGTTATTCTCTCAATGCCACGACGGGCGCGAGTGAGGCGGCTTTGCGGGCGGGCAAGAGCGCGAATACAAAGCACAATCCCACAGATGCGAGGGAGATGTATGCAAAATCAATGGCGAGCATTTTTACGGGTAGTGCCTGGATGATGTAAATTTGACCGGGGAGTTTGATCCATTCAAAGGTTTGTTGCGACCAGCACAGGAGATAGCCAATCGCATTGCCAAAGACGACGCCTGTAAGGCCAACGCCGAGGCCCTTGAGTGTGAAGATTTTGCCAATTGCACGCGGTGTTGCGCCCATTGCTTTTAATATGCCGATGTCGCGCTGTCTGTCGCCTACTGTCATGGTCAAGAT
>JAPPIE010000043.1:3890-11798 GCA_028874765.1 Gemmatimonadota bacterium
TTGCTTTTAATATGCCGATGTCGCGCTGTCTGTCGCCTACTGTCATGGTCAAGATGCTGACGATGTTGAAACCGGCTACCATTACAATGAGACACAGTACCAGAGAGCTAAACCATTTTTCCAGACGAATGGACGCATATAAGTTGCGGTGGGTGTCCATCCAGGTTATGACATCAAAATCTGTTCCTGCGGGAAGGGTGGATGCGATACGGTGTGCTTCATAAGGTTCGGCGAGCCGAATCTGGATGCCCGAGATTTGGTCGCGCCATCCCAGGTCGCGTTGTGCCGCTTCGAGCGGTACAAATGCGAGTGCAGAGTCGAGTTCGTCCAGGCCCGTGTGAAAGATGGCGGTTACTTTGTAGGGCCACAATTGCGGTTGTTGTCCCATTAAGACTTCTTTGGGTACCAATCCCAGCATGATTTCGGTGCCGACTACTGCGCCGAGCCGGTCTGCGAGCACGCGGCCAATGGCCGTGCCATACACTTTGGCGCGTCTGGTGGCGGGCGTGATTTGATCGGGGTCGGGAGGTTGAATATTCAGATTGAGGTCTCCTGCCCATAAATACGCATTCAGGTCTGTAATTTTTGCCAATTGTGTGGCTTCTATTCCCCGCACGGCCACGCCAGCCTGGATCATTTCGCCGCCAGGGGGTCGCCGAAGCGCGAATCCCTCAGTCGCTATAAAAGGTGCTGCTGCGCGTACAGCGGTCTGTTTTTTTATGTATTCGATTTGTTCTGCGTTGGGCGACATGGGCTGTGCATGGGGTTTTTGCACGATGACATGCGGGCTTACACTCAACAGGCTGTCCCACAACAATGCCGAAAATCCATTAAAGACGGATAGGACAATGACGAGAGCGGCAACGCCAATGGTTACGCCTGCAATAGCAATGGCAGCGGTTAACGATATCTGGCGTTGCTGGCGCATGGCGCGCATGAGTCGCCGCGCGATGAAGTATTCGTAGGTATTACTCATATCTAATAGCTTCTATGGGGTCCAGTTTTGCCGCTCGTTTTGCGGGCCAGCGGGCAAATACGAGGCATAGCAATAATGCCAGTGCTGAGATCATCGCGAAGTCCAGTATATTTATGGTTACGGGTAGGGCGTTGATAAAATAAATATCGCCGGAAAGCGATATGGGTGCATAGACCTTTTGTATCCAGCACAGGCCCCCGCCCAATATATTGCCCAATAATACACCACTCGCTCCGATTATTAGACCTTCTCGGGAAAAAATTTGGGCGATGCTTTTGGGTGCTGCCCCCATTGCTTTCAAGATGCCAATTTCGCGTCTGCGCTCATTCACGGCCATGGTTAGTATGCTGATGATGTTGAATCCCGCGACGACTACGATCAGGCTCAAGACCACGAAGCTCGCCCATTTTTGCAACTGGATCCACGCGTACAGATTGCCCTGTGCATACATCCACGATGTGGGGAACATATCGGCATGCGTTTCCGCCAATGTCTCTCGCAATTCAACGCTGACGCGATCGGCCTCAAATGCATTGACGAGGCGCACTTGAATGCCCGTTGCCAGGTCGCCCCATTGCAGGTCGCGTTGTGCAGCCGAGAGGGATACGTAGATTAGTGAGGCGTCAAATTCGTAAAATCCCGTTTCAAAAATGCCGGTTATCACATATTGTCGAAGGGGGGGTATGTTGGTGAGGTCTTTGGGAGCAGTCAGCAGGCGAATTTTTGATCCTGTGGAGGCACCCAATTTTTCGGCGAGTGTTTTGCCTATCACGATTCCAAAGGTGTTGCCTTCTATGCGGGTTAATTCCATTTTCCCTTCGGTTATGTGATGGACGATGTCGCTGCTTTTCACAATGCCATCTACGCCCCGCACTAAGACACCCGATGTGACAGTGCCCACATCTTTGACCTTGTTCAATATATAACCTTCTGTTTCTATTACGGGATTGGCGCCGACTACTTCGGGGTGTTTTTCGAGCAATTGGACAATGGGTGCGTAATTTTCGATGCGTTCGCTGTACGGGCGCCGCACGGTTATATGGGGATTTATGCCCACCTGGCGGTCAAAGATCATGTCTGCATAGCCATTCATTACCGATAGAGTGATGACGAGTGCCCCAACTCCCAGTCCGACGCCTATGATGGCAATGATTGTGGTTAATCCCATGCGACGACCAACGCTGAAGAGGTGTCGTCTAATTATGGTCCATTCATATCCCATATCCCCTAATCCCAGCCTTTATACAAAAAATCCCGATTCAGAAACACACCGGTGTTTAGAATCAGGATTTTTGTGTTGTGATGTTCAGGTTGCAGTTTCACAAGTTGTTTTTTTCCAGCGAACTGAGCCTGTCTCTCAACCGAGCCGCTTGTTCATATCGTTCTTCGACAATGGCTTTTTGGAGTTTTTGCACCAGTTTTTGTTGCAAAGTGATTGGGCGATCGCGTTCTATTTCTTCAGCCCATGCGGAGAGGGCTTCGATCTCTTCGTCTGCTTCAACGCCAGAATTTGCCACGCATGTTTGAATTTTGTCGATTCCTTCTTCAATGTGGTTCAGAGCACCGGCATAATCGTCTTTTTGCAAACAAATTTCACCCCGCGCACGGGTGTGAATCATGAGTACATAAGGCCGATAGTGTTCAAATATTTTTCGATCCTCTTCTTCTTCGGCATAAGCCCGCACGAGATCCAGAAGTGCCAGATTGTGGGCGGTGTCGCGCACGACTGATTCAAAATCGCCCAGGCGCATCAAACAGACATAGCGGTGATAGAATAACAATCCCTCTTGACTCAATTCGATGCACGCATCTCTGTCGAGATAAAAATTCTCATCTGTACCAGAATGCGTGTGTTCGGCTTCGAGTTGATCTAAATAGTAGTCCAGCAATGAAAAATGGCCGTTCGGACACGTTCCGTCAGGTCTATTGTTCATTTCCATCTGCATTAAGCCCAGATCCAGACGTACTTGCAATTTTTCCTGTCCGTCCAGGCCCCGAATTTTGCGTACACAAATATCAGTGGGGTCAAAATCCCAGTTAGATAAAAATGGGCTGAGGTCGTGTTTCATTATTTTTCCTTTTTTTAGTCAGTCTGTAAATGTCGGGGAAATATGAAGAAAACCCCACTAAAAGTCAACCCGTTTGCAAGGACTACGGTACTTGACAATTACATCTGGCGGGCGTTATTTTGGGGCGTTTATCACAGAGGGAAGGCTCTGAATAGATATGTCCAAATCTGACAATGAAGGTACTGTTATCCGCCACCACCTCGGCCATTATGTCGTCCAGACTGCCGATCGCGTGGTGATGTGCGCGCTTTCGACTCGTTTGCGGAAACAGCTCGAATATCCCGAAGCTGCGCCGGGTTCGCGCCGCCGCCGCGTGCAGTCGGTCAGGCGGGTTCGCGTGATTGATCCGGTTGCGGTTGGAGACCGCGTGGTTTTTACTGAGGGTGCCGATAATAGGGGTATGATCCGCGAGGTGTGTCCCCGCAGTAATAAGGTTTCTCGGCGTGCGTCTGGCGGGTCTCATAGAGAGCAACTCTTAGCTGCGAATGTCGATCAGGTTGTCCCCATTATTTCTGCGGGTGAGCCTGACCCGGACTGGCATTTGCTGGATCGCATGCTGGGTATTGCAGAGTGGCAGCAGATACCGGCGTCGCTGTGTCTCAATAAACTCGATCTCACCGATGAGGCCTGGGCAGATCGGGTTATGCGTTCTTATAAGGCAATGGGATATCCGGTGGTTTATACCAGCATTATTTCCGATGCGGGTAAAGAGGCGTTTTACGATCTTTTGCGCGGAAAAGTTACCCTTTTTATGGGGGCTTCTGGTGTTGGGAAGTCGAGTTTGCTCAATTGGTTGCAACCGGGATTGCAATTGCGTACGGGACCTGTTAGCAAAGCTACGGGCGAGGGGATACATACGACGACCCATACGGAATTGGTCGCGCTCGATAAGGGGGGATTTGTCGGGGATATGCCCGGTGTTCGAGAGTTTTATCTGTACGATATAATGCCCGAAGATATTCCCGTTCTTTTTCGAGATTTTCAACCATTTCTCGGGGGTTGTCGGTTTCGCGATTGCGCGCATGTCCACGAACCCAATTGCGCGGTGAGGATGGGTGTGAATGATGGCGATATCGCGCTTCAACGCTATGAGAGCTATCTGAGGTTGCGAGAGAGGCCGTGAGTATTTAAAAAACCCGCGTTAGAAATAGAGATAAAAACGCTTCGGCATTGACGTGCATCGCGCAATCCACAGGTTCTCCAAGACGATAGGGTGGGGGCAGGCCGCGGCGGTCTGTGACGACCTGGCCCAGGGTGAGGTCGCCCGATGTTTCTATGTCGATGTACAGGGTTTCTGAGCGCAGGAGTTCGGGCGCGATAGCCGCGCCTACGGCGAGTGGGTCGTGCAGGTACACGATTGGCTCGCGTCCGAGTTGTCGATAGAGTGCGAATACGTTCTGCACGGCATCGACGACAAATTGAGATGCGACTGTTTTCAGGGGGGCGATCTGGTTTTCGATATCCGATCCGGATAATACGACCTGACGCGTTGCATCTAATGGTACGATCAGAAGTGCTGCGCCGGAATGGATGACTGTGTGTGCAGCGTGGGGGTCGGCGTAAAAGTTGAATTCTGCTACGGGTGTTGAGTTGCCCGTTTCTGCAATGGCGCCGCCCATTGCGATTACCTGTTTGGCTTTTTGGAGTATGCCCGGTTGACGCTGTTCGGCCAGTGCCAGATTTGTCAGGGGGCCGACGGCTATTATTGTGATTTCGCCCGGTTGGTCGGATAGGGTTTGCACCAGGAAGTCAACCGCATTGCCACGCACGTCCAGGGCGGGTTCTGGCAATATGGCTTGTCCCATGCCGCTTTCGCCATGGACTTCGGTGGCGAATACGGGGTCGCGTTTTAAGGGCTGGTCTGCGCCTGCGAAGACAGGTATTTCTGTGCGTTCCAATAGTTGCAATAGTCCTTGTGCGTTGCGCGTGCCGGTGTTGAGAGGGACGTTGCCGCTTACTGTGCAGATGCCCATTACATTGAGTTCCGGAGAGCCCAATGCCAGCATGATGGCCAGCGCGTCATCCACGCCGGGGTCGGTGTCTAAGATTACAGGTTGTGTGGTCGCCATATTGCTAAATCCCATACAACGGTTCGTACTTTGCCCTCAGATGCCGCATTAAGGGTTCATGGCTCAGGGGTTTTCCGGTTACGACTTCGATGAGTTCATTTGCGCGGTAGCGCTGGCCCTGCGAATAGATTTTTTCGGTTAGCCAGTTTTTCAGGGGGTCGAATACGCCTTCGGCAAATTGTGCATTCAGGTCGCCCACGTCCTGGCGCGCTTGTTCAAAGAATTGCGCGGCGTACAAATTGCCCAGAGAGTATGTTGGAAAGTACCCTATCCCTCCTCCGCTCCAGTGTATGTCTTGCAAACACCCCAGAGCATCGTCCGGGGGTGTGATTCCCAGATATTTTTCAAATGTTTCGTTCCAGACGCCGGGGATGTCTTCGGCTTTTAGTCCGCCATCGATCAGTGCTTGTTCGAGTTCAAAGCGCAACATGATGTGTAAGTTGTACGTGGCTTCGTCGGCTTCTACGCGAATATATGAGGGGGCGACGGCGTTGACTGCCGCGTAGAAGTCGCGTTCGGATACATCGCTTAGTGCGTCTGGGAATGCGGCTTGCACTTTGGGGTAGAAGTGTGCCCAAAATGCCTCACTGCGGCCGACGAAGTTTTCCCACATGCGCGATTGCGATTCGTGGATGCCCAGGGATACAGACCCTCCCATGGGCGTGCCGTAATGTTCGTCGTTTAAACCCTGGTCGTATATGCCGTGGCCCGCTTCGTGCATGATGCTGAAAAAGGATTCGGAAAAGAAGTGTGTGTTATACCGCGTGGTCAGGCGCGTGTCGCCCGGTCCAATGCCGCTGCAAAACGGATGGGTGGTGATGTCTAAACGCCCGTTGTCAAAGTTGAAGCCGATTTGCGCGGCTGCGGTTTTCCCAAATGCTTCTTGTTGGGCTATGGGGTATGTGCGCGTGAGGATATTTTCGTCGGGTTTTTTGCCGGATTCGGCGATTGCACCCACGAGTTCGACGAGTTCGTCGCGCAGGTCTAAGAAGACCCGGGTCAGGTTTTCAGTGGTTTCGCCGGGTTCATAGTCGTCTAATAGGGTGTCGTAAGATGTTTCGCCGGTGTTTAGCGCATTTACTTGTTGGTGTTTTAGATCAAGGATCTTTGTGAGGTGGGGTTGGAACAGGGCGTAATCCGATTTTTCGCGGGCTTCTCGCCATGCTTGCTGCGAGATGGTGGCTACGCGGGCGAGTTCTTCGACGAGGGATCGGGGCAGTTTGATAGATCGATCATAGCCCCGGCGAAGTTCTCGTACGTTGACTGCGGCTTCGGAACGGGGATCGGAGATCAGGTTGCTGTTTTCTATTTCTGTGAGATAGTCGCCGATTTGAGGGGCGGTTGCGCGTTCGTGTATCATGCCGCTGAGCAATGCGAGTTGTTCGGCGCGATGCCCAGCTCCGCCTTTGGGCATGTAGGTCTGTTTGTCCCAACCCAATACACTGGCGCAGGATCCCAGGAGGGAAATTTGTTTTATTTCTGCGATTAGCTGCTGATATGTGGATTCGACATCGGCCATTTTTACTCCTCGTTTGTCATTTGACTGTCATCGCGGCATGATTGTAGCTGCGATCCAGATGATGGTTTTTCAATGCGACGCATGCACAGCAAAATCTACGTGCCTTCCATGCACTCGTCAAGCGCAAACACGGTACTTCAAGTATCCGTCGCGCCTCTGGTCTCAAAAGCCGAAAATTTGAGCGCACAATCAGAAAAGCACTTGAAAGAAGACGCAATTCTGAGTATGCTTTGTGGAAGCTGGTTATGATAAAACAATGTGAGGACGGTATGTCCGTGCTATTCTTAGTTTCACTTAAAATTCAGAAAACGCCCGGTGTCTGCGGTGGCAGAGCATGTGTGGGCAATACGCGCATTCCCGTTTGGACGCTGATCAGCTTTCTTCAGCAGGGCGCGACCGATGAAGATATGATACGGGCTTATCCCGCACTCTCTGTTGACCATCTGAATCTCGTACGGGAATACTACGAAGCACACCGCGCAGAAATTGACTACGATATTAGAGAACAGGGGAAAGAGCCAGAAGAACCGTTAACAGATGAACCCCTTGTACAAGTGGCTGATGCACGTTTCGTCGAACTCGACAAAACAGAAGCAGAAGATGCCGAGTCCAATTCGAGAAGAGGTCATGATGGCACATCGCAACTTTGATCAGGAGAAACGCATGAATGCCATAGAGACTTTCAAAATGGACAAGGGCGTACTTTCCGTGACATCCCTTTCTGAAGAATCAGATGAAAAGGCATATTGGCACGCCAAAACGCCACATGAACGCCTAAAGGCCGTTGAACTGATGCGGCAGATTAATTATGGCTACGATCCAGCTACCACACGGATACAAAGGGTTCTTGAAGTTGTTCAACTAAAACAGAACAAGTAGGCGAATGAGGGGCTGGAGGATTTGGATGATTAAAATGAGAGACAAAGAGATTAATGAAGTTCGCAGAATCCGACATGAAATTTCAGCGAGATTTGGACACGATATTGGTCGATTGGTCGCCCATTACCAGAAGATAGAGAAAGAATTCAGGCGATCTGGCAAATACAAATTCGCTGATTCCAAAGAATCAGAGGGTGATGGTCAAACTTATCTTACAGCCCGTAAGACCCAACAGCTTTAGCGTTGGGTCGCCTGGCGAAGGGCTTCCGATCACTGACTACATAAAACTTGCATAAACCACTGTTTTTGTGTATATTTACATTATAGAATACTTAACATATAAATACAAAATGTATAGTCTCTGTGATCGCAATATGTATATCCATAGGGATATAG
>JAPPIE010000427.1 GCA_028874765.1 Gemmatimonadota bacterium
TTTTCGGGCAATTCTTTATCGAGGGTTGGATAGCCTTTATCTGGCGGTACGGGCCAGTCGTCGGTCTGGCTGAGGCGAAGGTCTGTTGATCCAAAAAGCTGACCTTTTAATGATGCGCCCTTGCGGTTGGAGGTGACAGTCGTCGCATCGAGATCAAATTTTTCGAATGCGTGTAGCAACCACTGGAATGTCGATGCTTCGGGGGCTTCCAATTCATCGATGAGAATTGTGATCGACGGGCGGATCATCACGAGATGTCGCCTGTATCGGTTCAACCGGTCTCCGTAAGCGTTTTCCGCTTCGCCACAGACATATCCAAACGGATCTGTGGTCTTAAAATCGATAATTTCGCCGCCGCGGTTGCCATCCCGGTTGATCGCTCCTTCGCCATTGACGAGAACGCAGTTGTGTGAAATCGAGTGTTGGGCGTATTCGTTGTGAAATGGCGTGCCGTGATGCGGAAAACGAAGGCCACCAGCGCATATTAAAGCGCGTCCGCCTTTCATCACTGCAAAATCATTCTGGCTCGCATGGCCGTGGCTTACGCCGCCAAAGGGCGATGATCGGAAGAGTACCATAAAATCACTATCCGGGTGTTCGATATCGCTGTGTAATGCGCCCCAGCCAACGCCTCGAAAGACGCGGTCTTGTGGTATTGAATCTTTTTCGAGAGGGATGGGTTTGTCTTCGAGGAGAATGCCGAGAAAGGGATTGATCTCTGCGGACCGACCTTCAGGGTCGTGTACCTGGTTTGCCCAGGCGCGCAGCCGGTGATTTTGCAATCTGAGACCGTGAAATTGAAGAAAGGTTCTGGCCTGTGAGCCGCGAACGGGCTGATCTTCGGTGTCGCCAAATGGCATAAGCTCGCCAACTGGGGAAACGACGTAATAAAAAAACCACGGCATGTTCTGATAATAGGGTTTGAGCCATATATCGTGTCCGGTTGCCAGTTTCCAGGCGTGAAAGGGCATTGCGTCCCGCGAGTTATAAGACAGTCCATAGGGTACGCCCTGTGCCCAACCTCCTTCATGTCCGGCCCAATGAGGAAAATTAGTCGCAATAAGTTTGAGTGCGTATTCCGTCCAGGAAGGCGCGCGTTCATCTTCGGCACGGGCTATGGCGTGTTCGAGCAAAAAACCCGGCAGGCGACCGTTATGGCTCTCTTCGGGCGTGAATGTGTAATCGCTTTTCTCCAGCCTGCGAATCATCTGGTCCGCCCGCGCACCGAGCATGCGCGCGACGAGTTCGCGTTCGTCTTCGGTAAAAATATCGTAGATCCAGTCATAGACTTCTGCGCCCGCTCTGAGCAATCCGAGGCCGACTTCGTCGCCATAAGGCGCGAGAATAGAGGATATGCCTTCCACATCCCACTGTGCGGCGTCAACAATAAATCGCCGTGCGGCTTCGCCGTATCGCTTCTCTCCAGTGAGTAAATAAAAGAGGGCGAGTGTTCGCATGCCATTATCGTGATATTTTCGCATGGTGCCAAAACATTCGACATAAGCCAACCTGCGTTCGGCGGGGTCTTCAATTTGGTCGTATGTCGGCTCTGCCGGTAGTTCGAGTGTGAGCGCGTGGTCGGCGTCCTTTTTCAGGGCTTCGAATGCTTCGGAACGGGTGGATGTTAGCGAGCGTCGCACATTTTCCATGTCAGACGCCAGAAAGAAGAGTCGCGGGCGTTCTTTTGGGACATTTGCCAGCAGTGTAGCGGCGTCTGGGTGAGGTTGTTTGGCAGCGTTTTCGGCAATTTCAAAAGATCGGGATTCCGAGTGCGCTTGAACCGCGCCATTTACAACGGCTTGCACATGCCAGTCGTAAGTTCCGGGTGCAAAAACGAGATCTGGATGGTGTATGGGATCGGAGAGCAATGGAGATTCGTAGTAGGGTTTTCCATCGCGTGTGACGATTACGCGATATTGACAGGCACCTCGATCAGCGGCTCGCCACCAGCTAAAGCCGGGGGGTGAGAGCGTGAGCGTTTCACCATCAAGTGGACGAAGATAATTAGAGCGTGGCGGACGAATGGATGGAAATTTCATATTTGAGTCCTTTCTGTTTTAAGACCACAATTCCGTGCTGTCGGGCAGGTGTTTTAATATTTCTTCTTCGTCTAATTCGATGCCCAACCCGGGACCATCTGGCACGGTGATGTACCCATTTTGAATCGGATTTTTGATATTTAACATGGTTGACCAGAGCGGGATATTGGCGGAGTGATATTCCAGAGCCAGAAAGTTGGGTATGGTGGAACAGATGTGTACAGCGGCTATGCCGGCTACTGTGCTCGCCATATAATGCGGTGCGATTGACATGTGATACATTTCTGCCAGTTCTGCGATGCGCCGCGTTTCTATGGCACCACCACTGCGCGGTATGTCGGGTTCGAGCAGGTCGCACGCGCCTTTTTCCATGAGTTCTCGAAATAGCTTCGCGCCATAAAATATTTCGCCGGTACAAATCGGCGTTTCTGTTTGCATGCAAATTTTTGCCAGGGCATCTACGTTACCCCATTCCCATCGGATCGGGTCTTCCAACCACAATAAGTCGAGATGCTCTACGTCTTTGCATATCCGCAAACCATCAATGGCGTTAAATGATCCGTGCAGATCTATAGATAAATCGATATATGGCCCAATTGCATCGCGCAGCGCTTCGATTGTCGTTACGATATGTTCGTGTTGTCGCCGTCCGACAGATCGGTCGTACACATCCATTTTCCAGGGATTGGGCACATCCAGATCAAATTTTAGGGCTGTAAATCCTTCGGCAACGCGCTCTTTTGCCCGCGCTACATAGCTCGATGTTTCATATACGGGGTCTAATTCACCCGATGCCCGGACTTCATCCCAGCGTCGATTATAGTCTTCTGGCGTCCAGTACGCGCCCGAATGGCAGTCGCAATACATGCGCACTTTGTCGCGCAGTTTTCCGCCGAGGAGGTCGCACATCGGTACGCCCAGTGCTTTGCCTTTAATATCCCAGAGTGCGATTTCCACTCCGGCACCAGCACCCTGCATGCGCCACAGATGATCGTGATGCAATTGGTTTACATTGGTCGGGTCTTGTCCGATTAGCGTATTTTTCAGTTGATCAACCGATTGTCCTCCGCGCCATTCACCCAATCCCTCAATGCCTTCATCGGTGATAATTTTCAATAACGACCAGTGCCGGCAGGCAGCCCCCAAAGAGGGTGTTTTTTTTATATCTACGATTTTCATGTTACCTCCTAACTCAGTATCCCCAAATCCGCTTTTCCGGTCGTTCCATCTCTATGAGCCGTTTGATCAATAGATGCCGATGTTCAATCAGCGCGGTTGTGTGGTTTGGATCTTGCGACACATCGCGGTATTCGCCCCATTCGGCGTTCAGATCATAGAGAAATTCTCGTCCATCGTCATGCGCGATGTAGCGATAGTTCTCAGATCGAATCATTTTCCAGCCCGTGGCTTCCATCAATGCCACGGCTTTGTCCGGGGCGTTTCCTCCGCTAAAAACGGGATATAGCGATTGGCCCTGTAAATGGGGTGGGAGGGGCACCCCGCAGGCTTCGAGCAAGGTGGGGAGTACATCGACGCCTTCGACGATGTTTGATACGCGATGTCCGCCTTTTTTCCCAGGGATGTGTATCAGAAGGGGGACGCGACTCACGCAATCGTGCCCCGGATAGCCTTTGCCATAGCGCAAGTGTTCGCCCAGCCATTCGCCGTGATCGGATGTGAAGATTACGATTGTTTCATCTGCAATGTCCAATTCATCCAGTGCGTCTAACAGGCGGCCCACATGGTGATCGACTTCGCTGACCATGCCGTAATATCCCTGTCGCGCGAGGCGAAGCTCGCAATCGCCGTAGTGATTTTCATTGCGTTTTTCATCGGCTTCTGGCGGGAAGGATGGCAGGGTCATTTGATCGGGGTCGTACAGGTCCAGAAAACGCTGTGGCGCGACCCAGGGCGAATGCGGGGAATAAATTCCCGCGATGCACAAAAATGGGCTGCCTTCACGCGCGCGTTCTGCCATGTATTGAATTGATCGGTTCGCCACCCACGCGGTGTGTGTGTATTCATCTTTTCCGCGAAAGGGGATGGGATGTTTGGGGAATCGCTCATCGGGATGATGCACACCGTCTTTTACGCCCATCATCTGGTGCCAGCGCTCTGATAATGGTGGCAATCCGAGGCTTAAATGGTCGAGTTGGTCCGGCGCCTCCATGCGTACCCAGGCGCGATAAGCGTCTTCGTAACACCCGGGTTCGTCGCTGATTTCCAGATGGTCAAATCCATAATCGGGATGTACTTCGCGGTGGTCCCGATTGGCGTGTGGCAAAAAGTGCAATTTGCCGATATTTGCCGAGTGATATCCCGAATTGTGTAGCAATTTGGGCAATGTCACAAAGTCTTCGGGTACGGGTACACCCATGTGCGTAATGCCGAGTGTGGAGGGATATTGTCCGGTCAAAAAGCTCACCCGACTGGGCATGCACACGGGGTTCTGGACAAAGTAGTGGTCGAAGTTGATGCCCTCGTTTGCCAGACGATCCAGATTTGGCGTCTGGATATCGGTGTTTCCATTCACCCCCAGGGCATCCCACCGCTGTTGATCGGTGTAAATCAATAAGATATTCGGTCGTTTCATGCTCTTCCTTTCTTTAATGGGATAAGGTTGTCCATAATACCCAAATTTGCCGCCAAAATCCACTGCCTTTTCCCTTGACACATCGTCCTTTTGATGCGACTTTGACGGACCTTTGGTGACATATATAAACTGTGGAGTTGAGTGTGAAAAAAATGACGTATTTTATCATTGTGGTAACTTGTTTAACGGGATCTGTTTGGGCGTCAGATACGGTTGACCTGGTGGTGTTGCATATCAATGATACACACGGAAAATTGTCTTCCTACGATTTGGGAGGGCACAATATTGGAGGGATAGGCCGTTTGTCAACGCTGGTAAAGCAGATTCGCGCAGAAAGTCCCGGACGCGTTTTGCTTTTGCACGCGGGTGATATTTTTTCGCGTGGAGAGCCTGTGGTGATTTATACGGGGGGGTATGTGAATCTGTTGGCATTTGAAAAAATGGGCTTTGATGCCATTACACCGGGCAATGGTGAGTTTTATTTTGGGATTGAGAATCTAAAGCGACAGACTTCGCGCGTATCGACCCCTTTTGTTCACGCGAATGTGACGTATAAGCATCACGATGGACCGATTTTTCCACCTTATATAATTAGAGAAATTCAAGGCGTGAAAGTGGGGATTTTGGGCCTTGGTCTCATTCGCCCCTGGCATCAGTCGTCTCAGATGCTGAGGTTGCATGACGCAGTAGAGACGGCGAAGCAATACATGCCAGAATTGCGCCCAAAGGTCGATTTTTTGATCGCATTGACACATATTGGCGTCAAGAACGACAGTTTGTTGGCCGCGGCTGTACCCGAATTGGATTTGATTGTGGGAGGGGATACTCACACGCGGTTAAATACGCCTTCGCGTATCGCACGGGCAAATGGGAATGGGAGTGTGTCCATTGTGCAAGCGCGGCATTATTACCAGTTTTTAGGGCGTGTGGATGTGCAATTGCAAAAGGCGGCGCATGGCTATCGGGTGATGGAGTTGAATGGAAAATTGTTGCCTCTTAAGGAGGCTATTGCGCGCGATGCAGAGATTGAAGCACTCATCGATGAATACACTAAGCCCTTAAATGAGGTGATTTGTCGAACGGAACGCGACTTGTCCAATGCGCGAGATAGCAGGTCGGCATTGGGTGATCTGGTGGGGCAAGCGGTGTTAGATCAAACGCGGGCCGATGTTGCGATTCTGGAACGCAATGGGGATACGCACGGTGTTGCCGCGGGCGATGTTTTTTTGAACGATATTTATCGGCTGCGACAATACAGACCGCCCGTAATGCTCACACGCCTTTCGCGGGATCAGATCCAGGCGGTTCTCGGGGCGCGGATGTATCTGACAGCGGGCTGTTCGTTTGATCGCGAGGATCAAACTATCGCAAATCTGAAGATAGGGGCAAAGCCCGATTCTGCGGGTACCTATCTCGTTGCGATAGAGAGACAGGTCGCATTTCGCCATTTTCTCCGCGATGCCGCATCCGATTCTGTTGCATTTGATTTTACAGGTCAGCGTGTGGATACGGCATTGGAGCGGTATTTGCGCGATGTGAAAGTAATTCGCTAAGGCTTTTGGCCCCCTTATTCACTGATTTCAGGAGATTGTAATGCATTATAAAACACCGATTACCGATGTTCAGATTGAAGCCAATTTCGAGCACGCCGCCGAACAGTACGCCGCTTTTGGCGTGGATGTTGAACTGGCTGTGGATAGGGCACTCGAAGTGCCGATCTCGCTCCATTGCTGGCAGGGTGACGATGTGGCGGGTTTTGAAGTCAAAGATGAGGCTGTTGAAGGCGGCGGCATTATGGCTACGGGCAATTATCCCGGTCGCGCGCGCAATGGGGATGAGCTTCGCCGAGACCTGAAAAAAGTGGTTGATCTGTTGCCTGGTCCACACAGAGCGAATATCCACGCCTCTTATGGTGATACGGGTGGCAAAGTCGTCGATCGCGATGCCCTGAAGCCGGAGCACTTTGCGAGTTGGGTGGATTGGGCAAAGGCATACGATATCGGTATTGATTTTAATCCCACTTATTTTGCACATCCTAAGGCGAATGATGGCTTTACCCTGAGCCATCCCGATACAGGTATTCGCGATTTTTGGATCCAACACGGTATTGCGAGTCGCCGCATTTCTGAAGCCATTGGGAAAGCGTTGGGGGATGAAGTTGTCAACAATCACTGGATTCCCGATGGTGCCAAAGACCATCCCGCTGATCGGTGGACGCCTCGCGAGCGTCTGGTGGAGGCATTGGATACTGTTTTTGACGATGGCCTGGGCATAGGTCCCGAATGCGTTGATGCGGTTGAAGGCAAGCTCTTTGGCCTGGGTATGGAGGATTATACGGTTGGGTCCAATGATTTTTATGCCAATTATGCGTTGACCCGGGGTGTACTTCTCTGTCTCGATATGGGACATTTTCATCCGACTGAGTCGATTGCCGACAAGCTTTCAGCGCATTTTGCTTTCCACGACAAGTTGCTCATCCATACGAGCCGTCCCATTCGCTGGGACTCGGATCACGTCGTTCTATTTAGCGATGACGTGCGCCATGTTTTTCTGGAACTCGCCCGCCACAATGCGATTGATCGCATGTATCTCGCGCTCGATTTCTTCGATGCGAGCATCAATCGCATTGCAGCTTATGTTATTGGTACGCGCGCCACGCGCAAAGCCCTTCTCTATGGCCTCGTTGATCCTACTGACCGCCTGCGCCAACTCGAAGCCGAAGGTAAGCTCGCGCAAAAACTCGCGTTGATGGAAGATATGAAGACGATGCCATTTTCCGCTGTGTGGGATATGTGTTGCCTCAAAGCCAATGTGCCTATCGGTGCTTCCTGGCTCGATGAGATAGAGGCTTATGAGCGCGATGTGTTGTCGCAACGCGACTAGGGAACCGGATGTAAAAACGCCCGTCAGAGTGCTCTGGCGGGCGTTTTGTTATGTGCAGATGATTCAGTCGCTCAAATCGTCAATGTCACGAAATCCTTTTTGACTATTTCTTTTTCATAAGTATAGGACTGTGTTTCGAGAAGCTCTCGCGTTTCGGGCGAGACCCGCGCCAGTACTGAATCGGGGAATTCGTGGATTTGTCGGTGATATTGTGGGCGGTATCTGAGAATGAAGAAACGGCGATCCCGATCTTTGGGTTGCCATGCCATTGCCCCATGTGTCATCAATTCTGTGGTTATGACAATATCGCCAGCCCGGGCTGTGATATTTGCCACGCCGAGGGGTACATCTTTTTCGATCCACCCGTCGTTGAATACATCGGATGGACGCTTAAAATCGCTTTTGTGCGATCCCGGCACGAGCAGTAATCCGCCATCTCCGGGCAAGACATCTGTGAGATAGATAAACACCACGAGGTCGTCGCAATAAATTTTTCCATCGTCACAGCTATATCGGCAGCTATACGGACCAAAGCTCTCGCGCGAACAATGCAACCGGTGGACGGGGTCTTTAGCCGTATTGATCCGCACTTCACCGCTGTTTAGCCTCGGTCGTCGCCCAGATACTTCCAGTACAATGGGCCAGAATGAACGGTGAAAGACCAGTGCTTCCAGTACTTTGTCAAAAGCAAAAGCGTATTTGAATTGTGTGCGATTTTTGTCAAATAATGAGGTTGAACGCCCAAATCCTTCGGGTAGTTCATCCTCTGAGGCATTTACATACCGATTTATAGCCTGTTGTGCGGCCTTTAGTTCTGTTCGTTTAAGTGCTTGTTCCAGATGCAGATATCCCATCATATCGAATAAATAGCGCTGTGCATCTGTCATCATGATGATCTCCTGTCTTTTGTCATCCATAAGCGCCGTGGTCTAAGAATCCGACGAGGCGTCTGAGTCTATCGTTTGCCTTGCGATAGATATGCTCGGGCATGGTGTAGTTCATAAAGGGATAGTATTTGTGGCCAATGAGCCGCCTGCCATAGGTAATTTGCGTGATGTAGCGGCTGCGATTGCTCTGATTTGGTCCCCCTCTGTGCCAGACCTGATTGTTGAACATGATGACGCTACCGGCTTTGCCGAGGTTGTAATGCACTTTGTCTTGCCATTTTTCCCATGCAACCTGGCTTTCACCAATGAGATGTGAGCCTGGAATGACTTCTGTACCACCGTGTTCGATTTTTGTGACATCGGTGAGATAATAATTGCAGGTGAATACGAGTACGGGAAGGTGGATGTTTGTCGGTGGCTTGCCATCGGTGACAACATAATGCGGGGCGTCGTCCTGGTGCTAGGTGGTGAGGCCGCCGCCGGGGGGCGTGATAAAGGAGTTGTTGTGTATAACGTGACAATTTGCTTCAACGAGGGCTTCGGCAAAGCTGACGATGGGTTCGAGGTCAAACAGGTTGAGGTTGGCCGGGCTGTGCTCGAACATGCGATGGCACAGGCGGTGGCTGGATTTGCTGCTTTGTGGGTTGAGCTTGCCATTGGGGTCTTTGTCCCGGCTGGTAAAATGCGAGAGAGACCAGTCGAGATCCGCTTTGAGTTGTGCGATGTGTTCTTCTTTTAAGACATCTTCGAGAAATAGAAATCCGTCTCTGTTAAATTGTTCTACCCATTCGGAGATTTGATCTGCATCGAGTGGATAGTTGGATTCAAAGCGCTGATTTTGTGGTTTCATAATGGCCTCTATAGGTCAGGCTGTCCAATTACCAGGATGGGCAAGCCATCCTGTATTTCGATTTGGGCGTCGTGAGACACTGTTTCGACTTCTCCCGTGCGTAGATGATAGATGCGAACAGGGCTGGTGTCGAGTGAAAATTCAAGGGCGTTGAGATCAAAAATATTTCGGGCAGGCAGTACGAGAGCGAGTTGGCGATTGGTGTTGTTGAGATACAGAACACGGTTGTTTTCGCATATTTGTTCGGCGGGATCTGTAAAGGTGCTGTCGTGAACGGGACTGTTGAGGAGTGTGTTGAGACAACGCAGGGTGTGAAAGGGAGGACGGGGGTTGCAGAGGGTGTCGAGCAATCCATGTGTGACATCCATTGTGCGGTCAAAGTCGGTGAGTGGATCGATAAATAGGCGCGTGCCAGGCAGTTGAACAATGGCAAATGTGGCTTCGGCAATTCGGCGGGCATTGGTGCTGTCGTTCTGCGCGTCTAATTCGAGGGATATGTCGATGTGACCGATATTCGAGTATTTGCGTTCGCTCAGGGATTGGATATAAGTCCAGGGCGATTGGTTGGGCGGTACGCGGCTGAGTACGCGCTGCAGGTGCATATCGGCATTTTGAAGGGTCGCATTCAGGTTTTCGAGTTCGTCGAGTTGATAACCCATTCGGGTTCGCAGGTGTTGTTTGCCGTGTACGCGTTCGTTGGGGATGATGGGACAAATCGAGAGTTCTGCGAGTTCTGCGCATCGATTGAGTGTTTCGCAAACTTCATCGGATGATAGCGAAGGATCAGATATCTGAATTTCCCAGTTCTGTATGATATTGAGGTTGGCTTTTATGTGTTCGGGCAATGAGGCGATGCGCGGTTCGAGGAATGTGGCAATGGGCGTTATCCCTTCGGCACAGAGCATTTCGAGGCGCGTGCGCTGAAAGGGGTCGCGCAGGTCGCGCCAGGGAAAGCGCACAAATTTGGCGCCGAGTTCTATGCAGGCAAAAAGGTGCTGGTCATTGCGCACTTTTTGACGTATGACAGAGGGATAGGCGATTGGGAGTTCCGCAATGGGCGTGATGGGGTGGCGAAGGGTGAGCCCAACGGGGGAAGACAGAGTGGCGGATGTGCAGGTGACGAGGCGGTCGCGGGCAGGGCGTTTTGTTTCGCCTTTTGTGCGGATGAAGTGGATGTCGGTGTGTTCGGCGCGTATGCGAAGGAGATAAAATCCCAGCTTGCCCGTGTCGTCTCGCCCCTGTTCGGGTGGCGGCGCACTGGCATAGAGATGACCGAATCCCGGGCGCGTAAAGGACGTGGAAGGGGTGATGAAATAGCGCGTTTTGCCAATTTTGTCGTAAAAGGGATAGTGTACGTGTGCCGCGAAGAGGCGTTCGATTCCGTATTTTTCAATCAGTGCGAGGAGGCGGTCTCGGTCTGGCGGGCTGATATTGTCGTAGTGTCCCAATCCCGGTTCATTTTTATCCCCAAGATACAAGGGCAGGTGAAAGAAGAGAAAGAGCCGCTGATTTTTATGTTTTTCAAGGTCGGATTCAAACCATTTCCACTGGTCGTCTGCTTCGGGGATTTTTGAGTTGAGGATCTGGGAATTGAGTACGATAAAGTGACAATCGTCGCGGTCAAAACTGTACCAGGAAGGACCAAAGAGTTCGTGGAAGAATGCGAGCGATTCCGCGGTTGCCGCATGGGTGGGCATGGTGGGATCGGTTTTGTCGCCGATATCGTGATTGCCAGCGACATAGTGGGGAGAAATATTACAGGCGCGTATCTGATCGCGCGCTTCGAACATCGCGCGTTTGAAGTCCGGTGTTCCGGGATATTCCTGGACGAGGTCGCCCATGTGGATGACAAAGTCGGCCCCTATATCTGATACCTGTTGCAGGGCAATGCCAGCGCGTTGGGTTTGCACGCGGCGCGATTCAAATTCGAGGGGGCGGTCGCCAACGTCAATCATGTAATGCGTATCGGCGATGACCACGTATTCAAATTGAGCGGGGGGGAGGTGGGTTTTGTCGAAGATTATTCTTTTTCTGCTTTCCATTCGGCGATTTTTTCATCGGCTTTGCGACGCAGTTCGCGGCCCTTGTCCGGGGTGGGGTCTTCGATGAGGCCATAGACCTGGCGGCCTTCGTGATCTTCGGGTAAGTATTCTGTAATGGGCATGCCTTCGGGGGTGACAAAGAGCAGGCAGTGACAGTATTTGAAAATTTTCATTTCGTCACAGGCACAGACCCATTCGCGGCTGCGTTCGAGTTCGGCCTTTTTGTCGGGATAAAAGTTGCAGGGGCAAAGCGGACGGCCCAGTTCGTCGATATTTTCTGCAAGACCGCAGATGACGGTATCGGCGACTTCTCGGGTTGGATGCGGCGATGTCCCGGTTTTCTCCCAGTATTTTTCCGTGTATATCTGCATTCTTTTGAGGCTTTTTTCTGAGGGTTCAGACATGGCGTGTACCTCCAGTTTTGGGATCTTGTGTTTGGACTACAAGTGGCT
>JAPPIE010000238.1:0-4028 GCA_028874765.1 Gemmatimonadota bacterium
GTAAGAGACATGTCATTTACCTTCATAAACACCTCACAAAAATACTTTGAGGAATGAAATCCACACATGCCTGCAACCTCATAGGTCAACAGGGATTGTTCGCTTATTAAGTGCTTTGCATGGGCAATTCTGATCTCTCTCAATTTTTCTCGGAAAGGCTTGCCAACATGCTTTTTGAACAAGGCACTCAGATGCGTTCTGGAAAGTTTGAAATGATCTACGAGATCACTAAATTTGAGGTCCGGGTTGCTGTAATGCGCCTCCAAAAAGGCTTCAAACGCAATTTTCCAACTCGAATCTGATGGGATATAGGTTTTGACCTTCGCCAAAAACTTGCTCCTTTCAACTACACTATTCAAATAGATTTTTCACTGTTTAAACAGATATGTGCAACATGTGTGCCAATGTGAATTTCTCAAATAATAAATGCGTATAAAGTATTATTATTATTTCACATAAAAATTATTACCGAACAAAAGACAGGCTGAATATCGAATTAAGATGTGAAAACATCGTTCACTTTTCTCTTTTCGATTGAACATTTTTTGCACTTTAATTCGCATTGACAATCGCGTTCTGGATTGTTATTTTTTTGCATCCTTCTCAAGTTCTCAGCTTGAGATATTTACCTGCCGCTGACAGTTGACTTGCCCGGTCTTGTCGGCGGCTTTTTCATACAACAATAATGATAATACCAACCTTTCTGTCACTGCAACCAAAAAAGATTCCACTTATGTCTTATCTGACCTCTTTATGTCTTATTTTTGGTATTTTTTTTCGAAATGTTGTTTTTTATTTTACTCCTGAATGGGAAGCCAAATGAATCAACTCACTGATCAAAACGGTCAAATTATTCCGCTCGCTTCGCTAACAGAGTGGGAAGAAAAACGCGCGAAAATACTCGAATCAGCGCAGGAAATCATGGGTCCTTTACCGGAAGACGAGAAGCGATGTCCCCTCGCCGCAGATCTGGTAGAAGAAGTAGATTGCGGGACGTATATCAGGCGGATGATCACCTACGCCGCAGAACCCGGCGACCGCGCACAGGCGTATTTGCTAATCCCAAAACAGGCGTTGGATGGTCATGAATGTCCAGCCGTCTTATGTCCACACCCAACGCATGCGACATTGGGATACAAAACCGTCGTGGGACTGGGCGACCGCCCCAATCGGGCTTATGCCAGCGAATTGGCCGAGCGCGGCTTTGTCACCATCGCACCGTCCTATCCCATGCTCGCGGAATATTGGCCCGATGTATTCGGTCTGGGCTATGAAAGTGGAACTATGAAGGCGATATGGGACAATATCCGAGCCATCGATCTTCTGGAAACACTGCCGTATGTAAAGCGAGGACCCGTCGGGGCAATCGGACATTCTCTGGGCGGACACAACTCGGTCTATACCGCTGTTTTTGAGCCGCGCATCGGCGTTGTGGTATCCAGTTGCGGGTTAGACTCCTACATAGACTACAAAGACGGAAATCTCGCTGGGTGGACGCAGGACCGGTACATGCCCAAATTGAAAAATTACGTCCATCAGCTGTGGGATATACCCTTCGATTTTCACGACTTAATCGCGGCATTGGCACCCCGGCCCTGTTTTATTGCCGCGCCCTTGCGCGACAGCAATTTCAAATGGCAAAGTGTAGATGCCGTTGTCAACGCAGCCGCTCGCGTGTACGCCCTTTATGGTGCAACAGAAAATCTAATCGTCGAACACCCCGATTGCGAACACGATTTTCCCAACGCCATGCGCGAACAGGCGTATCAATTATTCGAAAAACACCTTTGATAACTCGAGAGACGCCATGCAAAGCAAAGTCGCTGTCCTCCGCACATCGCCGCATACGGTCTTTGAAGACTACCACCGCCTGCTCAATCTGGCGGATTACCAGAATATAATTGCCAAAGAAGTGGAAACCGCACTCAAGATCAACATTTCCTGGCACTTTTTTTTCCCCGGATGTTCCACAACGCCATGGCAACTCGACGGTGTTATCCGCGCCATGAAACGAGATGGCTACGATCCCGACCTCATTCACGGCTGCCACAACCGAACCGTAGTCATTGACGCGCGCTTGGGCGAAAAAGAAAACAAACACCTCCCCGTCATCGAAGCGCACGGCTTGAAAAATATACATCTCTACGAAGGCGAAGAATGGATCAACGTACGCGATGCCGTAGGCGACCTCACCGAAAAATTTCTCTGCCTGAACGAAGTCTATCCCAAAGGCTTTCACATTCCCAAACGCTTTATCGATGAAAACATCATTCATTTTCCCACCGTCAAAACCCACGTCTTTACCACCACCACAGGCGCCATGAAAAATGCCTTTGGCGGCCTGCTCAACGAGCGTCGCCACTGGACCCACCCGGTCATTCACGAAACCCTCGTCGATCTGCTCATGATACAAAAGAAAATCCACCGCGGTGTCTTCGCAGTTATGGACGGCACCTTTGCAGGCGATGGACCCGGTCCGCGCTGTATGATTCCCCACACCAAAAACGTCATCCTCGCCAGTGCCGACCAGGTCGCCATTGACGCAGTCGCCGCCAAAATGATGGGCTTTGATCCACTTTCAATCAAATACATCCGCATAGCACACGACCTGGGCCTCGGATGCGGAGATCCCTCCCAAATCGAAATTGTGGGTGATTTCGATGCTGCAGAAGAAAATTGGGACTTTGTCGGCCCGTACAAAAAAATGACCTTTGCCTCTAAAATGCAGCACAGGATCTACTGGGGGAGCCTCAAAAAACCCATCGAATGGTCGCTCAAAACCATTCTCGCACCCTGGGCTTATATGGCTTCCGTGCTCTACCACGACAGTTTCTGGTATCCTTTTCATGCCAAAAATAAAATGCAAGATGTGCTAAACAGCGACTGGGGCCGCCTCTTCCGCAACTGGGAACACCTCACCCCCAACGCGCAGGGCTTTCCCGATGTGGGCGACGCCTCTGCCAAACTACAAAAAACGAATCTGCAAGCCTTATGGGATTCGCTCGGCATCTTGCGCGATTGCATAGTCGAAGCCCCCGAATTCATCCAGTCGCGCAAAAGAGAAAACACCCTGCATGCCCATGACCGAAAACATTAACCACCTGTTCCGCGACAAATTGCCAGAACAGCGCATTGCAAAAATCGAACCGCTCTCCGAAACCCGGGCGCACACAGTCTGGAAAGTCACGACTGACCGCTCGGTATTTGCTGTAAAACACCACCTCTTTGCATCGCTCACCCGCGGCAAACCATACCACTTGCTCGCCGTTGAACAAAAAGTCACAAACCATCTCCTCGCCAGCGGCGTCCCGGTCCCCAGCATTATAGCAACCGACCACGACATAGTCATCTACGAATGGTGCGGAGATCACACCCTCGACGACATCTGCCAGACTACGGACCCCAGACCATTCGCTCACACTGTCATCAATACCCTTTGCGCCCTTGAAAAAGCGTTTTATAATCACAGCGCCAAATTCATCCCGCACATCGCCCCCGGATGTAGCGCAGATGACCTGCGAGAACAGTGGCACAACACCACCCAATCACTCACAGAAACGCTCCCCGCCTTCGTACGCGCCCCCAATACTACTGACCTTCTATCGACCTGGAAAACCCTCGTAAACGAACTCATCCACGCACCACCAGTAATCGGCCCCACCGACTACAACGCCCGCAACATCGTTTGCCCAAATCCAGAAACAGCAACAGTCCTCGAACTCGCCAAAATTGGCTATGACTGGCCCGAACGCCGTCTGATACAATACACCACATCGCTCGGCGCGCACAATTCCTGCGGCCGCATCATTGGCCTCCTCACACCAGTACTTGCGCAATACTACGCACATCTTGCATCACAATTGTACTCTACTCCAGCCGAAACCATCCTCTTTCGCCTCGATGCACACCACCTCATCTATCACCTGTTCGCAGCCCATATATGCTTGACAACGCCACACTGGCAAAATATCAAAACCCGCCTGGCACAACACAAAAGTCAGATATCCCAGCCCCTATCCGACCATCCC
>JAPPIE010000238.1:4128-11729 GCA_028874765.1 Gemmatimonadota bacterium
AAAAATTGCAAATTCCCCTGCGGCCTTGCGCCATCTGTTTCGCCATCTTCACCATATACAAATACGATATCCAGATCCGAACCAAAACTCAATTCGCCCCCACCCATCTTGCCCAAACCCAGCACCACAAACCCGACCTCCTCACCGCTGCGATTGCGCGGCACCCCGCGTTTTTCCACCAACCGCGCATAAACCACCTCATAAACCGCCTGCACAACCGCATCGACCAACATCGTCAACGCCTCAAATGTTTCAAACGTATCGGTCAAGCCCACGAGATCGCGCGTACCAAAGCGCAACAATTCCCGATTTTTTACAGCATTTATTCCCCCCACCAATTCGGGTGTATCGCCATACCGCTCAACCTGTGCGCGAAACTGTTCTCGCAAAGCATCCATACCCGGACTGAGATGCAGCACTTCTGCCTCTGGATCCAGATACAAAACCTCTGGACGAACCAGCCAATCGAGCAATCCGGGGTTGCGCCTTATCACCTGCACCAGAAATTGGCTGCCAACACACAAGGACAGCATCAGTTGGCGAAATCCCTGATTGGATGCCAAAATTCGGAAAAACATATCGCCTGCACCATAAGCAGACACGAGACTCTCCAGATTGCTCAACCCCTGATCCGGATCGGCGGACTCCTGAAGTGCTTGCATCAATGCCGGTGCCAGTTCTGTAAAGCTCTCACGCGCTCGTGTACCCCGAATCCGCGGCACATGTCCAAAAGCCAGATAAATGAGATTGCGATGCGCCTCGCCCGGACGATCAAACCCAATCTCTTCCAACAACCCGCTGGCCTCTGCATCGCCTATTTCCATATTTACCAGCGCGCCTATAGAACGACCCTCGCTTTCTCGCGCCTCCGCAAAGACCTGGGCATACACCTCCTGCACAGCCTTCAAATGGACATCCAGTATTTTGCGATACGCCTCAGCAGATCCCATATCCATCGTGCGCGCCAATACACCCTGTTCATCCTCCCCTTCGGGCAGCGAATAATCACTGCGATTGTGCATCATCTGCAATCGGTGTTCCAAACGCCTGAAAAATACATAAGCATCCCTGAGCTGATCGGCTTCCTTACCCGACAGCGCAGACACCCGTTGCAACTGCCGGATAGCCTCGAGCGTATTGTCCGATCGCGCATTCTCGTGTATGCGCCCCACCAGCAATTGCAAACACTGCACAATAAATTCAATATCCCGGATGCCACCCGATCGCAACTTCAAATGCGTTTCGCGCTGTCCCTTGCTTCCAATCTGATCTTCTATACGCGCCTTAATGCGGTTGATCTCCGTTGCCGGACTGGTATCAAAATAGCGCGGATAAACAAAGGGTTGTACCATCTTCAAAAATCGCTGCCCCAGAGCTTCAGACCCCGCACAACAACGAGCCTTGATCAGCATCTGCCGCTCCCACAACTCGCCCCGCCGCATATAGTAGCCCTCATATCCGGCAAGAGGCATCACGAGCGCGCCAGCCGCGCCATCGGGGCGCAGGCGCATATCCATACGATACAAAAACCCCTCTGGCGTCACTTCTGTTGCCGCACGCACAATTTGCTCACACAATCGGGAGAAAAACTCCTGATTGGTCACAGAACGTTCACCATCCGTATTGCCCTCGGCACTATAGACAAACATCAAATCGATATCCGAACTAAAATTAAGCTCCATACCGCCCAACTTACCCAGCCCAAAAATCGCAAAATCCACGGGCTGTCCATCGGCATTTCGCGGCATGCCATAACGCGCTTGCAGGTCGGGCAACAAAATATCAATCAGCTTTTGCAAACACACATCTGCCAAAACCGACAAATCAGCCGCAACATATTGAATGGCGCGCCCACCCGCCAGATCGCCCACGCCAATACGCAACAACTCGCGTCGCGAACTTCGCCGAATAGCATTGAGCTTGTCATCGCGCGTATCCACAGCCTCGACAGCCCCACCAAAAGACGCCAGCAATTGCTCTTTATCACACGATTGCTCGGAGTGATCGGAGGCATCTGACAACCAGTCAAAAATATCGGGGTCGCGCACCAGCATATCAGCCATAAAAGGGCTACCGCCCAAAACGCACAACAACATGCGACACAACTCGGGATGCGCTTTGAGCGTGTGCAAAAACGATGCGCGATCAGCCTGCACAATGCGCAAAAAAGTATTCAGCGCCATATCGGGGTCGGGCGCATCGACCAACGCCTGAAAAAAATCATCGGGAAGTTGGCCCCCAGCCTCTGAGCCAGCTAATTCTTCGAGATTGTGCAACGCGCGTTCAACATCCCGAAATCCCGCCTGTACAAGCGCGTCTTTCGCGTCAGATGTGTTAAAATCAAAAAAATTCATGTTGGATATCCAATACGACGGGCGAAAGATCTTTCGCCCCTACAATCATCTGCGGATCACTTCACAGCGCCGCTTCTCCTGTTTCCCGCGTGCGAATGCGGATCGCTTGCTCAACGGTGCTCACAAAAATTTTTCCATCGCCGACTTCACCCGTACTGGCGGTCTCCAAGATAGCTTCAATCGCGTTTTCCAACTCGTCGTCAGCAACCACCAGTTCAAGTTTGAGTTTCGGCAAAAAATCCACATGATACTCGCTGCCTCTGTAAAATTCCCGATGCCCTCGCTGGCGACCAAACCCCCGGTATTCGCCAACAGACATCCCCACCAATCCCAATTCGGTAAGTGCTTCCTTTACTTCATCTAACTTAAACGGCTTGATAAACGCCTCAATTTTTTTCATTACAACCTCCTGGATCGCGGATTACATGGATTACGCCGATGGCGCAGATGCAATATATTCCGACAATCACATCTGTTCAAATGCGTTGTTGACACCACAAAAAAAAATCTATATTCTGTGCCCATTCAAAACCATCACCAATACGCACAAAAGGAACCGCTATGCCCGTTACCAGACTATCGGAAACCACAGCCGAAGAATTTCCCTGGGGCACCCTCAACTGGCTCATGGGCCAGGCCATTGATCCCGATGCCAAACAGACCTTTGGCATGGCCATCATTCAACCCGGCCAGCAAAATCCACCGCATTACCACCCCAATTGCGAAGAAATCCTCTATGTCGTCTCCGGAACATGCGAACACACGTACGGCGACGACAGCTATCAACTCGAACCGGGCGATAGCATTCGCGTTCCCGCTGGCGTGATCCATCACGCGATTAACAACGGCGATGAACCGCTGCGCGCAATCATCTCCTTTTCATCGGGCGACCGTCAAACCGTATTTCTCGAATAGGCGAACTATGACTATTCGGGCCATCATCTTCGACATGGACGGTACACTCACAGAATCTTATATCAACTGGCCAGATCTGCGTTCAAAAATCAATTGTCCGCCCGAAAAAACCATCATCGAACACATCGACAACTTACCCACAAAACAACGCAAACAGGCCACTGATATCCTTCTCCAAAAAGAATGGGAAGCAGCACAGCACGCCGCCATTCGCGCTGGCGCAGCAGAACTCATCGACGCACTGCGAGCGCGCAAGTACAAACTCGGCCTGGTCACCAACAACCACGGCGCCGCCATGCACCGTGTGATCAACCGACTCAATCGCGCCTTTGACATCGCCCTCAGCCGAGACGACGGTCCCATAAAACCCAGCCCCTACCTCATCCACAAAACGCTCCAGGCCCTCGACACTTCCCCAAACGAAGCCATAAGCATCGGCGATAGCCGTTACGATCTCATGGCCTCTGCCGCCGCCCGCGTGCGCTGTATTCACTTCACCGATGGCGCATCCGACCTCACGCACGATCTCCAGGTCGCGTCACTACCTGCGATCATACCGCTCCTGGATCGGCTTTAGCAGAAACTAACTTTTCTGCACACAATCGGATACGCGCCAACGCCTTTTCGATATTTTCCACAGAATTCGCGTAGGAAAACCGCAAATATCCCTCGCCGTATTCCCCAAAGTCCGACCCGGCCAGACACGCTACGTGTCCCTCATTCAAAATCACATCTGCGACTTCCGCAGACGACTTGCCCAATCCCATAATATTTGGAAACGCGTAAAAAGCCCCCTCGGGCATCGGGCATGTAATCCCCTCAATCGCATTCAAACCCTCTACAATAATCGCACACCGTTTGCGAAACGCATCCACCATATTCTCAACCGCATCCTGCGGACCCTTCAATGCAACTAAAGCCGCCATTTGTGTAAACGCAGCCGTACACGAATTGCTATTGACCATCAGCCGGTCAAAATGCGGCACGAGATCCATCGGCATCACCCCATAGCCAATGCGCCAGCCCGTCATAGCATACGTCTTGGAAAACCCATCGAGAATAATCAACAGATCGGCAATACCCTCACACGCCGAAATGCTGTGAAACTCATCGCCATAGACCATCCGGGAATAAATCTCATCCGACAACACGGGAATCTGGTGCTCGACCGCCACCTCGGCAATCGCCTTCAAATCGCCTTCTGGAATCACGCCCCCCGTGGGATTTTGCGGTGAATTTAGAATAATCAGCTTTGTGCGTTCCGTCACCAGATCGCGCAACTGATCCGCATTCAGGCTAAACCCGCGATCCTCCGTCAGAGGTACAGGCACGGGTTGCGCACCCGCAAAGCGAATCACCGACTCGTAAATCGGAAAACCCGGATTCGGATAAATCACCTCATCGCCCTCCTCAGCCAATGCCAGTATGGTATAAAACATAATCGGCTTGGCGCCGGGCGTCACCACCACCTGATCGGGATGCACGTCAATCTGCCGCGTTGTCGAAATCTCTTCCGCTATTGCCTCGCGCAACTCGGGCAATCCCACGGGCGGACCGTAATGCGTAAACCCGTCTGACAGCGCTCTTTGCCCCGCCTCGACAATATGTGCGGGCGTATCAAAATCCGGCTCGCCAATTTCCAGATGCACCACATCGTGTCCCATCTCCTCCAGCGCACGCGCCTTTACCAGTACCTCAAAAGCCGATTCCGTCCCCAACAGCGACATGCGATTTGCAATATTCATCATCTCACCTCACGCCTTACTTGATAACAATTGCGTGTGCAACTTCGGGACCGTGTACGCCCAGCGTCAGCCGCATCTCAATATCTGCGGTTCGGCTCGGTCCAGAAATAAAAGTCGCCGTTGCATTTTCGGGATGATCCAGATAAAACTGGCGCAACGGCTCAGCCGCATCCCTCAAGTTTTCCAGCAGCGTACTCGCCTTAAAAATACCGATATGCACACGGGGCAATGTCGAAACGAGACGCACGGCATCGTCCAGAGCAAACTCGACGAGACTACCCGACTCAGCCACTGCAAAAACCGCCCAGGACACCCCCGCCTCGGCAGCATCAATCGCGTGGGGCAATTCAGAACTGTCAAAAGGCGGCAAGTGCACATCAATCCCCGCATCCACACACGCGCGTTCAACAGCATCGTCCAACCCATCGGGCAACTCGGCAAACACAACCCGCTTACAACCCACTTCCCTGAGCACACTGACCACAATGGGCGCAACCGCATCAGCACCCTCAGCCACATGCGCGACACCGGACAAAGACGCGTACTTTTTGACAAAAGCATCAATCAACTCATCACTCATAATCCACCTGATCAATTGAGAATTAAAAATTAAAAATTATCCCCGCCCCCCAATTCGCGTTTTAATTTTCACTCAGGGGACATTTATTGCAACGCTTTAATTCGCCATCCAAGTATCAAAGAGCACTCAAATTAATGTGAAATACCTTTCCACGCAAGTACACATACGGAGTACACCACTACTTTACCCTTTACCCTTTGAACTCTCCACTTTATCTTTACTCCATTCCGCACTTACTATCCATTGTTCACTGGAAACTATCATGCACTCTCCAATACGCATCGCACAAATCGGCCTTGGGCCACTCGGCCAGATGCTCACCCCTTATCTGGCAAAACGATCGGGCATTGAAATCGTCAGTGCCGTTGACATTGACCCATCCAAAACAAATCGCGATCTGGGCGAAGTGAGCCAATGCGACCCCCTCGGCATAGCCATCACCGACGATCTCGACAGGGGATTGGCCGACGCAGACCTCGCCGTAGTGACAACCGTATCAGAACTCCAGCGCATCGCCCCCACATTAAAAGCAATTATCGACCGGGGCGTCAACATCGTCTCGACCTGTGAAGAACTGTCTTATCCCTGGACAACACAACCCGAATTATCCGCAACCATCGACACCTGGGCAAAAGAACGCGACGTCTCAGTCCTCGGAACCGGCATCAACCCCGGCTTTCTCATGGACTTCTTGCCCACAGCGGCCACCGGCGTGTGTCACACCGTGCAATCCATTCGCATAGAACGCACCCAGGACGCCTCTGCACGCCGTCTCCCCTTCCAACAAAAAATAGGGGCTGGCCTCACCGTTGAAGAATTCCAAAATCTTGTCGCCCAACAAAAAATCCGCCACGTCGGCCTCACCGAATCCATGCACATGATCGCGGCGCGATTGGGATGGCAACTCGACCACACCGAAGACATCGTAGAACCCGTCCTCGCAAAACCGGGGCACTGTGCAGGCGTACTGCAAACGGGACGGGGATACCACAACGGGCGAGAAGTCCTCACCCTCATCTTCAAAGCCGCAGTCGGCCAATTGATACACAACGGCGAATCAATCGAATCTCAGGAACGCATCCAGATCAACGGTACGCCCGCTTATGACCTCATCATACCCGGCGGCATCAACGGCGACATCGCCACCTGTGCGGTCATCGCCAATGCCATCCCAATAGTCGCATCTGCCGCACCCGGACTGCGCACCATGATCGACATCCCCCCACTCTCCTGCGCCCAGGAAATCCCCGAGGGATAAATGCCACCTGTTCTAAGCGATTTTGACCTGCACCTGCACGGCGAAGGCAATCACCATAACATCTACGACTGCCTCGGCGCACACCCCACAGAAAAAGGCGTACATTTTGCCGTGTGGGCACCCAATGCCCAGCGCGTAAGCGTGATTGGCGACTTCAACGCCTGGAATGGATGCCAGCACCCCATGCTAAACAGAGGCAGCACGGGTGTATGGGAACTATTCATCCCCGACCTGAAGCCCGGCACCCTCTACAAATACGAAATCAAAACCCAAAACGGCGATATCTTCACCAAAAGCGACCCCTACGCCTTCTGTATGGAACATCGCCCGCGCACAGCCTCTGTCGTGCATCAGCCCAACGACGCCCTGTGGTCCGATGCCGAATGGCTGCAAACCCGCCAGAAAAGAGACCCATACACAGACCCAATCGCCATATACGAAGTACACCCCGGATCCTGGCGGCGCAACCCAGAAGAAAACAACCGACCGCTCACCTATCGCGAACTCGCGCACGAACTCGTCGAATACGTCCTCGAAATGGGCTACACCCACATCGAACTCCTCCCCATCATGGAACATCCCTTAGACGAATCCTGGGGATATCAGATCACGGGCTATTACGCGCCAACCAGCCGTTTCGGCACGCCAGACGATTTCAAATATCTCGTCAACCATTGCCACATCCACGGCATAGGCGTCATCCTCGATTGGGTACCCGCACACTTCCCAACAGACGCGCATGGACTCGC
>JAPPIE010000448.1 GCA_028874765.1 Gemmatimonadota bacterium
ACGAGGGACTTAAAATCCCTTGGGCTAATCGCCCGTACGGGTTCGAGTCCCGTCCCCGGCATTTTAAATTGTACAATACAAAAGCCCGGCAGATCGCCGGGCTTATTTTTTTAGGTAAGTGCTATCTGATTTTCATGTCCTGAACGGCTTTGATCACATCTTCGGGGGTGGGGATTGTGGCGTCTTCGAGGGGTTTGCTAAATGGAACGGGTACGTCCATTGCGCCGAGGCGAGCGATGGGGGCGTCGATGTAGTCAAAGGCGCCGTTATAGACGATGGAGGCGATTTCTCCTGTGATACCAAAACTTTTATAGCCTTCGTCGATGATGACGGCACGGGTGGTTTTGACCACGGATTCGATGAGGGTTTCGCTGTCGAGTGGTACGAGGGTGCGCGGGTCAACGACTTCGGCACTTATACCTTGTTCTGCGAGTGCATCGGCCGCTTCGAGGGCGACGTGGACCATGCTCGATGTGGCGATGAGGGATACATCGTCGCCTTCGCGTTTGATGTGCGCCTGTCCAAAGGGTATGGTGTAGTCTTCTTCGGTGGGGACCATGCCTTTGAGGGCGTACATCATTTTGTCTTCGTAAATGACGACGGGGTTGTCGTCTCTAACGGCGGTTTTGAAGAGGCCCTTGGCGTCGGCGGGTGTGGAGGGAATGGCGACTTTGAGGCCGGGGATATGCGCGAGCCAGGCGTGCAGGCTCTGCGAGTGCTGCGCGGCGGAGGAGCGCCCTGCGCCCATTGTGGAGCGGATGGTGATGGGCACGATGGCCTGACCACCGGACATGTAGCGCAGTTTGGCGGCCTGGTTTACAATCTGGTCCATTGCCAGGGTGATGAAGTCGCCAAACATGATATCGACAATGGGGCGCGAGCCGGTAAGCGCAGCACCGACGCCGAGGCCGACGAGACCCGCTTCTGCAATGGGCGTGTCGATGACGCGATCGTCGCCAAATTCGTCGTGCAAACCGAGGAGTACTTTGAATACGGTGCCCGCTTTGCCGACGTCTTCGCCCATGAGAAAGACCGTGGGGTCGCGGCGCATTTCTTCGGCGATGGCTTCTTTGACGGCTTCGCCATAAGTTATTTCACGCATAGACATGTTGATGGACCTCCTCGACATCGGGATAAGGCGCGGCTTTGGCAGCTTCGAGCGCGTTTTCCATTTCTTTTTCGACTTCGCGCTCTTCCGCATTGAGTTCGGCTCCGGAGGCGATGTTGTCATCCAGTATTTTTGTGCGAAGCAACTGGATGGGGTCTTTGGCCATCCATGATTCAATTTCTTCTTTTGAGCGATAACCTTCCCCGGGATCGCCAACGTGGTGCCCGCGATAGCGGTACGTGTCGCATTCGATGAGTGTGGCGCCGTCGCCCTTTCTGGCGCGTTCGACGGCCTGGGCAGTGGCTTCGTACACGGCAACGGCGTCGCTGCCATCTACGGTTGTGCTGGGAATGCCGAAGGGCAGGGAGCGATCCGCGATGCTTTTGCCCGCGGTGACGTTTCCGGTGGGGGTGTATTCGCCGTAGTGGTTGTTTTCGCAGACGTAGATAACCGGGAGTTTCCATATTGCGGCGAAGTTCATGACTTCGAAGAAGATACCCTGATTGGAGGCGCCGTCGCCAAAGAAGCAGACGGCAACCTGGTCGGTGCCGCGTTTTTGGGCTGAGAGTGCCGCGCCTGTGGCAATGCCAAATCCGCCGCCGACAATGCCATTTGCGCCGAGGATACCAACGGACATGTCGGCGATGTGCATGGATCCGCCTTTGCCTCGACAGTGTCCGGTAACGCGGCCCATCACTTCAGCCATCATGGCTTCGAGGTTCCCGCCTTTGGCAACGCAGTGCCCGTGTCCGCGATGGGTGCTGGTGATGAAGTCGTCGTCGCGCAGCGCAGCGCAAACGCCCACGGCAACGGCTTCTTCGCCGATGTAGAGGTGCGCCAGTCCGTGCATGAGTCCGCCTGTATAGACTTCCCAGATTTGTTCTTCAAAACGGCGGATGCGGAGCATGGCGCGGTACATTTTGATCAGGATTTCAGAGGGTAGGGACATAAAGGCTCCTTTTCACAACCAGCTTTCCAATTTGTTCGTGTCTTGTAGATTTTGTTTTAGTGCCTGTAAAAATTGAGCCGCAACCACGCCATCGACGAGGCGGTGGTCGGCGGAGAGTGTGACTTCAGCGATTTGGCGAACGGCGATGGTCATGGTATCGCCGATGGGGACAACGCGAGCGATGGCTGCACCGACGGCTAAGATGGCGGCTTCGGGGGGATTGACAATGGCGGTGAAGGTGGTGACGCCGTACATCCCCAGGTTCGAGATGGTGAAGGTGGCACTGGCATCGCCGCGCATTTTGCCCTGTCTGGCTTCTTCGACGCGCTGGTCGCGTTCGTCGGCGAGGTCGGTCAGGAATGCCCGGTCGGCATTTGGGATGACCGGGACGACGAGGCCGTCGTCGGTGCCAACGGCAAGGCCGATATCGACTGTGTCGTGTACGATAACGGCGGTATCTCCGTCAAGGCTGGCGTTGAGTGCCGGGTATTGGGTGAGGGCATCGGCAGCGGCTTTGACAAAGAGGTCGGTGACAGAGAGCTTGATGGCGTCGGTTTCAGCGAGGTTTTTGCGCCAGATTTCCGCGTCGGTCATGTCTATTTCAGTGGCAACGTAGAAGTGCGGGATAGTGCTTTTGCTATAGGCCATGGTTCTGCCAATGGCCTGGCGCATGCGCGATAATGTGGCGGAGGATGGGGCAGCGGATGCCGCGAGTTCGACATCGGCGAGTACGATGCGGCCACCGGGACCAGTACCTGCGATGTTGGCGAGGTCAATTTTGAGTTCGCGGGCGCGACGGCGGGCAGCAGGAGAGCGTTTGATGCGCTGGGTGGGTGCTTCCAGCGCGGGTTCTCGCTCTGCTGTATCCGCTATCTGGCGCGGTTCCTCTGTGGGTGAGTCAGCGCTGGCAGGTGCTATGTCTTCAATGGCTTCATCGGATTCGTCGGTGATGATGGCAATGACCGAGAGCACCGGTACCTCTTCGCCGTTTTGGGCGACGAGTTTGCGGACGTAACCGCTTTCGGGCGATTCGTATTCAAAGAGGGCTTTGTCTGTTTCCAGGTCGAGGAGGATGTCGCCCTTGTTGACGTGGTCGCCTTCTTTGACGCGCCATTCAACGACGGTGCCATTGTCTTGCTGAAGCCCGTATTTGGGCATGATGATGGTTTTTGTCATGAGCGTTCTTTCTAAAATCCCGGCGGCAGGGCTTCGCTACCTCGCGCGCGTCCCTGTGCGTCTTGTTGTACGAGAAAAGATGTGAGTTTGTGGATGAGCCGGTCTCGCGTGTCGGACATGTCGGCGTCGAACCAGAGGTTGTTCATTTCGCCGGGGTCTGTTTCCAGGTCAAAGAGTTCGCCGGGGCAATCGTCGGGTCCGGGTTGTGGCGCGTGGTAGATGCTGAGTTTGTAGCGGTCTTCTCGCCACATGGTGATGTGCAATTCCGGGTTGTGATAGCCTCCGCGGGTGGTGCTCGAGTTGCGGTGCATGCAGACGGCATGGCCGCGTTGTTGCAAGGCGCTGGTGTCCAGGAGGTCGCAGGCGTCGGGCATGAGGTCGGGTTGTTCGCATCCGGCGATGGCGAGTGCGGTTGCGGCAATGTCGTGAAGTTGGCAGGGGGCGTCAATGATTTGACCGCCGGGTTCGCCTGGCACGCGGATGATCATGGGCACCCGGGTGCAGGCGTCGTACATGTACGCGCCTTTGACGGTGAGGCCGTGATCGCCGAGCATGTCGCCGTGGTCGCTGGCAAAGATGACGATGGTGTTGTCCGCAAAATTTGTGTCGTCGAGTGTTTGCAAGACGCGCCCGATTTGTTCGTCGATGAGGGTGATGGCAGCGTGGTAGCCGATGCGGCTTTCGCGCAGGGTGTCTGTTGATGGAAAAGATCGCCCGTTATGCTCTCGCCAGTGTGCGATTGGGCGGTGATCGAAGGATTCATCTACGGCAAAGGGTTCGGGCAGGGCATCGATGTCGAGATGGTCGGCGTATTCTTTGGGATAATTTGTATAGGGGCTGTGCGGATCAAAGACGCTCATGCAACAGAAGAAGGGCTGATGTGTGCCCTGCATGCGGTGGAGATAGTCGATGGTGCGGTCGGCGGCCCAGGTGGTGAAGTGGGCTTCGGCGCGTACATGGCCAATGCTGTTGCCGTCGCGTTTCCAGCGCTGGAGAATGTCGGGATGGTGTACTGCAAGCCAGCGGAAGTACGCGGTGTCGCATCCCCGATACCCATTGGGGTCAGGTGCCCATTCATAGGTGTTGAAGCCGTCGAAGCGGTGGCGGTATTGCATTTCCCACATGTGACCGGCAACGTGGAGTTTGCCAAAGAGCGCGGTGTCGTATCCGGCTTCGCGCAGGTGATGGGGAAAGAGGATTTCATCCTGGGGTAAGACATCGTGCAGGCGGTAAACGCCGTGGCCGGGCAGGTGTTTGCCGGTCCAGAGGCTGGCGCGACTGGGCGTGCATATCGGATTGTTGACATAGCACTGGTCGTAGCGCGTGCCTTCACTGGCAAGGCGGTCGAGGTTGGGGGTGTGTACGCCGCTTACACCGCAACAACCGAGCGAGTCCCAGCGCTGTTGATCGGTCAGGATGAGGAGGATGTTATAGGGCATGATTGATTTCTGGTTTATCTATGCGACATCTGCTTCTTTTCGTGCATTGTCGAGTGCTCTGAAGCATTGTTCGGCGACGGGCCAGGGGTCGTAGTCGGGTTGTCTCCAGATTTGTGCGGTGACTTCGACGGTGATTGGGACGGTGATGCCTGCGGCTGCGACGGCTTTGAAAAAGGCGACGAGGTCGAAGTCGCCTTCGCCGGGCAAGAGGTAGCGCACCTGCCCGTTGACGCGGTGGCCGTCTTTGATGTGGGTGGAGACGGTGTAGGGGGCGCACAGGTCAACACTCGGCTGGAGGTCGATATCGTCAACGTAAAAGTGGCTCATGTCGAAATTGACTTTGACGTTGTCGTGATTGGTTTGCCGCATGAGCCAATCGACTTTTTGGGGTGTGTCGAGCGGGTGGCCCGCATGGGGTTCGGTTGCGAGGATGACGTTGTGTTTGGCGGCGCGGTCGCCCAATTCGAGGAGTTGATCGCAATAGGTGTGTTTGACTTCGTCCCAGGTGCCGTGCAGTCCGCCGAGTGTGCTGACGATGATGCCGGGAGCATCGCCGAAGGCGAGGTCACTGGCGAGGATACAGGCATCGTCAAATTTTTCGAGGATGGCGGGACGCCCATCGCCCTGTGTGCAGATGGGCATCAAAGCCATGGTGACGGGGGATTCAAAGCCGAGGTCCCGGATGGTTTTGGCGAGTGTTTCGCGGGTAGCGGTGTCGAGTTTGTGCGGTGCGGTGGGCCAGTCGTCACCCGTGTTGATTTCGAGGGCTTCGTAACCTATGTCGCGCAGGCGCGGGAGCGCGTCGAAGATGTTTTCCGTTTGCATTGCATAAGTGCCGTATCCGATTTTCACGTTTTGTCTCCTTCAGTTGATAATTAATAATTCCATGCTAATGTGATATTGCGCGAAACACAACCGAATTTCAGATCAGTCGATGTTACGTCGGTTTACGTGCTGGTCGTACATGGTCAATTGTTGTTCGTATTTATAGGCGTGATAATCTGCGGTGTCTCGATTGGGTTCGATGACTTCGCCCGCGTGGCACATCGCGCCCATGGCTTCCTGGATTGAGGCATACGCACCCGCGGCGACGGCACCGAGGATTGCTGATCCGAGTAATACGGCTTCGGGTTCTTTGGGTAGATGAATGGGGCGTTGCGTTGCGTCGGCGTGTTCGCGTATCCACAGTTCGTTTTTTGTGCCGCCCCCACACGCATTGATCTGCTCGATTGAATAGCCCTGTTTTTCCATTTCGTCAATGATATTGCGCGTACCATAAGCTACTGACTGGATGGTTGCGTGATAAATTTGCGCCAGTGTGTTGTACGACATATCCAGGGTCAAGCCATCCATCATGCCCCGTGCGTTGGGGTCGGCTTTGGGGGATCGGTTTCCGTGGTGGTCGGGCAAAATGTGCAGCCGCTCTGTCCAATCTGAGCGCACGCCTTTTGCGGCGATGTACGCGTTGAGTTCTGCGTACACAGCATTGATTTCTTTTCCCGTGAGTACATGCCAGTAGTGGTCTTCTTCTTTGACCATGCCAAATCGCTCGATGGTGTGGTCCAATAACGCGCCCGTTGCACTTTGCCCGCCTTCGCTGAGCCACAAGCCCGGTAGCATTGCACCGAAGTAAGGTCCCCACACGCCGGGGATAAATCGCGCATCTTTTGACACGGCCATGTGGCACGACGAGGTGCCACCGATCAATGCCAAAATCGGTTCGCTGACGCCAACGCCAATACCCCCTGCATGTGCATCGATGATGCCGACACCTACGGCAGTTTGCGTTGTCAATCCCATCAAGTCAGCGGCTTCTGCACTCAGGGTGCCCGCGTTTTCGCCCATGGGTGCGACATCTTCTGTCACTTTTCCGCTGTCGAATAAATCGCCCAGGCCAATGGCGTCAAAGAAGTTGCGATCCCAGCGCGATTCATGGCCCAGATAGGTCCATTTGCATACGTTGGTACACAAACTGCGGCGGTCGGCTCCCGTTGCTTTGTACACCATGAAATCCGCCAGGTCAAAAAATTTGCCCGCTTTTTGCCATGTTTCGGGCAGGTTCTCTTTGATCCACAATAGTTTTGGCGGCTCTTGTTCGGGCGACATCGTGCCCCCGACGTATTGCAACACATCGTATCCACCCGCATTGATGCGATTTACCTGATCAATTGCGCGGTGATCGCGCCATACGATGATGTTGCGTTCGGTTTCGCCCGTTTCAGATACGGTCAGGGGTTGTCCAGCAGTGTCCAGGACGACGAGAGAACAGGTTGCGTCAAAACTCATGCCGATTATCGCATCGGGCGAGAGGCCAGATTGGGCGATGGCCTGGCGAACGACTTTTCCGGTTTCTGCCCAGATGTTCTTTGAGGATTGTTCGTAAAAATCGGGTTTGGGATTAAATTCCAGGATGGGCGAGGATGCTGTGCCCAACATGGTGCCGTATAGGTCAAATACGCCTGCCCGCACGCTGCCTGTGCCCACATCGACGCCGATTACTGCTCGATCACTCATCACGTACCTCAGTTGTGAGAAAGAAAAGCCCCGGAGGACCGGGGCTAATTGGAAGATAACAGAAGCGTCCCATTACCAGGAAATTTTGGCAACCCACCCCGATGTGGCATCGCAATACAAAAATCCACCGTTGCAGATGGATAATCCGTGTGGTTCGGGATGTGGTTCGGGCACTTCTATGCGATCGAGTTCTGCATTTGTCGCCAGGTCCAGATTTACAATTACCCGATCACCTGTATGAACGACCCAGATCGAATCTTCTTCCATTCGGACCACACCGTGTGCGCGATGCAAGGGCAGTTTTAATGTTCGGATGACGGACCAGTCTTTAATACGCATTTGCGTAATGGTCTGTTCTTTCAAGGTCGTCAGCCATAATGTGCCCGGTTCAATTGCGTCGTATTCCACGCCGTGCGTGCCGCCGCCCGTGGGCAGTGCCCAGCGTCCCTGTGTTTCACCGTTACAGGGATCCACGCGCAAAATTTCACCCTGAGGCGCATCGGTCTTGCGCGGTATCCGCCAGCGTTGCCCCGGCCCATTGGCTGCCAACCACAACGATCCATCACCCGCGGCCATGCCACTGGTGTTTGAGGATTCCGACGGGATGTCTCTCAACAGGCGGCGATTGCCGTAATAATCGTCTGCATCTTCTGTCATGCTCATTAACGCCACCCGGTCCGTCACCTGATCTACAATCCACAAACCATCGTCAGTGAGTTGCAGACCGTTTGGTACGCCATAAGGCGCTCGAAATTGATTCTCTATTTTGACTTTCATATATCCTCCTATAATGCGAAGAAATTACGCGGGAATTGGAAAATCGGGTTTGCCATAAACCACGTTGTGAAACACCTGCCAGAAGGATTCGCCTTCACACCGAATTGTAAAGTCATCTACACGCTCAACCCCTTCTGGCACGGAAAGGCGACCGGGTTCGGGGCGCGTGACTTCCATGACCACAGGGCCTTCTGCAATGAGTGGTTCGATATTTTCAACGATCTCCATGGCTTCATAAACGCGCGTCTTGATGAGGGCGCGGGCATCTACTGGTGCCAGGTGGAGCGCACATAATTCTCCCAGGCCTTCTTTTACTGGTGCTGTGACAATGCGGTTGACCCAGCGCTCGGATTCGGTACATGCGTGCAGATCGCCCGATGTGAAGACCCAGGGAATACCCAGATCGCCACACAAATAAGCCGCCATTTCCATCTCGCCGACTTCGGCACCGTTGACGCGATAGACCACATTGCGGCTCATGGAATGTGCGAGACATCCGTTGGGCGTGTTGGTCATCGCATGCATGCCCACTTGAATTAGTGCGTCAAATCTGGGGGATAATCCGGGTAACCAGCAGGGGCGGTTGACGCCCTGCACCAGTTTTACGCCTGAGATCAATTCTTCTGATAAGATCGTGCGCCCCGCTCCATGCGCGTCATTGATGATTATGTCTTCTACACCTGCTGCAAATAATCCTTCGGCCGCGGCGTTGACTTCACCTGTCAACAATCGCTGCATCTCGGCGCGGTCGTACACGCCCTTTGCCGTTGTCGCATCTTCCCGGTGTCTCGGATCCCAATCATCTACTCCGGCTGAACCTTCCAAATCGGTCATCATGTAAACGGATTTTACGGGCATGAGAGTCTCCTTCACACGTCAATCACACACAATTGGCAAATTTCGGATGCATCGCTGGCGAATAGGATCTGCGAGCTGTCTTGCCGCCATACCGGGTGCAGATGGGTTCCGGCATGGGAGTGGTCGAAGACCGGGAGTTCCAACAGCGTTTCAGCAGTATCGGTTTCGACATCTACCAGCAGGAATTTGGCTTCTTTTGTTGTGTTGTTCACGACATCTATGACAATGTATTTGCCATCTGGTGAAAAGGAGGGATGTCCCGATCCCTTTGCACAGGTTGCGGCCAAACGCTCTTCACCCGTTTCCACATCAGTCAGTACCAGTTTATTGCCCGGCGAGCCTTCAAACGGGCTGTTGGTCAATATTTCTCGACCATTGGGATGCCACAGCGGGTGGTTGCCAAATTCACCTACGCGCTTGAGGTTTGAGCCATCTGCATTGATGACGTACACATCTTTTACTCTGGGAAGTTCGCCGTATTTTCGATCAAAATGGATTTCGTTGGTGAATACAAACATCATCCGCGATCCATCGGGGGACCATTTGGTGTGCTTGACGAACATGTGCCAGTCGGCTATTTCGTCTCGGCGGGGATGGAGTGTTAGGCAATCGGAGAGGGTTGCGAGTTGTTTGGATTCACCCGTTTCTAAATCCTGCGCGAAGACACCGTGTACATCTTTCATTTTCGGGACGGCGTCCTCGGCGTAATCCCCATGCATGGTGTGATAAGCATGCAGGTGTCCAGCGGGTGAAATCATTCGGAGGTCTCCGGGATGCGTGCCCGACATACCCGTGTCTGGATCGACGCATCCGATCAAACGGTTTTCGCGGTCTCGATCCTTGAAGTACACCCGAGATCCATCTGACGCCCATTGCGCCAATGCGCCTCCATTAGAGGACATTGCACGGGATTCGGCCACTTTGTACAAATTGCCCCCATCGGCATCCATGACGCAAATATCACCTGTCTTTGAATCCGGTGCATCCATGCGGCTAAATGCAATGCGCCCATCCACGGGAGACCACGGGGGTAGATCGTAATACCCATGCACCGACCGCCGCGCATCTGTCGTCAGTTGCAATACGCGCCTGCCGGTTGGATTTATTGCTTCAATAGCTTCGGATGTTATGGTATCGATTGCCATGTTGTATTCCTCCAATGCTCAATGCTTGCTTTTATTTGAACATCTGCATTATTTGCCTATCCTTCGGAGCCATTATTTTTATTTTGATGCTGAGGTAGCCGTCTAACCGCCTCACGAGGAGTGACTATCGGGATGTCTTCAATATGACCGAGAGCCAGCATGTCCTTTTTGTCCCCAGAAACAATCAGATCCGCTTGGCCCGCTATCCCGGTTGCCAAGATTGGAGCATCCTTTGGGTCCGGTGATATATCTACATCCGGCAACTCAGTGACGACCACCCCAATCGATCCCAGGTTATAAAGCAAGTCGCTGGCCTCTTCGGGCTGGATGTACGGTTTCAAGCGGTCGCGGCCCAAGACTTCCCTCAGTTCCTCAATTTGGTAAGATGAAGAGACCAGTGTGAAGTCTCCACGTCTGACAGCTGCTAACAAGAGGCCTGGCGGTCCTTCTTTTGCGATCAGCGCGCTTACGAGCACATTTGTATCAAGAACGATTCGCACGTACGCTATCCACAGCTTCGTCGGCGAGGACTTGGGCTTCTTCGGCTGGGAGGTGCTTGTTTCGTTCCCAGATCGTTTCGACTGTCTCCCAGAAGATTGCTTGACGTACCGCACGGTCAACGAAACGGGACAGATCGCCTTTTTTTCCGCCAGTCCGGGCCAGATAGCTCCGAACCTGGCGGTCGGTTTCCTCTGATATAACGATATTCCATTGGGTCATGGCTAGCCTCTCATCATAGTGTTTATAGGTGGAAAGATAAAAGGTTGATAGTAGTCATTAGGTTAAGACCTGTGACCCTTTTCACGATATTCTTTGCGAGGTTGCTATACGTGTCAGTCGATCCCTATCCTGCTTATTATCCAGATAATGCATCTTTCTGTGGCAATTCGGACATAGCGCGACGATATTATCTATTGAATCTTTTCCGCCGTTTGAAAGCCACTTGACATGATGCGTTTCGAGAAACGGCCTACCTAAATTGTCTTTGAAAGGCCCCTTTTTTCCACATAAGCGACATTTTCCATTCGCCATTCTTTTTGCCAACTCCGCAATTTTTGGATTTCGTTCGTAAGTTGTTGCAACTATTTCCCTTTTGTTTGGCTTACCTTTATGACCTCTAATAACCTTACCTTCATTTAATGAAGACGGGTCTCGGACAAGCTGTTTGAAATACTCAACGTCTCTAAGATATCTGATAAGGCCGTTGATTAAGTCCTCTTTTTGAGAAACATTGCCAATCAGAATACCTTTCTCAACTTTTGTCCCGTTCTCTACCTCTATCATAGATTCGTACTGTGAATACCAGGCGAGAAAGTTTGCCTTGTTAATACCTGGATAGCCACCGCCAATCCTTCCGCTGTGTAACAAAAATATAGAACCTTTTTCATCAACAGCAAACATACCTGCACCAATACTAAGATTTATCCCATCAATTGGTATGTTTATTTCAGCCACAATATCGTTTTGCTTATTTTTATCTGGTTTCAGACCAAACGCATTCCAGAACTTTTTTCCCTTGTGCTTTTCTGATGTATGGAGTTACCCCGCTTCGGTGGAGAGATTAGGGCTTGTGTATCAAGCCTGTGAT
>JAPPIE010000309.1 GCA_028874765.1 Gemmatimonadota bacterium
TGGGTAAAATGCGATAGGGCTTCGGCTACTGTCATTTTTAGCACATCGGCAATTGACGCGCCCTTATAGGTTATATCAATTACGTCGCGGTTGTAGCGCTTTCCGCCACAATTTTCACATGTGATCCACACATCGGGCAAGAAGTGCATTTCAATACGGCGCGCGCCCAAACCCGCACAGGCATCGCACCGCCCGCGCTTGTGATTAAAGCTGAAATGCCCGGTTTTAAATCCGCGTACCTGGGCGTCTGGCAAGCTGGCGTACAGGGTGCGTATTTTGTCGAATACTTTGACATAGGTCGCGGGATTGCTGCGCGGCGAATAGCCAATGGGTGTCTGGTCGATGTTGATCACTTTGTCGATGCGTTCCAATCCCAGTACATCGTCGTGTTCTCCCCACGCTTTTTGTGCGCGGTTTACGCGGGCGGCGAGCGCGCCGAAGAGTACGTCGTTGACGAGCGAACTTTTACCCGATCCCGATACGCCGGTCACGCAGGTCAAGGTGCCCAGCGGAAATGAGACATCGACGTTTTTTAAGTTGTTATGCCGAGCGCCTACCACGCAAAGCGATCCCCGTTCGGGGTTTCGCCGCTCATCGGGGACTTCGATTTGTAAATCGCCCGCGAGATAATGCGCGGTTACCGAGCCGTTGTTGGTTTTCAATTTGCGCGGATTGCCAGCGGCGACTATGCGTCCGCCTTCAACGCCTGCGCCCGGCCCAAAGTCCAGAATGTGATCTGCCCGATTCAAGGTCTCGCGGTCGTGTTCGACAATGAGGAGAGAGTTGCCCAGGTCTCGCAGTTGTGCCAGTGCAGCCAATAACTGGTGGTTGTCGCGCTGGTGCAGGCCAATTGTCGGTTCGTCGAGTACGTAGAGGACCCCGGTGAGACCGGAGCCGATCTGGCTCGCCAGGCGGATGCGCTGGGCTTCGCCGCCCGATAGCGTGGGTGCTCGCCGTCCCAGGTTCAAATATCCCAGGCCCACTTCGTCGAGAAACCGCAGGCGGCTCTGAATTTCGTGCAATACCTCTGCGGCGGCTTCGCGCGCCTGTCCTTCCAATACCATTGCGTCGAAATAGGTGCGCACTTCGCGGATGGGCATTGCCACCAGTTGGGGCATTGTTTTGCCAAATAGTTTTATGGCAGTACTTTCTGGCTTCAGGCGGGATCCCTTGCAGGAGGGACACGGCACGTCCTGGATAAAGTCACCCATTAGCCGCCGAAATCGCGGCGCTTGTCGCACGAGGGTCTCGATTGTGGGAAATAATCCCTTGAATTGGAATGAGAGATTTTTAGAGGTTTTTAGCCACTGTGTGCCCAGGCCGTATAAGATTGCGTGTTGTCCTTCCGTTGATATTTGCGCAAAAGGGGTGTGCAGGTCAAAGCCCGCGGCTTCGCCGACCGCAGATAGCATGTCGCCTATTTGTGTGTGCGGTTCTACCTTTCCCCAGGCGAGTACTGCGCCTTCAGATAGTGATTTGTGAATATCGGGGATTAATGTGTGGATGCCCATGCCGCGCTGTGTGCCCAATCCTTCGCACGATAAGCACCAACCTTCAGAACTGTTGAATGATAGGTGCTGAGGGGTTATTGTTTCAAAACTGCGCCCGCAGGATGGGCACGAGAGGTGCTGGCTAAATCGCGTTTCTTCGCTGTCATCGGGCGATGCGACGATCAAAATGCCTTCTGAAATATCCAGCGCGATTTCGATGGAGTCCGCGATGCGTTTGCGGTTCTTTTTTGCTGCGATTACGCGATCTATCAGGATTTCGAGCCTGTGCGTCTGTCTGTAATCGATCTCGGGCGGGTTTGACAGGTTGAAAACATCGCCATTGAGCCTGCCGCGCAAATAGCCTTTGCGGCGAAAGCGGTTGATCAAGCTGGTATAATCCTCGCCTTTGCCGAGTTCTATGGGTGCGAGAAGGTAGAGGCGCCGTTTCATCTTTAATACGCGCGCTACAATTTCCTGCACGGACTGACTGCCCGCTAATATATCGCAATCTGGACAATAGGTATCGCCCAATAATGCGTAGAGTGCCCGCAGGTAATCGTACACCTCTGTTACGGTGCCTACGGTTGAGCGCGGGTTTTTGCTCGCGGCTTTTTGTTCAATGGCAATCGCGGGCGACAGGCCCACCACGCGATCGACCTTTGGTTTGGGCATTTGTCCCAAAAATTGTCGCGCATAAGCGGATAGGGATTCGACATATCGCCGCTGTCCCTCGGCGTAAATTGTGTCGAGTGTTAGGGAAGATTTTCCCGAACCCGATACGCCGGAAATCACGGTCATTTTTTCGCGGGGAATGGATACATCCACGTTTTGCAAATTGTTCTCTCTCGCGCCCACAACGTCAATCGTGCGCACCTGGCCATTGGCGATTCGTTTACCGTTTTTTCCAGATATGAGTGGCGTGTGGGTCAACACTTCGCCAAGCGCGCGTCCCGTGTGAGAATTGGGAGATTGCGTCAGGTGCTCGGGGGTGCCTTCTGCTATAATTTGCCCCCCGTCTTCGCCGCCTTCAGGTCCCAGATCGATTACCCAATCCGCGGTTTTGATTACGTCCAGGTTGTGCTCGATGACCACCACAGAATTGCCCATATCCGCAAGCCGATGCAATACATTCAAGAGATTCTGGATATCGGCAAAATGCAAGCCCGTCGTGGGTTCGTCCAGGATGTACAGGGTTTTGCCCGTGCTTCTGCGGCACAGTTCTTTTGACAGCTTGACCCGTTGTGCTTCACCGCCGGAAAGCGTTGGTGCGGGCTGGCCCAATTTGACGTAGCCCATTCCCACATCAACCAGGGTTTGGAGAATGCGGTGAATGCCGGGGATTGCCTGAAAAAACAGATGCGCTTCTTCGACTTCCATCGCCAGCACATCGGCGATGGATTTGCCCTTGTATTTTATGTCCAGGGTCTCGCGATTAAAACGCCGCCCTTCACACACGGGACACGTTACCCACACATCGGCGAGGAAGTCCATTTCGACGAGGTTCGCGCCATTGCCCTTACACGCTTCGCATCGCCCGCCCTTTACGTTAAAGCTGAAGCGTCCGGGTTTATATCCCCGTACTTTTGACTCGGGTAACTCGGCAAATAATTTTCGAATGGGATCAAATACACCCGTATATGTCGCTGCGTTGCTGCGCGGTGTGCGCCCGATGGGTTGCTGGTTGATCTCGATGACTTTGTCCAGGAGACCTATGCCTTCAATGCAGCGGTGCGCGCCTGTTTCCGTTTCTGCGCGGTTGAGTTCTCGCGCGAGAGCGGGGTAGAGGATATCGGCAATTAGCGATGATTTTCCCGATCCGGATACACCCGTGATACAGGTAAATACGCCGATGGGAATTTTTACGTCGATATTTTTTAGATTATTGTGGCGAGCACCCCGAATCCATAAGCTGCGATGCGATACGGAGCGCCTTTCGGGTACTGCTATTTTTTCTTTTCCCGAGAGATAAGCTCCCGTTACTGAGCGGGTTCTTCTCGCTATCTGTTTCCACGATCCCTCGGCGACTATCCGGCCACCGAGATGCCCGGGACCGGGTCCAAAATCTATTACGCGATCTGCGCGCCGCATGGTGTCTTCGTCGTGTTCGACGACGATTACGGTATTGCCCACGTCCCGCAGGTGGCACAAGGCGTCGAGCAATCGCCGATTGTCGCGGTGGTGCAGACCAATTGACGGTTCGTCCAGCACATAGGTTACGCCTACCAATCCGGATCCGATCTGGCTGGCGAGGCGAATGCGTTGCGCCTCTCCGCCCGATAGTGTCGGTGCCGTGCGATTGAGTGTGAGATAGTCGAGGCCCACATCGAGGAGAAATTTCAATCGCCCGCGAATCTCTTTTAAGGCGTCTTCGGCGATTCGCGCCTGGGTCTCGGTCAATTTGAGGCTTTGAAAAAAGGCATATGCGCGATCGACTGTCATCGCGGTGACATCGGGCAGGGTCTGTCCTTCGATTTTGACGGAGAGAGCTTCGGGTTTCAAGCGCGTGCCTTCGCATACGGGACATATACCCACGCGCATGAAGGGTGCGAGACGTTTGCGTACTATCTGGCTCCGTCCCTCGGCGTACTGTCGCTCCATTGGGGGCAGGATGCCTTCAAATCCATCGCGATGGCGTTTTATGCTGCCGTTGCTGCGGCGCCATTCAAAGGTCATTTTGCCGTCTATGCCGTATAATAATGCTTGTTGGCCCTCTGGTGAGATGCGCTTCCACGGCGTTTGCAAATCTGCGCCATGGCGCTTCAAAACGCCCGCGTAATAGTGAGCTTTCCATCGGTTTTTTGGTACGCCCAACGGCGCAATAGCGCCCTCTATTACAGATAATTCGGGATTGGGGATGGCTTTTGCCAGGTCCATTGCAAAGCGCGTGCCCAAACCGCGACAGCCAGGGCACATGCCCTGCGGGCTGTTGAATGAGAATAATTGCGGCACAGGTTCCTGCGCGCTGCGTCCACAAGTGGGACAGGAAAAGTGGGTACTCAGGAGGAGATCATCTTCGCCCTCTGCGCTGACAATGATCGCCCCTTTGCCCATTATGAGACCGGCATCGACGGCTTCGCCTATGCGCCCTCGCATGGTTTTTTTTGCGATAACCCGATCAATTACGACTTCGATGTCGTGTCTTTTGTAGCGCTCCAATTTCGGAGTCTGGGTCAATGTTACAATCTGTCCATCCACGCGTGCGCGGATATAGCCTTCTTTTTGCAAATTTTCAAACAGGTCGTGGTATTCCCCTTTTCGCCCCTGTACGAGAGAAGAGAGTATGTGAATGCGCGTGCCTTCACCCAGTGCCATGATTTGATCTACGATGCCGTCGCGCGTTTGCGCCCCAATTGGCGTGTCGTCATGTATGCAATGGGGGGTGCCAATTCGCGCAAATAATACGCGCAAATAGTCGTAGATTTCGGTCATTGTGCCCACGGTTGAGCGGGGGTTGCGCCCGGCGGTCTTTTGTTCGATGGAAATCGTTGGGGATAATCCCGTAATGTGATCGACTTCGGGTTTTTCCATCTGTCCCAAAAATTGACGCGCGTACGCGGATAGGGATTCCACGTAACGCCGCTGACCTTCGGCATAGATGGTGTCGAAAGCCATTGACGACTTGCCCGAACCGGAAACGCCGGTAAAACATATTAGCGCGTGTCGGGGCAATGTCAGATCTACATTTTGCAGGTTGTGTACCCGCGCACCTTTTACGACGATGCTTTTTGTTTCCATAAGACTCCCAATTTTTAATTTTTAACTTCCATTGACATTGCAATATACTATACACACGTTCACCCATCAAGAGAGAACTCACCGGGTGACATGCACAGGGAAAATCCTTGTCATTGGACTTTATTCGTTTTATACTTCCAATTGCCAATATTTTCCCTACTACGCACAGGGGGACATGATGACAAAAATTTTAACTATTGACAGTGAAGAAGCCGTTGTTGAACGGATTGTCAAGATTCTCGAATCCAATAATTATCAGGCACAGAGCGCGACTACGTGGGTCGAAGCGGTTGACGCAATCGCGCACGGACAACCCGATCTGGTGTTGCTCAATCTCGAGATGCCGGTTGTTCACGGCGATGTGTTGATCGAATTTATTCGCGAAGAAGGCTTTGAGATGCCGGTGATTGTGGTATCCTTTCCCGTTGAGGAAGCAGAAGCCAAAGCGCTTCTGGAACAGGGTGTTTACGGTATTGTTGAAAAACCATTTGAAGACAAAACGCTTATCGAAAAAATAGAGCATGTGTTCGATATAGCCAAATTAGAGGGAGAGACAGAATCGGACACGCCTGCAGACGCGGAGGAATCCGAGGCTGAGGAAGACGTGTCGGAGGAGATTACTGAAGAAGGAGAAGAGGAGGAAGCACCATCGGAAGCGTCCTCTGAGGAGGAAGATAAAGCAGAGCCTTTTCTCAGGCAATCGCGCGATCTCAGAGCTTCGTCGAGCACCAAAATGAGCAAGCGCAAAAAGACGATTATGTTCGCCGTAATTGGGATCTATGTTCTCATCGGGGGATTTATTGTCGCTATGTATTTTACAGACGCAGTCCCGGCATTTGTAGGCCGGATACTCAGTAACTGGTAGAAAGGAGTTTTTAATGGGATTAAATGTCGCCGTGGTCGGTTTGGGGGGTATTGGCAACCGACACGCCACTATTTATAATGGTCACGATCAGTGCAATCTCGCTGCTGTTTGCGATATAGACCGAAAACGCGCAGACGCCGCGGCGTCGCAATACGGTGTTAGGGCATTTTACTCTGTGCAAGATATGCTCGACGGGGGGCTGGATATCGCGGTGGCAAGTGTTGCGACTGCCGGTCATGAAAATGGTGGCGATCACTATAAACCTACGATGGAACTCCTCGAAGCGGGTGTTCATGTACTCGGAGAAAAACCGATTTCGAATAATATTGACGAGGCAAAAGAGATGGTTGCCAGAGCAAAAGATAAAAATCTGCGCTATGGTATTGACCTCAATCACCGTTTTACGCCTGCTGCTGCGCGTGCCAAAGATTGGGTTGATCAGGGTAGGCTGGGCGAGATCAATATTATCAATATGACTATGTGGATCAATAATCCCCGAGAAACGTCGCCGTGGTTCCACATTCGCGCCTTGCACCCGCACTCTATCGATGTTATGCGCTACTTTTGCGGCGATATTGAAAAGGTGAGTGCCTTTTTTAAGCGCGGCCTGGATCGAGATGGCAATCGCCGCGTGTGCTGGTCAAATATGCAACTCAACATGCGCTTTTCAGACGGTACGGTGGGTAATCTCACCGGAAGTTACGATGCCACGGGACCGGGAGGGTCTTATGGTCTCGAACGTCTCGAAGTTGCCGGATCAGACGCTCGCTTTGTGCTGGAAGAAGCCTGTGAACGCCTGCATTTTCACCCCCGCCGCTCAATGGAACTCGAACGCTATGACTATATCGGCGGTATGATGGGGTTCAACGAAACATTTCAAAGCCGCATTGGGCGATGGATAGAGCAAAATCTTGAAGACGCATCTCCCGAAGATATCGAAGGTTCGGGTGAAGAAGCACTCAAAGCACAGATGGTTATTGAAGCGGCGATAAAATCGTGGGAAACAGATGCAGTCGTCGCTGTTGAAGATGTGTGACGTTCAGGAGAAAACTCTGTGAAACCAATTTCTACATTTGTGGTCAAACCCTCATTGCCCAAATCCCTTCAGGGCCTGGAAGCACTGGCGTATAATCTGCGCTGGGCGTGGGATCCGGATACGATGGATCTGTTTCGACGCATTGATCCTATTCTCTGGGAAACCGTTTATCACAATCCGGTGCGTATGCTCAATGATATCAGCCAGGAACGCCTGAATCAACTCTCTGAAAATCCGGGATTCATGGCGCATTTTAAGCGGGTCTCAGAGTCTTTCCGCGCGTTTATGGATGGGGAGACCTATTTTCACTCCGCCCACGGCAAAACAGCGTCCGATATTCAAATCGCCTATTTTTCTGCGGAGTTTGGTCTCACCGAAAGTCTGCCGATTTATTCGGGTGGTCTGGGGGTGTTGGCTGGGGATCATCTCAAATCTGCGAGTACTCTGGGGTTGCCCTTTTCTGCTGTGGGTCTGCTGTATCAACACGGATATTTCAATCAGTATCTCACTAATGACGGTTGGCAACAAGAAGAATATATCGAAAATGACTATTACGCACTACCCGTCCAGATTGTTCGCGATGAGCGCGGTCGGGATATCACTATTACGCTCTCATATCCCGAAGCAGAAGCGCGGGTGCGGATATGGAAAGTGCAGGTTGGACGCATTCCCCTGTACTTGCTCGATACCAATTTGATGGAAAATCCGCCATCTATCCGCGAGATTACAGCACAGCTCTACGGTGGCGATAGTGAGACGCGCATCCGGCAGGAAATTCTGCTGGGTATTGGCGGTGTGCGCGCGCTCAACGCATTGGGCATACAGCCCACGGTATGCCACATGAATGAAGGGCATTCGGCTTTTCTGGGGCTGGAGCGCATACTGCAGGCGATGCACAACAGTGGTGCCACATTTGATCAGGCGGCAGAGTACACGTCGGCAGGCCACGTTTTTACGACCCATACCCCCGTTCCGGCCGGGCACGATGTTTTTCCCGTTTCTCTGATAGAAAAATACTTCAGATCCTACGCGCAGGATCTCGGTCTTTCCATGTCTGCATTCCTCGCTTTGGGGCGCGAGAATCCCCATAATGTCAGCGAGGGTTTTAATATGACAGTGCTCGCGTTCAGGCTGTCGTCCTATCGCAATGGCGTTAGCAAACTCCACGGCGAGGTCTCGCGCAATATGTGGCAGTCGCTGTGGCCCGGGCTGCCAAAAAATGAAATACCCGTCGAATCCATTACCAACGGCGTTCATATTGCTTCCCATATCTCGCAACAAATGCGCGCCCTTGAAGACAATTACATGGGGCCTCGGCGCCTGGAGGAACCACACGATCAGAGTGTGTGGGAGACGATAGACCACATTCCGCCCGAGGAACTCTGGCGCGTCCACGAGCGCAGAAGAGAACGCCTCGTTGCATTTGCGCGGCAGCGTCTTAGAAAGCAGTTGCAGCGAGAAATAGCGTCGTCAATCGATATGGCGCGCGCCGACGAGGTTCTGACTTCCGATGCGCTTACAATTGGATTTGCCAGGCGTTTTGCGACATATAAACGCGCAACGCTTTTGTTTCACGATCTCGAGAGGCTCACGCGTATTTTGTGCAATGAAGAACGTCCCGTTCAGGTTATTTTTGCGGGCAAGGCGCATCCGCAGGACCATGCGGGAAAAGAATTTATTCAGGAAATTTTCAGTCTTACGCAGCGCGAGTATCTCCATCGGCGTCTGGTTTTTATCGAGAATTACGATATGTGTGTGGCGCGTTATCTCGTGCAGGGGGTCGATATCTGGCTAAATACGCCGATGAGACCGCAGGAAGCCAGCGGTACCAGTGGCATGAAAGCCGTTGCCAATGGCGCGTTAAATCTCAGCGTGCTCGATGGCTGGTGGGACGAAGCGTATCAACCGGAATTGGGCTGGGAGATCGGTCACGGTAAAGAATACGACGATCCGGCGTATCAAAACCAGATTGAAGCGCGGGCGATTTACAATATTCTCGAGAAAGAAGCGGTGCCGCTTTTTTATAATCGCGGTGTGGATGGATTGCCCAGAGGATGGATCGCCCGGATGAAGAATGCTATGCGCGTGTTGTGTCCAAAGTTCAATACCCACCGCATGGTGCAGGAATATACCGAGCGGTTCTATTTGAAGGCGCATGCGCGATCAAAAGACCTCTCGGATAACAATGGCGCGAGAGCCAGTGCTCTGGCCGAATGGAAAGATAGAGTTCGCCAGGGGTGGAAGGATGTCGCGGTCCGTTCTGTAGCGTCGAGCCAGGCGCAGACATCACATGTGGGCGACAAGGTCGAAATTCGCGCGGATGTCGCGTTGGGCGACTTGAGTGTAGAGGATGTGGCTGTCGAAATTTTTCACGGGCAGGTCGGCGCAGAGGGGCAGATTGTCCAGGGCGAGTCGCTGCCTATGGTGCTTGTGGATTCCCATACTTTTGTGGGGCACCTGCCTTTGCAAAAAAGCGGCCGATGGGGCTATACAGTTCGCGTTCGCCCGCACCATCAGGACCTCAATTCGATATGTGAGACTGGATTAATTACCTGGGCGTGATACTATGACCAATCTCTCCCCAAAATCCTTCACAGATGATCCCATCTTTGACGCATTTCTCCAAGATGCTCTTCAAAGCCGTTCCGATTACAATGTAAAACTCTTGACCCGTGCCTTTCATTTTGCGAGGAAGGCACATCAGGATCATTTTCGCAAGTCGGGCCAGCCGTATATTGTACACGCGCTTGAGGTTGGGCGCATCCTGATAGATCTCAAGCAGGATACTGTAACTCTGGTGGCTGGTATTTTGCACGATACCATAGCGCACGGCACAGCAACCCACGCACAAATCGCGCGTCATTTTGGTTCTCATATTGCCGATCTGGTTGACGGTGTGACCAGGATTAAAGATCTGTCCTTCCAATCACAAGAGGCCGAGCAAGCCGAGAATTTTCGCAAGATGTTTCTGTCTTTGATCAATGACTTGCGCGTCGTTCTTGTTAAGTTTTGCGAACGTCTGCACAATATGCGTACGCTGGATCCCCTGCCTCCTGAAACGCGCGAGCGCATGGCGCGTGAGAGTCTCGATATTTACGCGCCTCTGGCACACCGTTTGGGGATTGCGCGTATTCGGTGGGAGCTTGAAGACCTGGCTCTCAAATGGCTCGAGCCGGAAGCCTATCGCGCGATTAGCAAAAAGATCCGTCTTAAGAGACGAGAACGCGAGGCCTATATCGAAGAGATGCGCGTGCCACTGCAAAAAATGCTCAAGGAAGCAAATATTCGAGGGGAGATCACGGGACGGCCCAAAAATTTCTTCAGTATTAACCGGAAGATGCAGACGCGGAGCAAAGCTTTTGAAGATATCTACGATTTGTTAGCCATCCGCATACTGGTCGATACGGTCCAGGAATGTTATCACGTTCTGGGTATGATTCACTCGCTCTATACACCGGTTATGCCCCGGTTTAAGGATTTTATTGCGACGCCCAAGAGCAATATGTATCAGTCTTTGCACACGACGGTGATAGGCCCGCGCGGGTTGATGATCGAGGTGCAGATACGCACCCATGAGATGCACCAAACAGCAGAAGTGGGTATTGCAGCACACTGGCTTTACAAAGAGGGTTCTCCAGAAAGGTCGGAACTCGATCAACAAATAGATGGGCTTCGCAATATGCTCGAATGGCAGGGGGAGACATCAGATCCTCAAGAAATTATCGAAGAACTCAAGGTCGATCTCTTTTCAAACGAGATTTATGTTTTTACGCCTCAGGGCGATCTGATTCAGCTTCCCGATGAGGCCACACCCGTCGATTTTGCCTTTGCAGTGCATACCGAAATTGGCAATCGCTGCGTGGGTGCCCGCATTGATGACCGGATGGCGCCACTTTCTACGCCGCTTGAAACAGGGCAGACGGTTGAGATTATCACGTCGCCGCACCAGCATCCGCATCGCGATTGGCTCGATTTTGTCAAGAGTGCCAAAGCGCGAAGTTGTATTCGAAGGGTTCTGCGCGAGGAGGCTTTTAATCAGAGCGTTCTTGACTGGGAAACCGATCAGACAGAGACTTTTACTGCAACCATCCAGGTCACGGGCCAGGATCGCACCAATTTGTTGTCCGATATGACACGGGTTATGTCCAATCTCGGTGTTCCCATTGTGGGTGCCAGTATCGAGACGAGGCGCGAGGAGATTAACGACCAATTCCAGGTAGAGATCAAAGATGCCGACCATCTCGAAGAACTCCTGCAAAACCTCCGCAAGATTCCCAATATTACCTCGGTTTATCGCCTCGAAGCCCCTCCGGAAAGTTCGTCTTGAG
>JAPPIE010000397.1 GCA_028874765.1 Gemmatimonadota bacterium
GCAGGGCATCGCCTACTGTGGGATCGTACACACTGTGTACGAGCATTGTCGCCAGCGGCGCTATAAAGGTGACGCCAATGAATGCCAATAGCGGCAATACCAATCCCGTAGCGCGCAGCCGCGGGCGGAGGATGGTGGTTTTTATGTCTGTGTTTGAGTTCATAGGTCAGCTTTATTCAAACTCGCTATTTCAAATGCCGCGATGTTGCGGCCCTTTCGGCTGAATTCTACCGCGATCAGGTGGATAGGCTCGTCCCGGGCGCGGTATTTGTCGGCGTAACGCCGTGCCTTCAATTGCGCCATTGCCGCGCCTTTGGGAGACATTTCCACCACTTTGAATTCGAACAGGTACACGTTGCCGTTGAATAATACAGCCATGTCCAGACAGCCGTGGCTACTGCTGTCTTCTACCGTGATGTCAAGCCCCAGTGCCGCGAAATAAGAATAAAATACACTCGCGTAGTAGCCCTCGTAGTTGGCGATGTCGTTGTTGGTGTACCATTCGTAGGGAATACTGGCGAAGAATGCGTGGAACAGTGTCTTGAGCTCCTCGAAGTCATTTGCCTCCAGCAGGCGATAGAGTTGGACGCTGTTCGCCATCTGGCGGGACGGGTCTTTTACCAGGTAGCGCAGCAGGCTGCGGTTGAGGCTCTGGCGCACTTCCCTGTTGGGATAACTTAGTCGGTAAAGCGGCTCGCCGCCCAGGTTCTCCTCATCGATAATGGTCAGGTACCCGGTCTGAAATAACAGGGCTTCGGTCGCGATTTCATCGACATCGAAGGTCGATAGCAAGTCGCTACTGCCCACCATCTTGTCGAGTTCCAGAGAACTGACGCGGCGTTTGAACAGGGTCTCGATTAGGAATGTCGGCGTGCCGGTCTCGAACCAATAGGCTTCGAAGCTGCGTCTTCGGAATAGCAGGAGGATGTCGAAAGGGTTATAGACCTTCTCATCGCCTCGCCAGTTATAGCCGTTGTACCAGTCGCGGATTTGATCGCGGTCCAGATCCGGCAGTTCCGGCGCAAATACTGTGTCCAGGTCTGCCTCAGTGTAACCGCAGATGGCGGAATAGCTTGGATCCATGGTAATGTCGGTCAGGTTGTTGAGGCCAGAGAACAGATGCACCTTGGAGAATTTGCTGACGCCTGTGAGAAAGGTGAACTTGACGTGGGCGTCGTTGTCCTTTATGGTCGCGTACAAACCGCGCAAAAAGTCGCGGTTGGCGCGTGCGACCTCCGGCTCATCAAGCGCGTCCAGAATCGGCTTGTCGTATTCATCTACCAGAACGGCCACAGGTTGTCCGGTACGGTCATGCAATGCCTCGATCAGATAGGCGAAACGCCCCGGTACTGTCTCGGACTCGGCAATCATCCCGGTTCGGCGTTCGATGGCGGTCAATTGATCTATGAGATTCTTTTGTAGATAGCCCGGCTCTTTGAAGTTGCCACTGCCAAAGCTCAAGCGAATTACCGGATGGCGGATTGACCAGTCCCAGTGGTCGTGGATGTGAAGCCCCTCGAACAGCCCCTCGTTGCCCTCGAATATTTCCTTTAAGGTGTCGAGAAAGAGGCTTTTGCCAAAGCGACGAGGACGCGATAGGAAGTAGTGCTTGCCTTCGTCCATCAACCGCTGGATGTAGGCGGTTTTGTCAACGTAATAGTAGCTCTGCTCGCGAATCTCGCGGAAGGTCTGAATGCCGATGGGCAACTTGCGTTTATCTGTCCGTATGCTGGGACTCGGATTTTGCATAATTTTACCCGGTCATTTCAGTTGTATTACTCAGATGGGCATTCCGATACTTTTCTTAACGGGCCAGCCAGGCACTGAAGCGTTCGTTCATTTCGTCGATGTGATCGCTCCACCATTCCCAGGAATTTCGCAGGGCGCGCTTAGAATTTTGCGGGCTGTTGGGCATGTGGGGGTTCATTTCCACGCCTTTCTCGGCGTGTGTCGATATTAGTGCCTCCGCAGAGTGGCGCGTGGGGCTGTAGGCGATGTAACGGCCGACGCCAGCTATGGCTTTCGCTGTTGCGGCGAAGTGGAGAAATTTCTTTGCAGCTTCGAGGTTCCGCGTTCCCGCGACAATCACCAATCCGCCAGTGTCCAGTATTTGCCCGTCCCATACGATGACAAAGGGCTGATCTTCCAATACCTGTGCATTGAAGATGCGTCCGTTGTAGGCCGTGGACATCACGACCTCGCCATCGGCGAGCATCTGCGGCGGCTGTGCCCCGGCTTCCCACCATACGATGTGGTCTTTGATGGTGTCCAGCTTGCGAAAGGCGCGATCTACGCCTTCGAGGGTATTGAGGGTGGGATATACTTTGTTGAGCGGTACGCCATCGGCGATCAGTGCAAATTCCAGGTTTGCCAGAGGTGTGCGGCGCATGCCTCTGCGTCCGGGGAATTTTTCAAGGTCAAAGAAGTCGGCCATTGTGGTGGGTTTTTCGCCCGGGATATTCTCTTCGTTGTACGCATATACGGTGGAGTAAAATATCGTTGCCGGGCCGCAATCCGTCATCGTGCCGAGCGGAAAATCCTGTGCCGCAGGCGTTCCATCGGCTCCCGCTGGCAGCGAGTTGACCGGGATGGGTTCGAGCAGGCCCTCGTCACAGCCTCGCACCATGTCGGGAATTTCCATATCGACGACGTCCCAATGCACATTGCCCGATTCGACCTGTGCGCGGATTTGTGCCAGCCCGCCGTTGTAGTCTTCGAGGTTGATTTTAATGCCGGTTTCAGCGGTGAACGCCTCGTGGTAGCCTTTGACGCATGCGCGCGCATAAGATCCGCCCCAGGAGACCACGGTCAGCGGTCTATCGTTGGCAATTGCACGATCTGAGGTCCATATCGCCAGTGCGGTCAGTACAGTTAGATAAAATGCCGTTTTACGCGTGTTTTTCCACTCCAAGTTATGTCCTCCTTTTACGGTATGAATAGAATATCCCTTACTGCGCCAGCCAGGTGCTGAAGCGTTCGTTCATTTCGTCGATGTGAACGCTCCACCATTCCCAGGCATTTCGCAGGGCGCGCTTAGAATTTTGCGGGCTGTTGGGCATGTGGGGGTTCATATCGATGTCTTTTTCGGCATGTTTCGATATCAGTGCCTCCGCAGAGTGGCGCGTGGGGCTGTAGGCAATGTGGCTACCGACACCGGCCATGGCCCTCGCTGTTGAGGCGAAATTGAGAAATTTCTTTGCGGCTTCGAGGTTCGGCGTTCCCGCGACAATGGCGAGACCAGATAGATCCAGTATTTGTCCGTCCCACACGATGACAAAGGGCTGATCTTCCAGCACTTGAGCATTGAAAATGCGTCCGTTGTAAGCCGTGGTCATGACCACCTCGCCATCGGCGAGCATCTGGGGTGGCTGTGCCCCGGCTTCCCACCATACGACGTGGTCTTTGATGGTATCTAACTTGCGAAAGGCGCGATCTACGCCTTCGGGCGTATCGAGGGTGGCATATACCTTGTTGAGCGGTACGCCGTCGGCGATTAGCGCGAATTCCAGGTTCTCCTGGGGTGAGCGGCGCATGCCTCTGCGTCCAGGGAATTTTTCGAGGTCAAAGAAGTCGGCTATTGTGGTGGGTTTTTCGCCCGGGATATTCTCTTTGTTGTACGCGTATATGGTGGAGTAAAACAGTGTTGCCACGCCACAGTCTGTCGATGTCCCGAACAGAAAATCCTCTTCCGCAGGCGTTCCATCGGCTCCCGCTGGTAGCGAGTCGATCTCAACGCGTTCGAGCAGGCCCTCATCGCAGCCTTGCGCCCATGTCGGGAATCTCAAATCGACGACATCCCAATGCACATTGCCCGCTTGAACCTGTGCGCGAATCTGTGCCAGTCCGCCGTTGTATTCTTCGAGGTTGATTTTAATGCCTGTTTCAGCGGTGAATGCCTCGTGGTAGCCTTTGACACATGCGCGCGCATAAGATCCGCCCCAGGAAACCACAGTCAGCGGTCGGTCTTCCGCAAAATCGCAGCCCAGAGTCAACATCGCCAGCGCGGCTATTATCGCGGTGCATAATGTCTTTCTCTGTTTGGTATTCATGTCTTAATCCTCCTCCTCGTCCGGGTCGAGCACCCGGCAGTCTGTTGGTGTCCAGCCGATGCGAATTTTATCGCCTTTCAGCACGGCTCCGTGTCCCACGATGTTAGGTATTTTTGCGATGAAATCCGAGGACTCGCATACGTTCATGCGAAGGCGCAAATGGTCGCCCAGAAAGGTGATGTCCTCGACTTTTACTTCCAGTTCATTGGTGTACAGACCCGGTTCGGGTTCTATGGCGACGCGTTCCGGGCGAATCGATAGCGTGGTGGCGTCGCCGCTCTGACAGGGTGCAACGCGCAATGCCTGAATGATTTGGCCCCCGGTTTCTACTTCGCAGATGTCCCCATTTACGTTTTTTACGCGGCCGTGCAGGCGGTTGTTTTCGCCGATGAAGCGGGCTACAAATGAACGCTCTGGCTCTTCGTAGAGGGCCTCGGGTTCGGCAATTTGCTGGATGTCTCCCCCGCGCAGGACAGCGATGCGGTTCGACATTACCATGGCCTCTTGCTGGTCGTGCGTGACGTAAACAATGGTTACACCGAGACTCTGGTGGATACGGCGGATCTCGTACTGCATCTCCTCGCGCAGGCGTCGGTCAAGTGCGCCGAGGGGTTCGTCCATTAGCACCAGATCGGGTTCAAATACCAGTGCGCGGGCGATTGCCACGCGTTGCTGCTGACCGCCAGAGAGTTGGTTGGGCCGCCGGTCTTCCAGGCCGCTGAGGCGAACCAGGTCCAGGGCACGCGCTACGCGTTTGCGACACTGCTCGCGGTCAAATCCGCGCACTTCAAGGGGAAAGGCGAGGTTGCCGCCTACTGTCATGTGCGGGAAGAGCGCGTAGTTTTGAAATACCATGCCAATGCCTCGCTTGCGCGGGGGTAGTGCGTGTACAGAACGCCCGTCAATCCGGATGTCGCCCGAGGTGGGTGTCTCGAAGCCGGCAAGCATCATCAGGCAGGTGGTTTTCCCCGACCCGGATGGACCGAGTAAGGTTAGAAATTCGCCCTTTCGGACGCTGAAATTGACGTTTTGGACAATTAGTGTGCTTCCGTCGTAACTTTTGCAGACATTCTCAAATTCGACGTAAGCATTATTTTTTGGGGACATTGGCGTGTCCTTATCCGAGGTCCAGAAAGCACAGATCGACAAGCTGGCGGATCGTGGTTTGAAGTAAATTCAATATTACTCAAATGTCAACGTCTTTCCTCTTTCGCCATATCGTGCTTCGCTATATATTTTAGAGACACATCAACACTTATTCTTTTTTCGGAGGAGTCAGATTTTATGCGGTACAAACGCGTTGTTCTCAAACTCAGTGGCGGTGCTATTTCCGGTGCTTTGGAATCGGGATTTGACCCGGAGGCACTCGAACATATTGCCGACGAGATTCTCGATATTCACAGCCGTGGTATTGAAATCGGCATTGTTATTGGCGGAGGCAATATCTTTCGGGGCGAACAGAGTGTGCGTTGGGGCATTGAACGTTCCGAAGCTGATAATATCGGTATGCTTGGCACGATTATCAACAGCCTGATGCTGCGCGGTGTGCTCAATGCCAAAAGCGATGCTGAGGTGCGCGTGATGACCGCGATTCCTATTAACGCAGTCGCAGAACCCTTTATTCGGCTGGTTGCTGCTCGACATCTCGATAAGGGGTATATTGTCATTTTTGCCGGTGGTATTGGCAATCCCTTTCTCACGACAGATTATCCCGGCGTACAGCGCGCGCTCGAGGTTCGCGCAGAAGCTATTTTGTTTGCCAAGCACAAAACCAATGGCATTTATACAGACGATCCGAATAAAAATACCGATGCCAGGCTCTATCGCCGCATCAGTCACGATACAATTATTCAAAAGAATCTGGGTGCTCTGGATCAGTCTGCGGTGATTCTCGCGCGAGACCATCATTTGCCGATTCACGTTTTTGACTTTGAACAAAAAGGCATGATGCGCCGCATTGTAGAGGGTGAGGACGTTGGCACACTGATCACTCAAACGCCAGAAGATGTGCTTAAAGAAGAAACAATCGCTCAGGAGAATTCCATATGAAACTCCTCGTCGTTGGTAGAGGCGGGCGCGAACACGCCTTTGTCTGGAAACTTGCCCAGAGCAACAAGGTCACCAGGTTATACGCAGCACCCGGAAGTCCGGGCATGGCGCAATATGCCGAATGTGTCGATATTTCGGATAGCGATCTCAATGGTCTGGCAGATTTTGCACAACGAGAGGGCATTGACATTTCGGTCATCGGTCCTGAAGCCCCTCTTGCAGATGGTATTGTCGATGTTTTCGCGGAACGGGGTCTCGCTGTTTTTGGTCCGACACAGGCAGCGGCGCAAATTGAAGCGGACAAAGATTTTGCGCTTGAACTCATGCACAAATACGATATTCCAACAGGTGCTTACGAAACTTTTTTGGATGCTGATACGGCTAAGGAACGGCTCAGGGAATGGCAACACCCGCTCTATCTCAAAGTGAGCGGTCTCGCCGCGGGCAAAGGGGCAATTTATTGTGAATCGCTGCAAGATTCGTATAAAACTGTGGATGAAGTGATGGTGCAACGCGTTTTTGGTGCATCGGGGGACAAGCTGGTTGCAATGGAGTTGCTCGAGGGAGAGGAGGCGTCGATATTTGGATTTTCAGATGGGGAAAATGTTGTTTGTGTTGTGCCTTCGCAAGACCACAAGACGATTGGCGAGGGCGATGTGGGGCTCAATACGGGTGGTATGGGTGCGTATGCCCCTGCTCCGGTTGTTACGCCGGAACTTTTTGACGATATTGTTCAGCGTATTATGAAGCGCACGGTACACGCCCTGGCACAGGAGGATCGTCCATACAAAGGCATTCTCTACGGTGGTATTATTGTCACGGCTGATGGTCCCAAAGTAATTGAATTTAACTGCCGCATGGGCGATCCAGAAACGCAGGTGGTTCTCCCATTGATCAAAACCGATTTCGTAGATATAATTGAGGCTGTGTGCAATGGTTCGGTGGCGGATCTCAATGTTGAACTCGACAACCGCGCGGCGACCTGCGTGGTTATGGCTTCGGGAGGGTATCCCGAAGCTTATGATACGGGTTTTCCCATTTCTGGTATTGATCGCGCCGAGGCACCGGGCGATGTGATCGTTTTTCACGCTGGCACGGGGCGCAAAGACGGCCAACTCGTCACCGATGGGGGGCGCGTTATTGGCGTTACTGGAATGGGCGATACCATCAAATCTTCTATTGACCGCGCTTACGAAGCCGTGGGCAAAATTAATTTTGACAAGGCCTATTTCCGAAGGGATATTGGGCACCGCGCTTTGACAAGTGCATGATACCTTATCACGATGGCGTTTTTCTGATCTTTGCCAACCAATTTGGCAACTAAGCGTTATAACGTGTATATTTCTGGAGGCATACAATGTCTTACAAAGCAGCGGTTATTGGTCTGGGGCGTATGGGCAGTACATTTGATGACGAGATTACTCAGGGCGGGTCCATTTTCTTGCCCTATTGCCATGGTCCCACTTATTGCGCGCATCCGCAAACCGATCTTGTTGCCGGGGCTGATCCCCACGATGAGCAGCGCGCTCTGTTTGGTGAGCGGTGGGGGCTTAATAGCGAGCAGTTGTATGCCAATCATCACGATCTGCTCGAAGATGCAAAACCCGATATCGTCAGTGTGACCACCACAGCGCGTTATCGTCCACAAATTGTACTGGATGCCGTTGAAGCCGGTGTGAAAGCCTTGTGGGTGGAAAAACCCATTGCCTTTAGCCTGGAAGAAGCCGATGCTATGGTCAATGCTTGCCGGGAAAGTGGCGTTCCCATCGCCGTGTATTGCTCGCGCCGTTACAATCCCTATTTCAGTGAGGCCCGCCGCATGATTGAAGCTGGGGATCTCGGTGATGTTCTCCAGATTACGGCTTATGCCCAGTGCGGTTTGTCGCACAATGGCAGTCACGCGATTGACACGATTCGCTATCTCGCTGGTGGCGATGTTTCATGGGTTTTTGGAGAGATGGCGTCGGATGGGGAAGCCGCATCGGATGACGATCTGATGGGCAATGGGTATCTCGCTTTTGACAATGGCGTTCGGGCGTATCTTCGCGGGACATCGACAGGTGTTGCTTCGTGGGAATTTGATATTATTGGGACAAAGGGCAGGGTTCGCACCTTATCGGATGCGCTTGAGTTTGAGTTTTTCCAGAGGGTTTCAGGCGGTTTGGGGAACCGGGGTGTCCCCGCGCGGTCCCCTTTCCCGCAGCCAGCGCGTCCCGTGGGTCAGGGTATTACGACTGTGGATGATTTGATTGATGCTATGGAGAATAACCGTCCGCCGCGTTGCTCTGGAGCCGATGGTCGCGCTGCTCTTGAGGTTGCGATTGCACTGCGGGAATCCCATCGCCGTGGCGGTGCCCGCATTGACCTGCCCATTGAAGACAGGTCGCTCAAAATTTTTTCCAGTGAGACACAAGCAGACCACACACCTGCGCGCGTGCGCCGGTTGAATCAATAAACAAAGCCAAACCAAAGGAGATATTTTATGGCAGACCCAGTTGTTGGCATTATTATGGGCAGTTCTTCGGATGAACCCACGATGGTAAAAGGCTGCGCCATTCTCGACGAACTCCAGATTCCCTACGATATGATTGTATGTTCCGCCCATCGCAATCCCGAGCGTACCGCTGAATACGCCAGTACGGCAAAGGCGCGTGGTCTGAAGGTGATCATTGCAGGTGCTGGATTGGCCGCAGCACTACCCGGTGTGATTGCCGCGCATACGACTTTGCCGGTTGTTGGCGTTCCATGCGCTTCGGGTGCGCTCAACGGCGTTGATGCGTTATACGCTATTGTTCAGATGCCTCCGGGGGTTCCCGTTGCGACTGTGGGTATTGACAATGCGCGCAATGCCGCTGTGCTGGCAGCGCAAATTCTCGCGCTTTCAGACGAGGGCATACAAGAGCGCCTGCAAGCCTATAAAGATGCTCTGGGAGGATAATACACGGAGGTCTTTTTTGAAACGACATATATTTGTTTTTGTTGCTCTTCTTTTTGTAAGCTGCGACGCGCCCGAAACAGATCGCGCATCGAATACGGACCAGTATCTCATTCCCGCGACGGCAGAGGAGATTCTCAAGGATGTGAAAAATACCGATGCCAGGGTCGTTCTCGTCAATGTCTGGGCAACGTGGTGTCCTCCATGTGTTGAAGAGTTTCCAGATTTGATGGCCGTTTATAATCAGTACAAAGACCAGGGCTTAAAGCTCGTCTTTATTTCTGCTGATTCCGAAGGTCAGGCCGATGGCGCGATTGCCTTTCTCAAAGCGCACGGTGTTGACTTTCCGAGCTATATCAAGTTGAAGAGCGATGGGGCGTTTATCAATACATTAGATCCCGACTGGTGGGGCGCAATACCCGCTACCTGGCTATACGACAGTGCGGGCAATAAACGCCATTTTTGGCTCGGGAAGACCTCGCGCGAACAATTTGAAGCGAAAATACGCGATGTATTGATGGAGGGCGGTTAAGGGATACTTTGGGGCGTGTCTGTCCAACATGAAGACTATAGATACTCTCATACCACCAAATATCAGGAGGATTCCATGCGTAAATTATTAGCCATTGCACTTGTCGCAACGATGGGTTTTAATGCCGACGCGGGCAAAAGCGAAACTCTCGCATTGGGCGCGGAAGCACCGGCAACTGACCTGGAGATGAAGGGCACGGATGGTAAGATGTACACTCTGGAGAGCGTGCGGGGAGAGAAGGGTACTCTGGTGATTTTTTCGTGCAATTCCTGTCCCTGGGCGGTCAAATGGGAAAGCCGCGTAGCCAGTATTGGCAATGCGTATCGCGGCAAGGGTTTTGGTGTTATTGTGATTAATCCCAATGATCCCAAACGCGCTGCCGTAGATGGTTTTGACGAGATGGTCGCGCGCGCCAAAACGCTGTCTTACGAGTTTCCCTATGTGGTCGATCCCGCATCCCAGGTCGCGCGCGCATTTGGCGCCAGCCGCACGCCAGAAATTTTTCTTTTTAATGACAAAGGCAAGCTGGCGTATCACGGCGCAATTGACGATAATGCTTCGGATGCCAATGCCGTGGAAGCGGCTTATCTAAAAGACGCGCTGGATGCATTGTTGGCCGGAGAAGCGATTTCAATATCCGAAACCAAAGCCCTCGGTTGTAGCATCAAGTTTAACGAAGATTCGTAGGGAAGGAGGATGAGAAGATGAGTGTATCATCCGCTTATAGGGAAATCATTGATTTTATTGCAGAGGGGATAAACCCTGAAGATTTGGTAGCTTTTCATCCATCTGAAACTGCCAAAAAGCAAGTCGCCGATCTGGTCTATCGCGAGAAAACAACAGGACTTACTACAGAAGAGACGGCTGAACTCAATCACTATTTGGAACTTGAGCATCTGATGCGTCTTGCTAAGGCTCGTACTCGCTACTATTTATGATGAGACTATATAGACCGTTTAATTGAGCGTCAGGAATTGGAGACTTTTGGCTATTATCCTCCCCCTGACGCTCTTGTATTAATTTCAAGGTAGCATAGCAGATCGCCCGAGTTTTATCGAATTTTATCCAGACTGAAAAAAGTCGCGTGCGTTTTGAAAGGAGCGCTTATTATGACTCTTAGTGAACAACAGATTTCGGACTATCATGAGGATGGTTATCTGATTATTCGCAATGTTTTGTCCGCGACTGAAGCCAATGACCTTCGTCGCGTCGTGCAAGAAAAGGTCAAACGCGGTGCGTATCCACCAAAGCTTTTGTATCCCGAGCCAGCGAAATACACGGTGAGTGGCAACAGGCTGTCAGAACCGGGGCTTAATTCGATTTCCGAGCATCCGACGGTCATTGGGGCGGTAGAGTCCGTGCTGGGGCAACCGGCGCATTTGACAGCTTTTGTGGCGTATTTGCGGACGCCGGGCGATAAGGGGGGTGGTGCCCACTGCGATTACAAGCGATGGCGTCCCGTGGGTTCGTCGATGAACTGGGTGTTTGCCATTATTCCGCTGACTGATTTCGATCCTGTGTACGGCCCCTTTCTGGTGTCGCCCAAATCGCATAAATTGACGCAGGTGATTGACGAGGAGGCACATATATTAGATGTCAATCGGCCCGATAGGAGCCAGTTGCCGGATTTTATCGATCCAGAGCTTAAAGCGGGGGATTTGCTGATTGTCAACGAGCATGTCTGGCATGAAGCACCTGCTGGTACGAGCACAGAAGACCGTTGCGGTATTTTCAATAAGTATTGTGCGGCAAATGCGCCGCCTGCCGCGGGATATTATCCGTACAATCCCGCCGCCCTTGAGGCTTTGAGCGATGATGGAAAACGGCTTATTCCCGTGTGTTTTGACAAGCCGATTGAGACGACAC
>JAPPIE010000170.1 GCA_028874765.1 Gemmatimonadota bacterium
GAACGCAAGCATCTACTGTTGATCCCACAATCCCTGCTGAAGCAACAAGATTCTATAATTCCAATGCTTTAGATTTGGGAGTACGTCAATAAAGAGGTTGAAAGACTGGGAAAATTATCCGGTCATGTCATTGCTGATGCCTTGAAAGAAGGAATAGTACTCTATGAACGAGGTTGATGAGGCGCGTGCTATGCTTTCGATGGCGGAAAAAAATTTGCGTGCATTAAAGGGCATGGATGATGCGACAGTATTTTATGATGAAATTTTTGGCTTTCATGTTCAGCAGACGATAGCGAAATCGTTAAAAGCCTGGATTATCGCTATTGGTGTTGCGTTCCCATTCATCCACAATCTCGCGAGATTGCTTACGATTCTCGAAGAGAATGGATGTGATGTCGAGTCATTTTGGGATCTGGTCGAATATACAGCTTATGCTGTTAATTTTCGATACGATGCCGCTGAAATGACGGATGATCCTTTAGACCGTTCTGATGCGTCAGAAAAAGTACAAAGGCTCTATGATCATGTTCACAAGATTATTGATACGGCGACGAAGTTTTGAAGGTTGTTGTGTGCTGTGTTTGTGCTGGATATTGATTTTTGGGATAAGAACGCATGCAATTGAAGTCGATTCACTGCATGTCATGGAGCGTGTGATAAAACAAGAACCCAAAAATGGCGATGCATGGATAAAGCTCGGTTATATATATCTGAGTGAAGAGCGAATAACCGATGCTAAGAAGGCTTTCGAAAAAGGCGTGCGATATACAAAGTCCGCTGAGGCATACACCGGGTTGGGAAAAGCTTATGTAATGGACCAAAAAATGGCTCAAAAGGCATTTGTCGCTTTTCGTCAAGCTTTAGGTGTAGATCCTGCATATCTCGAAGCCCAAATGCAGATTGCACTATTGCACGTCAGATCCCGTAATCTGGATGCAGAGAGAGCATTGCGCCGAGTTATCGAAATGGATCCAAACTATGTCCCGGCGTATCGCGAACTAATTTTATGGTACGAGCAAGCGCAGCCAAATTATGAGCAGGAGCTAATAGACGTCTGCGAACAATACATCGCCCACTTCCCAAACGATCCGATGGGATATTATCACCTGACTTTATCGCATCTTGAAAATCATCGCTACGATGAAGTCCTGAAGATAAGTGCTGAAGCCAAGGAGCGTTTTTCGGATGATTTGAGATGGATGCCATTGATAGCGCAAGGGTATGCTTCTCGAGGTGATGCAGAGCGCAGCTTGACCATATTTGAAGAATATTTGCAAGGTGTTTCTGAGGATGAGCATGCGTATTACAATGATCTATCGCTTATCGCTACGGATGCTGAACTGGAGGCGCTGAAATCCATCTCTGAGGATGAGCGCAGCGCTTTTTTAACCCGCTTTTGGGCAAGTCGCGAGGGTGCTTTGATGTTGGGCGGAGATGCCCGGCAGATGGAACATTATCGGCGTGTGTGGTATGCTCGTACATTCTTTGGTCGCAAGTATCAGCCGTGGGATAGACGTGGCGAGGTCTATATTCGGTATGGAGAGCCTGATTACAGGTCCAGGTCTGGCAGTGAGAATCCGATACCAGGTGTGGCGGTTCAGAATTTTAAGATGCGAAAGATAGATGAATTGTTTGGTCGCTCTTTTGCATATAAAGCACAAGAACCGGGTCGGTATTCATTGCCTCAGGTGATGCCGGGTAAATCGTGGACACCTGGAACGCCATCAATGATTGAATATGATAAGGATGGGGAGGAAATTGAAATTGACTTAGATCGAATACCTCTGAGCGAGTGGTTGTGGGAAGTTAAAGGGCTCTATGGAACAACAGTTCACCTCAATATTCCTCCAGGACTATATCGAGGTATCGAGCCTGTTGTTCCGATTGATCGTTCTCCTGAAGGGGCAACCACGGTGCCTTGGGAATCCTGGGTCTATCTGAATATCGGTGATGGATTGGAGTTTGTATTTACTGATCGATATATGAGTGGCAGTTGGGATTTTCCGCTTCAACCAAATACGATTTGGCATGCGTCTTTGGGGCTGCATGCCTCTTTGCATTCTCCTGCATATCAACTCATGCAAACAGTTTCGGAGTTGCCCGAGTATTTTGATGTTCCCCCAGGTGTTAAATTATTAGAATTTTATTATGATACGGTGAGTTTTCGCGGAGAAAATGAACGCTCTTCACTGGAAGTTTATTTTGGTATTCCGCCAGAGCAAATTCGTTTAGAAAATGTAGATGATCGGGTTGTTCGTATGGCGGTAGAAAGAACCATTGTTCTGGCTGATGCCAAAGGAGACTCGATCTATCGCAAAACGGATGAGCTCGCCTTTGAAGGTGAGGTGGCAAAGAATCAAGACAAAGGATTATTTGTAGAATTGGCATCTCTGGATGTTCCGCCTGGTCATTATACCCTGGGTGTAAAGTTAGCAGATCGCGTATCTGGCCGGTGGGGTATGTATCGCCAGCAGGTGGAAATCCCGACATTTGAAGATTCCTTGGCCGTTAGTGAAATCGAAATGGCCTATAATATATCTGATACATCACAGACATCGCAGACATCAAAGTTTACAAAAGGTGAGCTTGTGGTGATACCGTCTCCTACGAGGAGTTTTAATTTGCATAAGGATGCAAACCTGTATTACGAAGTGTACAACCTGACGCTGGATGCGTTTGGTCAGGCGAAATATCGGGTGACCTATACCATTCGCCCAAATGTGTCTGGCAGCAAGGCGGTAGCAAGTGTGGTCATCGGTGGATTGAGACGGCTGTTTGCTGGCGCGAAAGAACCGGAGTTTACGATTAGCTATGAACGGGTTGTGAATGCGACAGAAGAACCCGTTTTTTTCGCATTGGAGACAGAGTCTCTGAAGCCTGGTCTCAAAATGGTGGAAGTAGCCATTGATGATTTAAATTCGGGACAACGTGTGAGGCGACAGGCTGTGTTCAATGTAGTGGCGCCAGATACGCTATGGAAATGATGTATGAAAAATAATCGCGATGTTATCCAGAAACTTGTCGATGCGTTTTCAACAGAACCCGTGTGTGTGGCTGATGCGCTGTCGGATGGGCGGTTTTTTCTGGATGAGAAATACGATGCGCTGTCCCGGCGGCTCGGTGAGGTGTTCTGGTTGCCGGTGTCACATGCTTATGTCGTGTTTTGTTATGCGTATAGCGCGCTGTTTGGGATTCCCGATTTTACGCGTGAAGCCTTGGCGCGGCAGCCAGACCGGTTTTCGCAAAAGCGGTTGGCGCTGACGATTCGCTCGACGAGTGGTTTTGTACTCGATGGCTTTGGATATGACCGCCGCACGGATCGGTATCGCAAAGATATTTATTGGCCCGGTCCGGTTATTCGCAGTGTGCATGTGGAGAGTCCCAGGCACAATAAGGCGCGGATTTCCAATCCGGCAATGGCGTATTTTGGATATCATCTCATCCGCGCGGCAGAGTGGCTTTCTGTACATCGCAAGGATGCGGATTTTTCCAGAGAACGTCGGCGGCACTATGATTTTGTTGGTGACTTTTTCCGCACGGCTGATTATCCTTTTCCTGTGGATCGCCGCGCCGCGAGGGATTTTTCGAGGCAGGTCGATGGGTTGCTGGCTGGGGATGCCTGTGCGGATTGCTGGCATAACATCCGCCATGCGGCAAGAGATCTGGACGTAGGTCTCGATCTCGATGATCTCGCGTCTTTTTTGCCCAAACGCACGGGTACATTTTTTAGGCAAGCGGTTTTTTAATTGGTTATAATAGGAGGCAGGATATGTCGAAGAGCCTCTTTCACAAGGTCGCTCATTCGCTTTTCACTCTTTTCAAAAGGAGGCGTCACATGGCCCGGGTAGAAATTGAATATTGTGCAGCTTGAGGCTATGAAACACAATCCGTCGGGATGACGGATCAAATTGTCAATGCGTTTAAGCAGGATATTGAAGCTATTACCCTGATTCCGTCCAGTGGTGGTCGCTTTGAGGTTACGGTTGATGGCGAACTGGTGTTCTCCAAGCTCAAGGAGAAGCGTTTTCCAGAATATGAGGAAATTCAACCGCATATTCAAAGTCGGATTTCGTGAATCGGAGGTACTGGGAAAATAAATGAGCCGGGGTAAGAAAAGCTCCGGCTCAAACTCAGGCGATTAAAATGAAACAATACAATGCTTGCTATACGCCAATTCCGTCGGGTTACATGGGGCAGTTGTTGGATTGGCCAGAAGTGGTGACAGAAGGGGCGACAATACAAGAATGCACAGAATTACTACAAGATGCGCTCAACGAGATGATACAAGCCTATAGCGAATTGGGTAAACCCATTCCCAAACCCCAATGTATGGTAGGGCAAATCCTGGCAGAGGTATAAATGTCGATCAGGCGTCGGGACTTAATTCGCTATTTCACACAGAACGGCTTTCGTCTGCTACGTGAAGGGAGCAAGCATTCCATATATACAGATGATACCAAAACGATACCTATAAAGCGTCACCGAATTATTGACCGAATCACTGCTAACGAAATATGTAAACAGGCCGGTTTAACACCTAAATTTTAATCACGGAGGCTTTTATGAGCGATCTCAATGTCGGCATTGTTGGACTCGGCTGGGTAGCTGGGGCGCATATTGATACGTTTAAGGCGGTCAATGGTGCAAATGTCACGGCGATATGTTCTCGCCGGGATCACAACGAAGATGATCTTGCAGCAGAATACGGCACGCCTTTGAAGGCGTATAAGAATTACGATGAGATGATCGCAGATCCCGATATTCATATTATCGATATTTGTACGCCACACAAATTTCACGCGGATCAGGCGGTTGCGGCTGCCGAGGCGGGCAAACACCTGCTTATCGAAAAACCGATATGTCTGTCTTATGAGGACCTCAAACGGGTGCGCGATGCGATTGTAGCAGCCGGGGTGCAATCCTGTGTGTGTTTTGAGTGTCGCTTTAGCGCGCACTTTTCTATGATCCGCTCGATTATTGACGAGGGGTTGCTCGGCGAATTGCACTATGGCGAGGTTGATTACTACCACGGCATTGGTCCCTGGTATGGTCAATTTGAATGGAATGTGAAGAAGGATTTTGCCGGGTCGAGTTTGCTCACTGCGGGATGTCACGCTCTGGATGCGTGTCTATTCTTTATGGATGGCGATGTGGAGGAAGTGACCAGCCTGGCTACGAGATCGAAATCCGATATTTTTGAACCTTATGAATACGATACGACCACGGTTTCTCTTCTCAAATTTGCCAATGGGAATGCGGCAAAGGTGACTTCGTGTGTCGATTGCTTGCAGCCCTATTATTTTCATATTCATCTCGTGGGTTCCGAAGGTAGTTTGCTGGACAATCGGATCTATTCGCACAAGTTGCACGGCATGAGCAAAGAGAGGTGGAGTACGCTGGAGACGTCGCTGATTGACTCTGGGGATGTGGCAGATCATCCCTATGAGCCGCAGTTCCAGGCGTTTGTGGATGGTATCAATGCGAATGAGCCGATGCCGCGCACGAATTTTGATATTGCTTTTGAGACCCATCGCGTCAATTTTGCTGCGGATCTTTCGGCGTCGGAGGGGCGCACGGTCCAGCTTTCGGAATTTGACTGAGGGGACGATGAGGATCGCAGAAACCCACTCGCGAGGATGGCGGGTGGGTTTTTTTTATGCCATCTGACGGACGGGCACGGGGGCACCGCCCCTACGGTTAATCATTCAGGTGTAGGGGACGGCCCGCGCAAAGACGTATATGTGTATATGTTGTGTGGTTAATCATTCAGGTGTAGGGGACGGCCCCTGTGCCGTTCCGATGTGTTGAATTTGATACAGGAGGATGCCGGTTGCGACTGCAATGTTGAGCGATTCGACCGGGGCGGTCATGGGTATGGTGACGGTGTGATCGGATAGGGCGAGGAGGGCGGGGTCGATGCCAAAGGCTTCGTTGCCGAGGAGGAGGGCAACGGGTTTTTGGGGTTGGAGTTTGTGGAAGGAGATGCCGCTGGTGTGTGCTGCGATGATCTGGATGTTGCGCTGGCGGAGTTGGTGTAACAGGGCGGGTCCGTCCTGGAGGGGGAAGACGGGCATGCGAAAGATGGCGCCCATGGTGGCGCGCACGACTTTGGGGTTATAGACTTCGACCGATCCGCGGGTGAGAAAGATGCCTTTGCATCCGGCTGCTTCGGCTGTTCGCATGATGACGCCCAGATTGCCGGGGTCGGAGACGCGGTCGAGGATGAGGAATGGACCATTGGTGTTGAGGACGGCTTTGCTATTCCAGGTCGGCATTGATACCACGCCGAGTACGCCTTGCGGTGTGTCTGTATCTGACATGTGTTTGAAGGCGCGCCAGTCGGTTTGCTGGATGGGGATGCGTTGCGTGAGAGTCGCCTGGTAGAGGTTTTCGAGGCGCGTGTTGCGGGCGATGCTTTCGCGGCAGAAGATGAGTTGTTCGAGGGTGTCACTGCTTTTGAGCGCTTCTTCGCAGAGACGAATGCCTTCTATGAGGTATTTTTGTTCTGCCTGACGCATTTTACGGCGTTTCAGGTTCAGGATTTTTTTGGCGTTTTTGATGGCCATGGGCTATGGGGTGTTGTCTTTGTTGATGGTGGCGCGCAGTTCGCGCAGTTCTTCCCAGATTGCTTTTTCGCGTTTGGATAGGCTCAAGAAGTAGAACAGAATGGCGACCCATATTATGATGTACGCCGCGGCCATGTATTCGAGGTGTTGCATAAGTTCCTCCATTGTGTGTTTTGCCCAGTTACTCTGAGCAAAGTATAGAAGTCCTCTGTCATTGCGGCATGGTGTTGAGCCGCAATCCAGTTTGTTTTCAATCCCGAATTTCAGCTTTGAGCGATTCGAGTTCGTCCCGCGCTTTTGCGAGTGATACGCGCTTGAAGAGCAGGGCGAAAAAGAGCGCGAAGAAGGTGATGACGCAAAAGAAAAAAGCGATTTTCATGTCGGGCGGCAGGCTGATTTCTTCGCCGCGTACCACTTCGGGGTGGTGTGTGCGCCACAGTTTGGTGGCGTAGTGGATGAAGGGTACGTTGAGGAAGCCGATTATGCCGAGGACTGCGCGAAAGCGCGCACTTTGAACCGGATCTTCGAGGTAGGCGCGCAATATGTGATACGCCGCGAGAATGAGCCAGAGTATGAGTGTGAGTGTGAGTTGCGCATCCCAGACCCACCACGCGCCCCAGATGGGTTTTGCCCAGATCGCACCTGTGATTAAGACCAGGGTGCCAAAGAGCAGGCTCACTTCGGCTGAACACGCTGCCCACAGGTCACAGTTTTTGTCGCGTTTCCAGAGATAGAAGACGCTAAAGACGAAGCAGAGAAAGCTGCCCAGGAACATTGAGAAAGCAGATGGGACGTGGTAGTAGAAGATTTTTTGTGCCAGTCCCATTTCTTTTTCTATTCCGGCGTAAACGAATACCAGATAGGGCGCAATGGATAGGCATAAGAGCGCGAGAATGCCAAAGACAAATGGAAGGATGTAGGGTTTTTGGGGCATTGTCAATCCTCCAGGACATATTCGAATAAGAGCAGGCAGGCAGCGATGTAGAGCGCGACAAAAGCACTGCTGAGGACGAGCCAGTCTGTGATTTCACTGCCTTCGAGAACTGCGCGAAAGGATTCGATGGCCGCGAGAAGTGCCGGGATGAATATGGGCAGTGTGAGCAGGGGCAAGAAGGCTTCTCGCAATCGGGTGTTGAGCGACATGGCAGAGAAGAGGGTGCCAATGGCTGCAAGACCGAGGGTGCCCAGCAAGATGGGCAAGATTAGACGCGGGAGTTCCTGTGCGAGTTCTACGTTAAGAAATATGACGATGATGGGCAAGATGAGTGTCTGGAGTATGAGCATGGTGAGGGTGTTGCCCAGCATTTTGCCAAGGAAGATCGCTCCCGGGTCCGCAGGTGTGAGGCGCAAGCCCATCAGGCAGTCGTTTTGTGTTTCGATGGCATAAGATCTGCTCAGGCCCAGTAGCCCTGCAAATGCCGTGGCGATCCAGAAGATGCCGGGGGCGACGGTTTTTATGATTGGCGATCCGGGTTCATATATAAAATTGAAGATGATGACGATTAGCAATGCGAAGAAGGCCATGGCGCTGAGGCGTTCTCTGGTGCGCCATTCGGTTTTGAGGTCTTTTTGGAGAATGGCGAGGGTTTGTGAGAAAAAAAGAGGCATTTTCAAAGGGTGGTTTTGGTTTCGTAGAGGGTTTGCAATTCGGATTCACCGATGTCTTTTGACGATGCTTCGTGTACCAATTGGCCCTGGAAGAGGATGCCAAAGCGGTCTGCGAGCGCGAGGCCCCGCGCGAGGTCGTGTGTGACGAGGAAGATGGTGCGTCCTTCTGCTTTGAGGCCGGTGATTATGCTGGATAATACCGACTGAGCCGATGTGTCGAGGCCGGTGAAGGGTTCGTCGAGCAGGAGGGTTGATGGGTGGTGCAAGATGGCCCGGGCTATGGCCAGTCGCTGTTTCATGCCCCGTGAGAATTTGTGTATCCGGTCGCGCTGGCGGTTTTTCAGGCCAACGGTGAGGAGGATTTCTTCAATGCGGATATTGAGGTTTTGAAGGCCGTACATGCGTCCGTAAAATGCGAGGTTTTCTCGCGCTGTGAGGTCGTCGTAGAGCATGGTTTGATGCGAGATGAAGCCGATGTTTTTGCGTATTTCATGCGGATTGCGCCGGGTGTTTATACCGTTGACCCAGATGTCGCCCGATGATGGTTTTGATAGTGTGGCGATGAGGCGCAACAGGGTTGTTTTGCCCGCTCCGTTTGGGCCAAAGAGTGCAAAAACACATCCCGTTGGTACGGTGAGGTTTATGTCTTGCAGGGCCGTGATATGACCAAAACGGCGGGTTGTGTTCTGTATGTCGATGGCCGCGTTCATTAGTCGCTATCTGATAGATCAATGACTTCGGCTTTGAGGGCATTGCGCCTGTTTTTGTAATCGTCTTCTGAGAGGTTGCCGCTTTCATATCGCTCGTCGAGGTCGGCGATTTGTTCGAGCAGTATTGTGCGCCGGTTGGGCGTTGTTTTGAGCGTGCGCATGTAGATGACGAGGATTGCGAGTGCGACCACACTGGCTGCGGCGATCCATATTGGGGTTTGTAGATTGGATGCGATTTCGGTCGATGAGAGTTTGATGTCGATCTGTGTGCCGGGCGCGAGTTGTTCGGCGCCAAAGCGCTGAAAGACATGATCGCCCAGGGTTATGCCGCCGAGGTCTCGAAGTACTGTTGTGGAGACGGGGGTATCGGCTGGCTGGACGAATAAGTCCATGCCCGCGGTGGGATAGGTGATGCGTTGTGCGATGCGGTTGGACGGGGGTATGGAAAATGTGAAGAAGGTCTGGCTATTTCCCGGGATGATGGGGCGCGGGTCAACGAGCAATGTGCCGTGCAGGTGTACGCCTTGCGGTGCGCGGATAAAGTCGGTTACGCCGTCGGGCAGGGGTATTTCCAGGCCGTGACCGTGGTCGCCGCCCGTGAGGTAGGTGCGGTCGCCGTGGTTGTGTACGATGAAGATGTATGTGACTGTGCCAGCCTGGGCGTCGAGGAGGATGTGGTGTGAAGATAGGGATATGGCGGTGTCGGATTCCGTGGTTTCAAATACGGGGATGTCAACGGTGTCGCCCGCAGGTGCCGGGTTGCCCGGGTAGTCTATGCCGTTGTATCGGGCGAATAGCATGGGCGGTGGTTCGGCGCCCGGGTCTGAGGGCACGTCGAGGATGAATTGGCCTTTGCTGTCGGTGGTGTCGCGCATTACAGTGACGTCTCCAGTCTCATGGAGGATGTACGAGACTTCGACATCGGGTTCGGGACGGTTGAGGGTCTGGTTGATGACGCGACCCGTGAGCGCGAAGGTAGGGGTGGAGATAAGAAGTGTGAGGAATGCGATGAGGGATATAAATGGTTGCATTTTGTTCTCGCGTTTCAAGTCACGCATCTAACATGCGCTGAAATGCCTCGAGATTGGGCACCTGTACAGCCGCACGGTGCAACTGCTTGAGGCGTTGCAAATCGTCTATGGCGGCAATGCGGGTGGATAGGGGGTGTGTCTCGGGCATATCAAATCGGATCTCCAACACATCGAGAAGATCTTCAATGGCACGTTGCCTGCCTCCCTGCTCAAAACCTTCCTCTCTGCCTTCTCGCTTAAAGTATTGGATAAGAGATGATTCGCGGATCAGATCCATGAGACCCTCCTTGATAATGATTTCAGAAATCGTTTCAGTTTCATACACCAACTCGCTTAAGGTCGCCATGCATGCCAGATAATTGGCCTTGCGCGTCCGTTCTATGCGGCTCGTCTGAGCCGTGTGAATACACTGATGCAACCACGCATCCGCAGCCATCCCTTCAGGTGGCTTCATCAATGGCGTGAAAGGAATCAGACCCGAATGCCCCGTATTTAGGATGCGTTGGCCTTCTATTTCGATCAGCCGAATCACATTGTACTGAATCACCACGCGATAGCCAAGCTGGGCTTGCTCGTAGAATCCAGGATCGCGCTGCCCAGCATTGGGACGCAGGTAGATGACATTGGAATAGATCGGCAGACCGTGATGCTCTATGGCACGTCCGATATAGCCAGCCATGCGGCGAGGCATAGGCGGATTGGTGCTGTCGGTGGTTTGAAACTCGTTATGTACCAACGCCTCTTCGTCGCCGATTCTCACGCGGATGAAGCTATCGGCCTGTCGCGCTTCAACCGTGAGTTGCTCCGTGTCAATGACTTCAATTACCTCAATGTCATCTCGTGCGAGGGCAAAATGTGCAAAGTGGTCGGGATAGTGTTGAATGAGGTATTTGGAGATGGTGTCAATATCTGCCATAAGAGATGCCCCGGATCTGAAGGTTAGCGTCTTTTTGGAATACACGCAACTGTCAGAATCCAAAGCAAATATCAGGCCAATGTCACAGCATCGCACGACAAATAGTATAGACAGTACTTAAATACCCTTATTATGTCTTCAATATGCTGTATTGTGCCCTTTTTTACAACCTGAATTTGTGGTTCGCCCGTTTGGTGCAGAACAATATCGTGTACATTTTGAGCGATGAATGGGCAGTTATGTGAAAGATATGTATCGCTTGACCATGTGGTGATGATTCTTGCGTAATCTATAACTTCTGGCAAACAACAAAGGCTACGTCTTTCAAAGCGTAGCCTTTTCTCATTTCCTACTTCGGCACTATTTTATATGCTCCACACCTTTCATCCGCTGCGTTTTCTTCGGGTGCGGCGAATGGCGGCGATTTCTTTTTCTATCTGGTCGGAGATGCCCTGCGGTTTGGGTGCAGGACGGTCTGCGTGGCTGGAGGCTTTGTCGAGGGATTTGATGAGTTCTACTGCCTGTGCGGTATAAC
>JAPPIE010000385.1 GCA_028874765.1 Gemmatimonadota bacterium
AAAGGGTCGGGATGCCGAAGCCAAATGTCTCTCCGCAGGGCATTTGGCTGGGGCAGCAGATAATATCTGCTGAACTGTCACGGGAAATGATCCCGTGGAGCACTCTCTTGTGGGCAGTCTCTGCTATATGCAGTCGGCGTGCTTCTACTCTGGCAACCGACTGTTTTTTTATTTTTAGATCCGCAGAAAGGAAAAATCGATGTCCAGACTCAAAGTAGGAGTTCTCGGCGCAACCGGCATGGTCGGGCAGCGCTTTGTCACATTGCTCGCCGATCATCCCTGGTATGAAGTCACTGCTGTTGCAGCCAGTCCGCGCTCTGCTGGCAAAACCTATGGAGAAGCCGTAAAAGGCCGATGGACGCAATGCGATATTGTCATACCCGAAACAGTATCCAACCTCGTCGTACAGAACGTACACGAAATTGAGGCTATCACATCACAGGTCGATTTCGTCTGCTGTGCGCTCGACATGGAAAAAGAGGAGATTTACAGACTTGAAGAAGCTTACGCAAAAGCTGAAACTCCGGTCATCTCCAATAATTCGGCGCACCGCTGGACACCCGATGTGCCCATGCTATTGCCGGAAATCAATCCTCAGCACGCCGAAATTATTCCAGCGCACCGCAAACGCCTGGGTGTCCAACGCGGTTTTATTGCCGTAAAACCCAATTGCTCTATCCAGCCTTATGTACCGGCTTTTCAAGCATTGGCAAAATTTGAACCCATCACAGCCTCTGTATGCACATATCAGGCCATTTCCGGTGCGGGAAAAACCTTTGAAACATGGCCAGAAATGATAGACAACATCATTCCCTATATCGGCGGTGAAGAAGACAAAAGCGAAAACGAGCCCCACAAAATCTGGGGAAAAATCGTCAAGGATGAAATTGTGCCCAGGCGCAGTCCGATCATTTCAGCACAATGCATTCGAGTTCCCGTTACAGATGGCCACATGGCTGCCGTATCAGTTTCATTCGACAAAAAACCCACGGTTGAAGATATCCTCTCGCGCTGGCAAGACTACGAAGGCGACCTCAGAGCCGCAGGGCTGCCCTCCTCGCCCAAAACATTTCTCGCGTACATCGAAGGCGATGACCGCCCGCAGACGCGCTTAGACCGCGATGCGGAAAATGGCATGGGTATTACACTCGGTCGCCTCCGCGAAGACAATCTCTTCGATTACAAATTTATCGCCCTCAGTCACAATACGGTACGCGGTGCAGCAGGGGGTGCTGTCCTGATGGCCGAACTCCTGACTCGAGAGGGGTATATCGAAGCGAAATAATGCGATAGGTTCAACAAAAACTGCGCCATCTGCGGATACTTTTAAGTCACCGCATTTCGCGTCCGCCCCTCCAAAAATGCGATCACATTCTCCACTGCGCCGCTATTGAGCAGATCGACACCTTCTGGCGTCATATCGGCACAATGCGGCGTAAGCACCACCTGTTCACACGCAAAAAGGGGATAATCGGGCGGTGTCGGTTCTTCTTCATACACATCGATGCCCGCTCCGCCGATATGCCCACTATTTAACGCATTGACCAGTGCGTCCGTATCAACTATCGCACCGCGCGCGCCATTCAGCAATAGGGCACCGGCTTTCATCTTTTCCAACTCGGCCTCGCCGATTATTCCCCTGGTATCATCTGTCAACGCCACGTGCAGACTGACGACATCAGAAGTTTCGAGCAGCGTGTCTAACTCGACAAAACGCACGCCGAGTTTTTCCGCGCGCTCAGGTGACGGATGAAATGTCCACGCAATCACCTCCATCCCAATCGCCTGGGCAAGTCGCGCCATCTCAGCACCAATATTGCCCGCACCAATAATCCCTAAAGTTTTGCCCTGAAGCATCACATTATCTCGCCGGGGCCAGCCTCCCTTTTTCATTTCTGTGGTTAAATATGCAGCGCGTTTTGCAACGGCAAACATCAGTCCAAACATGTGCTCTGCCACAACCGGTGCTGTTCTTCCCGGCTGGTTGCAAATCACAACGCCATACTTTTTTGCGGCCTCCAGCTCGAACATATCTGTGCCAATAGAACACGTCGTAATCATTTTCAACTTTGGCAATTGGCTAAACTCTTGCTCGCCCCACGTCACAGCACCGCGTGTGTTCATAATCACATCGGCGTCCCTTACCCGTTCGATCTTTTCTTTTACTGACTCGGGTCGCGTATCGTAAAGCACCACATTGCCGTAATTTGCCAATTGCTCGAGATGGGGTGATCCCGCAATCTGTACCGGCTCATCGCCAGGTACCACAATCTGTACATAATCTTCCACTGCCATAATGACTCCTTTCAGAAACATTGCTTCCCAAAACATCCTTTGGTATATTCATAGCTTTCTAAAACACATAATGCAAACCATTTCGCCCAAGGAGTGCCAATGCCTCTGGCAAAATACCAGCGCATCGGACATCACAAAACTGTCGAATCATTCAAAGCGCATGTCAATAGCCTGGGGATTGACCTCCCCTGCGATGACGAAATTCTCAAGGCACCAGAATCACCACTTGCCCAAACAAGCGAGTGTCAGGGCTTTCGCATTGGCAATCGCTTCTGTATCCATCCCATGGAAGGCTGGGATGGCGAAATTGATGGCAATCCCTCGGAACATACCCTTCGGCGATGGCACAATTTTGGGCTGAGCGGTGCAAAATTGATATGGGGCGGCGAAGCGGTTGCCGTGCGCCCCGAAGGACGCGCAAATCCCAATCAACTCTTTGCAGCCGAACATACCAAAGCAGGTCTGGGCAAACTCCGCGAAGAACTCCTATCGGCACACCGCACACATATCGGCGACACCGATGACCTTCTCATTGGTCTTCAATTGACCCACTCAGGCCGTTTTTGCAGACCCAATGACAAAATCAAACTCGAACCCCGCATTGTGTATCGCCATCCGATCCTCGACCGTAAATTTGGCATTGACTCAGACGCCCCAGTGCTGTCCGACAGCGAAATCAAAAGCCTGATTGACGACTATCACAGCGCCGCGCGCATGGCGTGTGATCTCGGGTATCAATTTGTCGATGTCAAACACTGCCACGGTTATATCGGCCACGAATTTTTGAGTGCCTTTACCCGACCGGGACCTTATGGTGGCTCATTTGAGAACCGAACCCGATTTCTTCGCGAAATCGTCGCGGGCATTCGCGCCGATTGTCCCGATCTCAAAATCGGTGTGCGCCTCAGCGCATTCGACTTTGTGCCTTTTTATCCCGACCCTGAACAATCCGAAGGCAAAAAACTCGGACCCGGCATTCCCGAGGATTTTTCCGACTACCTGCCCTATAAATACGGCTTTGGTATCGATGAAGACAATCCCATCGCCGCAAATATCGCCGAAACCTGTCGTTTCCTCGAATTGCTGCGCGAACTCGACATTTTGCTTGTCAACCTCTCAGCCGGCAGTCCCTACTACAATCCCCACATTCAGCGGCCCGCTTATTTCCCCCCTTCTGATGGCTATCAACCGCCCGAAGACCCACTCGTGGGCGTTGCTCGTCAAGTTGACATTACGGCGCAAATCAAAAAACAATTTTCCGATTTGCTCATCGTCGGCACGGCTTATTCCTATCTTCAGGAATTTTTGCCCCATGTTGCTCAAATGCTCGTGCGCGATGGCAAGGTAGATTTTATCGGCCTGGGGCGCATGGTGCTATCTTATCCCGACTTGCCCGTAGATGTACTCCAAAAAGGAGAAGCGTCCAAACGCAAACTCTGTCGAACCTTCAGCGACTGCACCACAGCCCCCCGAAATGGTATGATATCGGGCTGCTTTCCGCTGGATACCTACTACAAAAAATCCCCCGAAGGCACTGCCCTCAGGGAGCTCAAAAAATCGATTCAATTGTAACACTTTAATTATTAATCTGTGAATTGGTCTTTAGCACAAAAACTTCCTCTAAATTGTGGAAATTTACGCCCGGTGCCAAAATGACCTCTCTAAACAAACCCTGTGCTTCATCTCCTACTTTGACGACCTGCCCCACGTAAAGCCCTTTGGGAAACATTTCCCCCAAACCGGACGATACGACCAGATCGTCGACTTTAATATCCCCCCGAAGCGACACATTTTTCAAATAGAATACGCCATCCTCAAAAGACACAATACCACTTACGCGACTGTGTCGCTGCACCACGGCACTGACCCGACAGTTGTGATCTATGAGCAACTGCACAATAGCAGTATATCCGTGTACTTCCATGATACGCCCCACCAACCCATCCGCAGTCACAACAGGCATGCGGGCCTGTATCCCTTCATCTGCACCGGCATCAATCAATATCGTATTTGCAATTCGCGCGGGATTGCGTGCAATCACCCGCGCAACGATATAAGATTTTTCAGCCGCCTGCTGCGACTTGAAATGCAACAAGGCATGGAGGCGTGCATTTTCAAGTTGAGCCTCTCTGAGTTTGAGCAATTCGAGGGAAAGACGCAAATTCTGGTCGCGCAGAGCCTCATTTTCGTATCGCAGCGATGAAAGTCCCATTGGCCAGGCAAAGATACGGTGCCCAATAGACATCGACCCAAGAACAATACTGTGTGGAAATCGCGTCTGTATTGAGGAATCGAACAACATCAATATCAACGACGCAAAAATCGCAACACTCAGCACAACGCCCTTACGATGAACACGTAAAAAAACACGAATTCGTTGCATCGCTATACCAAAACGTTTCTGTATCCCTGGATATTTTCAAGCACTTTCCCCGTACCTCGCACCACACAGGTCAATGGATCATCGGCTACCATAACGGGCAAACCAGTCTCATTGACCAATCGCCGATCCAGCCCGCGCAATAATGCCCCTCCCCCTGTCAAAATTATGCCATTGTCGAGAATGTCAGCGGCTAATTCGGGGGGTGTCTGCTCAAGTGTTCGGCGCACAGCGTTAACGATCGCATTTACCGAACCGGCCAATGCCTCCCTGATTTCTTTTGAATGGACATTAATAACTCTGGGAATTGCTTGCACCATCTCCAGACCACGGCACATATGTTGCAGTTCTTCCTCAAGTCCCACAGCAGTACCAATAGCACACTTGATTTGCTCTGCACTGCGGCTTCCCACCAGCAGGTTGTGTTTGCGTTTGAGAAATTGCACAATGACTTCTGTCAATTCATCGCCCGCTGTTTTAATCGATCTGGACGTCACAATGCCAGACAGTGCGATTACCGCGATCTCCGTTGTTCCACCACCAATATCAACGACCATAGAACCCACCGCATCTTCTATAGGCAACCCAACGCCAATCGCAGCCGCCATGGGCTCTTTTATCAAATAAACTTCGCGGGCACCTGCGCGGTCGGCAGCTTCGCTTACAGCGCGCATCTCAACAGGTGTAACACCAGAAGGCACACAAATCACAACGCGTGGCCTGACCAGCAGTTTATTTTTTTGTACTTTAGAAATAAAAAAACGCAGCATTTCCTCAGTCACATCAAAATCGGCGATAACGCCATCGCGGAGCGGGCGCACCACCTCTATATCTGGTTTTTCGCGCCCAAGCATTTCTTTGGCCTGAGCACCAATGGCCAGCGGCTTGCGCGTATGACGTTCAAGGGCTACAATTGAAGGTTCATTGATCACAATGCCCTGCCCTTTAACATAAATCAGTGTATTGGCAGTTCCCAGATCAATACCAATATCATTAGAAAACAAGTTCGAAAACCAAAAGGCCATAGCTGAAGTATCTCCCACCGGAATTGATAAAGCGAACAATAATCCGGCAAAATTAGTTAAAAAAATTGGTCTGTATTTCTCGGTATTCACAACTGCCTGTCGGAAAAACGTTGAATGGCAGCGAGAAGACGACATAATAACTCTTTAAAAAAATAAAGTCAAGTAACGAGAGACAATATGTTGTGGGAAAATATCCTTGACATTTCTTTCTGGTAATCTGAGATTTGTCATTCAGATCATTTGACAAATCTCGGTATTGGAGGTCCTGTTGAAAATTCGGAAAGCAGTAATTCCCGCAGCGGGGCACGGCAGCCGCATGCTGCCCGCCACTAAGGCTCTGCCCAAAGAAATGATGCCCATTGTTGACAAGCCGGCAATTCAGTACATCATTGAGGAACTCGTCAATTCGGGTATCGAAGATATCTTGATCATCACGGGCCGGGGGAAACGCGCAATTGAAGACCACTTTGATCGCAATATCGAAATCGCCCATGCATTGCATGAACGCGCAGATCGAAAAATGCTCGAGACCCTTGATCGGATCGAACAACTGGCCGACATCCACTATGTGCGGCAAAAAGATCAGTTGGGTACAGGACACGCTGTTCTCAAAGCTCGCAAACATATTGGCGACGAACCCTTTGCCGTTCTTTACGGCGACGACCTCGTCGTTTCAGAACGCCCTTGCATTGGGCAAATGATCGATCACTACGAAAAGTATAATAGCTCGATCCTCGCGGTCAAAGAAGTACCGCAAGAACGCATCAGCAGCTATGGCGCTATTAAAGCCAAACGCATAAACGATGTCTATCTCGTTGAGGGGCTCGTTGAGAAACCCGATCCTGCAAAAGCACCATCAAATCTCGCGACGCTGGGGCGCTATATCTTTGGACCCGAAATTTTTGACTTCCTCGAACAGATCGAACCTGCCGAAAATGGAGAATATCAGCTCACCGACGCCATTGAATTGATGAGCCAATCCCGGGCAGTGTACGCATGCGCCATCGAAGGGGAATGGCATACGGTGGGCGACCTGCTATCCTATCTCAAAACCTCAGTGGTCTTTTCCCTCAGCCATCCGGCTATTGCCAAAGATTTTCGCAAATATCTCAGAGAACTCATCCCACTGCTCGAAGAAAAAAAGAAATCATTATAGGTCGCATAATAACTCGCCCATCTCGCGCACCAGTGCGGGCCAGTGCGCCACAATCCGTTTCTCTTCTGCCGCTATGGATTTCAGATCGGCTTCACACAGTTTGCCTTCTCTATAACACATATCCACATCTTCTCGGTCTAACACCTCGACAACACCATCGGAATCTATCCATATATCCAAAAGCAGATCCAAATAACTAACCCTGCGTTCTTCCACCTGTACATCTCGACAAATATGAAACAAATGCCCCTTCAGATCACCTGAAGGGGCACACATTCGCCACAGGACATGTGCGACCCCCGTTTGGTAAAACGCCAGCGTTTGGGAACCAGCAGGCAGGTGGGTGCCAGCGAATTCCCAGGCGCGGTTTGACACATAAGACAAAACCAGCCAATCTGTGCCACGGGCAACCAAATCGCACATATATGTTTCATCGGGCTTGTCGAGATGGCGTTTTAATTCGCAAAACAACACAGTGTTGGCCCTAAACAATGAAATAGCAGATCAAAATTGTCAAACTCGTGATCAACCAACATATCCACTGCAATGACCAGCCGCGCTTTTCACCTAGGCCAGAAGAAACGCACTGCCCGAGATAACAACCCGTAAAAATGACAAATAATACAATACCCCACACCATAAAACGACCCTTTCCTATATTAGCTTAACAACCTCTTCTCGTTCTGCCGACAGCCTGATTGCATCAATCACGCGAATGGCCTCTAAACATTCCTCGGGTTTGACCAGCAATTCTTCTCCATGTACAAGTGCCGCACCCACATTATCGTAATACGTGCGATAGCTGCCAAATATGGGTGAGACGGGGGACTCTACGGTTTGTCCGCGCTCATTGATAACGCGCAACTGGTAACGCGCAGGGTCTTCTGGAACGGGTACGCCAAAAACGCCCGACTTCATCGCTGCTTCTTGAGGATCTATGCCGTATTTTCTGAAACTTCCGAGTGCGCCGCGCACATGATAGCGCGGCTTGGCATACATCCACGCGGTGCCCAATTCTATAAAATATCGCACTCCGTTTGCAAATCTCAGGTGAATCAGAGATAGAGCCTCAACATCGGCCTTGTCTTTGGGATAGCGATATTGCAAATCAGCAAAAACGGTTTCAACTGTCGGACCGTAAAGTCTGAGAGCTTGATCGACCAGATGTGCTCCCCAATCGAGTACGCGTCCTCCGCCGTATTTTTTCCAGGCACGCCATCCGACATGGGGTCCGCCATAAGTTGTGATATTGGACTCAATTGTATAAATATCGCCCAGTATTCCTTCTGCAAGTATGTGTTGCAACGTCAAAAAATCGCCGTCCCATCGCCGATTTTGATACACACTCAAAAGCACCTGATTGCGCTCAGACGCTTCAATCATTGATAGCGCTTCGGACTCATTCAAACACATAATTTTATCTGTTACGAGATGTTTGCCCGCGTCCATTGCCCGAATAGCCATCGGTGCGTGCGTGTCGTGCGGTGTCGCCAACACAACGAGATCGATATTGTCATCTTCCAATAGCGCGTCAAAAATGTCATACGTCACGATCTGTGGAAAATCACCCTCTGCATCCTGGCGTTTCTCTACCGAACGCGAACAAACCGCGTAGAGTTCGAGTTCAGGGGCCATCTGTACCAATTGTGCGTGGAAGACTTTCCCCCCCAAACCATAGCCCACCAGTCCAACGCGAATCATGCTACTCCCTTTCCAAAAAGAAAGGCCGCCTCAAAAGAAGCGGCCTCGAAAATGAACTGACCGAAAGTTCACTTACCAGCTATACCCTTTCCGAATGCGCCCATTACTTCAGCAACATCATGCGCTGAACCTGGGTAAAATCGGCCACTGACATGCGATAAATGTAAATCCCACTGGCTACTTGCTTGCCAAATTCATCCGTGCCATCCCAAACGACCGAGTGAAAACCCGCATCCATCGACTCTCGAACTAAGGTGCGAACCTCCTGTCCGAGCAAATTGTAAATCACCAGTAGAACATCACCTGCTTCGGGCAACCGATATTCAATTGTCGTGGAAGGGTTAAAAGGATTCGGGACATTTTGTCCAAGGGCGTAATCTCTCGGCATGGGCTTGAGGGCACCAATTTCAATATTGGTAATCGCATCAATACCGCCAGCCAAATCAACCATCACACCGTCGAGGATCTGAAAGTCAGAAGCAAGAGGTGTGTGAGTGGTTTTAAACGTAAACTCAACCAACCCGCCATCGCCGCTGACAGCTTGACCATCGACCTTCATCGCGCCAACAGCCACTTGCCCTGGCGTCTTGTTAGACGCGAGAAATAGCGCGGGTTGTCCACTGTTCGCATCGAGCAGATTTTGATCAACCTGGCGCGCTTCGACAAATTCATACTTGGATTGATCGTACTGCAGTACAAAGCCATACCCCTTCAATTTCTGTGCGTGATTGATAGCGACCTGCAACTTCAAAACGCCATCTTCAGCAACAATATTTTGCGTGCGTTGCAGCACCAGACTTGCCAGGCTATTTTCACCGCCCGTAAATACTATACCCTGCGTCAGGGGTCCGGCAATGGCCGAGCCAACCAGTCCCAGCCCTAAACAGGTTGCAATAATCAAACGTTTCATAACGCTTCCTCCTGTTGTATGAAAGTGTTTGCACTTCATCTATATAAATTTACTACTTACCAGCAGGTATGTCAACCGCATTTTTTATCTAAAATGTGTTAAAATTGCTTTTACAAGACCAGAAATAGATACCGATGTCTCGTCGAGTTCGACAACCACATCAAATCCCTGTGCAACTGCAGTTTGGGCTGTGATGGGACCGATACACGCAGACGGCAAGGATTCCCAATCTTGCCGTGTCTTTTTTAACAGACTCACCAGATTTAATACCGTAGAAGAACTCGTAAAAGCGACCAGGTCTATGGCATCTTGTCTTAGTAGCTGTAAAAATTTTTCGGGTAAGCACTCGGGCATAACCGTTTTGTAAACAACAACTTCACGAACTTCCCCGCCGCGTTCCCGGAGCTTATTAGCGAGCACATCTCGAGATTTTTCAGGACGAGGTAGCAAAAAACGCTGGCCTGAAAGATCCTTACTAAAATCCGCGAGCAGGCCTTCTGATGTGCGGTTTGCCGCTTCGAGATCTACATTGAGACGCCACTCGTGCACCCGATCCGATGTCGCCGCGCCAATAGTCGCAATTTTTACCTCACCCAATGCGCGCACATCGCGGTCTTGCTTAAAAAGACGCTCAAAAAAGCGATCGGTTCCGTTTGTACTTGTCAAAACAAGCCAATCATAAGAATGAACATCTGCAAGAACACAATCCACATCGCGCCAATTTTGGGGCTCGGCAAATGCAATAGTCGGCACTTCCAGCACTTGCGCCCCCAACGCCCGCAGCATCTGTACCAATTCACTCGCCTGCGTGCGCGCTCGCGTCACAGCAATCGTTTTGCCGAACAAGGGCTTAGACGCAAACCAATCCAGATCCATCGCCGCGACCTTCCCAACGACAATGACTGCGGGATTGGCCATCTCGACAGCGTCCATCTCTCCCAACGTCGTTTTCACAGTCCGTTGCAATGGCAAAGACCCCCACTGTACGGCCGCAACGGGCGTTTCAGGCGAGCGTCCCCCCGCGATGAGACGTCGGGCAATTTCACTTCGTTTTCTCGTGCCCATCAAAATCAGGAGCGTACCACCCACTTTTGCCAATCCCTCCCAATCAACTTCTCCATCTCCTTCAAGCGAAGCCGTTGTCCCCGTTACAATCGTCACATGTGGGGATATACCGCGATGCGTCACGGGAATACCCGCATAAGCGGGTGCCGCTATTGCACTGGTAATACCCGGTACAATCTCAAACGGAATCTCGTGGTCTCGCAGAACCTCAGCTTCTTCTCCACCGCGCCCAAAAACAATGGGATCGCCTCCTTTTAATCGCACCACCATCAACCCTTTTTTGGCAAAATCGACCATCATCTGGTTAATCTCATCTTGCTGCACGCGCTGAAAACCCGGGCGCTTTTCCACATTGATACACTCACACTCCCTCCGCGCTTCCTTCAAAAGCTCTGGATTCGCCAACCCGTCATACAAGATTATATCGGCTTCCCGAATCAGACGCAGGCCCTTCACAGTTATCAATTCCGGATCGCCCGGCCCGGCACCTATGAGATATACACGTCCAGTTTTCATGAATAGCTCTCAGTTCAGAACAATGCGCTCTGTTTCTCCCCACGCCGTGACGGTGGCCTCAATTCTACCGTCAACAACCTCGCCCTGAACCGCTCCGTCTCGACAGTCTCCTGAGACCATCAACACCAGAAACCGAGCCTGCGCCCCGGCATCAATCTTCTGCACGAATCGGACATGGCAGACCTGCGCCTTTTGTGCCGACATGTTCTGTCGATAGGTCAACGGGACCATGCTCGG
>JAPPIE010000419.1:0-3084 GCA_028874765.1 Gemmatimonadota bacterium
TTGACATTTGCTCAATATAAAAAAAAGCAGCAAAGTTGTTGTGGCGACGTCTTAGAAACCCATGAACAGAGCCTCGACGAAGACTCGGCCTGCTTTACATGTCCACGTCGCAAAAAAGCGCAACAAGACCAGACCACCGTCTCCATCACAGAAAAAGTGGGATCGTAGCGTCAACCACCTCCCGCACGGCAATGGATCTCGCGGAGATATTCATTACAAAAGGAGACATAGGGATGCGCTTCTTCAATACGAGTGGACCCGTAGTGGCTGCGGATCATTATTGCATCCCGCCTCTGGAGCGGCTCAACCTTACCGAAGTCCGCCGACTTATCCGCGACAAACGCTATTTCGTCCTGCACGCGCCCCGACAAACGGGCAAGACCTCTGCCCTGCTGGCCCTGCGCGACTTGCTCAACGCCGAAGACGACTATCACTGCGTGTATGTCAACGTTGAAGGCGGGCAGACAGCGCGCGAAGATGTGGAACAGGTGATGCGCACCATTCTGGACGAACTGGCATCCCGGGCGCGTTCGACTGGCGACGAATTTCTGGACGAGGTCTGGCCCGGTATCCTGGCGAGGTCTGGCCCTCACGGTGCCCTGCGCGAAGCATTGACGCGCTGGGCCGAGGCTGCCCCGAAGCCTCTGGTGTTGCTCATTGACGAGATCGATGCCTTGATCGGGGATTCTCTGCTATCCGTGCTACGGCAGTTGCGAGCAGGCTACGACCGTCGTCCGGACAGTTTTCCGCAAAGCGTGATATTGTGTGGGGTGCGCGATGTGCGCGATTACCGCATTCATTCCAGTTCAGCCAACGCCATCATCGCTGGTGGCAGTGCCTTCAACATTAAAGCGCGATCCCTGCGACTGGGCGACTTCTCACAAGATGAAGTGATCGCATTGCTCGGCCAGCACACCGAAGAAACCGGACAGCAATTCACCCCCAACGCGCTGGAACTCATCTGGAGACAGACCCAGGGACAGCCCTGGCTGGTCAATGCCCTATCTGACGAAACCTGTTTCTATGGCGAAGGCGCACAAAACCGCGACATCCCAATCACAGCCGACGCCATCCGCAACGCACAAGAGCAACTCATCCAGCGCCGAGAGATGCACCTTGACCAATTGGCCGACAAGCTCAAGGAAGACCGCGTGCGGCGCGTTATCGAACCACTTTTGAGCGGAGCCGAGGTACGCCACTTCATCGACCGAGACCTGGAGTATGTGCGAGATCTCGGCCTCATGGCTCAAAAGCGTCCGTTGCGTATCGCCAATCCCATCTACGCCGAGGTCGTCCCCCGCGAGTTGACGTGGGTCGTTCAAGAGGAATTCGAACAGGAAACAGCCTGGTATGTCAATGCCGATGGTAGCCTGAACGTCGTCAAACTGATGACTGCATTTCAAACCTTCTTCCGCGAACACTCAGAACATTGGGTGAAGCGGTTCCAATACCAGGAAGCCGGTCCACAGTTATTGTTACAAGCCTTTCTCCAGCGGATTGTCAACAGCGGTGGACGCATTGAGCGGGAGTATGGCCTTGGTCGAATGCGCACGGATTTGCTAATCGTCTGGCCACAGGGCGATCAGACGCGCAAAATCGTGATCGAGTGCAAAATCCTCCACAAAAGCCTGGAACAAACCATCACCGATGGTCTTGATCAGACCGCGGAGTACATGGATCGATGTGATGCAGAGACGGGGCATCTGATAATCTTTGACCGTCGTGAAGGCAGGCGTTGGGCAGACAAAATATTCCATGATCGCCGCACATTGAGCAATGGGGTCGATATCGATATTTGGGGCATGTAAAAATCATGACAGCGGAGGATGCCAGTCGAGTTGCCCGCCTTGAACGCGGCAACGGGTCTCGCAGAGATTGTCATCCCGGTCTTTGTAAACAACCCTCCACTCAATGCGTTTTAATGCCAGCAGATCCCGATGCTCATTCACCTGAATCTCCCTCACCACGCGCTCAATACTCACAACCCGCCCTTCAACTTTGTAAACAGATAGGCGAATCTGCGTCACATAGCGATTTCGCCAAACAAAATAATAGAGAAAAAATCCAAAAATAAGTGCTGTAAACAGATATGCGATCAGAATAGTTGACACCGACTGTACCTTTCTATTAATTAAGCAGTTGCTCAATAATAAATAACCCGCCTACAAGATAAGACGCGATGAGATATTTCGCTTGATTTTTTGCGTTGAAAAATATTAAATAGAATAGTTCGCACATCCACCCTATTCGGGCGAACGAATGGGTTTTTTGTGCCTTTTCGGTAGGCTGACTCTGAGGACGGCATAGGAACCGCCCCCATGCTTTCATCCGAGGTTTATATGCGATACATCTTTTTTTTCGTTTTGTCATTTATCCTCTGGCTACTCTGGTCTGGACATTATACGCTTGAACACGCGCTGGTCCTCACCATGGGTATATTGTCCTGCGCTTTTGTCGTTTATCTGGCGGGATGTCTATCTATTGTAGATGAAGAAGGGATCCAGATTAATCTGGCCCGACACCTGATTGTGTATATTCCGTGGCTGGCCTGGGCCATTATCAAAGCGAATATCGACGTGGCAAAACGCATTTTGAATCCCAGATTGCCCATTGCCCCGCGCATAGTGCGCGTAACGGGAACGCAAAAAACCGATCTCTGTCGCGTCATTTTTGCCAATTCAATAACCCTGACCCCCGGCACTGTGTCACTCGACCTGGACGAAGAAGATATTGTGGTACATGCCCTGACAAAAGAAGCCGCTGACGATGTACAGAGCGGCGATATGGACCGCCGCGTGACGACGGCACTGGAGCAATGAGATGTTTATTGCGGCAATGATCGGCATATTGGTCACCATGGCACTGGCACTTTGCCGCGCCCTATTGGGGCCAACTGTGTACGATCGCATCCTATCGGTAAATATGTTTGGCACCAAAACCGTATTATTTATTGCTGTACTCGGATTTTTAACTGACCGACCCGACTTTCTGGACCTCGCCCTTATTTATGTATTGATCAACTTCATCGGCACATTGGCCGTTCTAAAATTTGTGACCTATAATGACCTGGGTGCCGATCCGGAA
>JAPPIE010000419.1:3184-4711 GCA_028874765.1 Gemmatimonadota bacterium
CGATTGTCGATATATTGAGCTGGATTTGCCTTATCTCGGGATGTATTCTGTGCATGATAGGCGGCCTGGGGCTGTTGCGCTTACCCGATTTTTACAGCCGCATGCACGGCGGTGGCATTACCGACACACTGGGGGCGGGCCTCGTCCTGCTGGGGCTGATGTTTCAGGGCGGCCTGACAACGGTCACAGTAAAACTGGTGATGATTCTGGTGATATTGCTCATCACCAGCCCCACATCGACCCACGCGGTAGGCAAAGCGGCATTTACGTCGGGCCTCAAGCCTTTTGTTGACGACCCCGACAACAAAGGGAAAAATGAGCATGACTGAAATACTGGACATCGCCCTGCTGTCTTTTATGATCGTACTCGCGATTGCGGTATCCCGAATGCACAATTTGTTTATGGCCGCAATGATGATGGGCATATTCAGCTTCCTCGCGGCTATCGTATTTACATTGCTCGACGCCGTCGATGTCGCATTTACCGAAGCGGCTGTCGGAGCCGGTGTGTCAACCGTGCTCCTCCTGGGCACCCTATCATTGACGACGCGCGCAGAAAAAGTTGCTCAAAAAAATAATGCATTGGCACTACTCGTCGTACTCATTACGGGTAGCGCGCTTATTTACGGCACACTGGACATGCCGATGTTCGGCGACCCCAATGCGCCCGTTCACACACACGTTGCCAATCGCTATATTGAAAAATCGGGAGAAGAAATGGGAATCCCCAATATCGTGACATCGGTATTGGCGAGCTACCGGGGATACGATACACTGGGTGAAGTAGCCGTGATTTTTACGGCTGGTATCGGCGTAATATTGCTCCTGGGACACATCTGGCGCAAGGAGGACGAGCAATGAGACATCAGAGTATTCCCCGCGTAGTGGGCAAGTGGTTAATTCCGCCGATACTGTTATTCGCGCTCTACGTGCAATTTCACGGCGACTTCGGACCCGGAGGCGGGTTTCAAGCCGGTGTGATTTTTGCCGCGGCAGTGGTGCTCTACACGCTCATTTTTGGCCTACAAGCCGCAAAACAAATTGTAAAACCCCGGGTCATTGAAACGCTCGTCGCACTCGGCGTCTTGCTCTATGCGGGCACGGGATTGGTCTCCCTATTTCTCGGTTACAACTTCCTGAATTATACTGCTCTGGATCCGGCCGACCCACCGCACGGACAACACCTGGGCATCTTCCTGGTCGAACTCGGCGTGGGTATTACCGTAGCCGCCGTAATGATAGCCATCTTTTTTTCATTTGCAGGTCGGAGGCGACTGCGATGATCTCTGTCGGATTGTTCAACTACTGGGCCTGTATGGTCTTGATGATGATTGGATTGTACACCGCAATTGCGCGCCCCAATCTCGTCAAAAAATTGATTGGCCTGAGTATCTTCCAGGTTTCGGTTTTCTTGCTCTATATCAGCATAGGAAAAGTCAGCGGCGGCACTGCGCCCATTCTGGGTGAAGGTATTGAAGCGTATTCCAACCCATTGCCCCATGTACTCATCCTGACGGCAATTGTCGT
>JAPPIE010000419.1:4811-9946 GCA_028874765.1 Gemmatimonadota bacterium
TTTGTATTTGAAAAACTCAACCTCGATGCCTTTTTAATCCCCCTATCCCTCATCGGGATTTACGTGGCATCTCTATCCGCCATTTACCAGACCAATATAAAGCGATTATTGGCCTATTCCAGCGTGGCTCAAATCGGGTATATGATGCTGGGCATCGGCTTTGTTTCCGTAACCGGATTGACGGGCGGGATTGTTCACCTGTTTAATCACGCCCTGATGAAAGCCGCCCTATTTTTGGCCGTGGGCGGCGCGGTGTTGCGCCTTGGATCCTCTGATCTTGCCGACTGGAAAGGACTTGGGCGGCGCATGCCCGTGACCATGGCGGCTTTTGTACTGGCGGGTTTGAGCTTGATTGGCGTGCCGTTAACCGTGGGCTTTATCAGCAAGTGGTATTTGATCCTGGCCGCGCTGGAAGCCGGATGGTGGCCCGTAGCACTGCTCGCCTTGCTCAGTTCCCTGCTCGCCGTAGTATATGTGTGGCGCGTCGTTGAAGTGGCCTACTTTCAGAAAGCCGATGATGACGCCAATGTAAAAGAAGCACCGTTAATGATGCAGATCTCCATGTGGATTTTGACAGGAGCGACAGTGTATTTTGGTATTCAAACGGACTTGACCGTCAACGTGGCACAACGCGCCGCCGAATTATTGATAGGGGTAACGCCGTGAGTGGATCAACCGCCATACTCGTATCCATCGCGTTACCGCTTCTGGGCATGCCCTTTATTGCACTGACCTCGCGCAGCCCCAATGTGCGCGAAGCCATCGGATTGATTGCGGCTGTATTGACCTTTGGCACTGTCATTTCACTTTTGCCTTCGGTGATGGACGGCGCACAGCCCGCCGCGCATATCATAGACGTAATGCCGGGCCTATCACTGGCATTTCAGATAGAGCCATTGGGCATGATATTTGCCCTCATCGCGTCGGGTTTGTGGATTGTCACCACAATCTATGCCATCGGGTACATGCGCGGGCATCACGAAGAAAATCAGACGCGATTTTTTGTATTCTTTGCATTTGCGATCTCGGCTGCTCTGGGCGTGGCATTTGCCCGCAACATGTTCACCCTCTTCATCTTTTACGAAATTTTAACCCTATCGACATATCCACTTGTAACGCACCATCGCAGTGAAGAAGCCATGCGCGCCGGGCGCATTTACATGGGCATTTTGATGAGTACTTCCGTGGGATTCTTGTTGCTGGGCATGGTGTGGACCTGGCAACTGACCGGCACGCTGGAATTTACACCGGGCGGCATTTTAACCGGCAAAGCGAGCGAAGGCATTGTAATCGTCCTCCTCGGTCTCTATGCCTTTGGAACCGGAAAAGCGGCGTTAATGCCATTCCACCGATGGTTGCCCGCAGCAATGGTCGCACCCACGCCTGTCAGTGCATTATTGCATGCAGTAGCCGTGGTAAAAGCCGGCGTATTCACAATAATGAAAGTGGTGATCTACCTCTTTGGCACAGATCTGCTTTCGGGTGCGGGTCTCAGCGAATGGCTGACCTACATCGCGGGCTTCACCATTCTGGTGGGATCGCTGGTAGCGATGACAAAGGACAACTTGAAAGCGCGACTGGCATATTCCACAATCAGCCAGTTATCCTACATCGTGCTGGGAGCATCGCTTGCAAATGATTTGGGTGTACTGGGCGGCAGCATGCACATCGTAACGCACGCCTTTGGCAAAATCACCCTGTTCTTCTGTGCCGGAGCCATCCTGGTGGCTTTGCACAAAACAGAAATCAGCGACATGAAAGGCATTGGACGGCAGATGCCATTTACCATGTTCGCCTTTTTGATCGGTGCGTTGAGCATTATCGGAATTCCGCCTTTTGCAGGCGCGTGGAGCAAGTGGTATCTGGTCCTGGCTTCTATTGAAGCCCATCGCTACGTCGCGGCAGGCGTATTGCTCATCAGTTCCCTACTCAACGTCCTCTATTTGTTGCCAATTCCCATCTATGCATTTTTTGCATCCGCAACCGATGACCATCACGCAGACGGCCTGCACGAAGCACCGCTTGCCTGTGTGCTCCCCTTATCATTTACAGCCATCGGCTGCCTGGTACTCTATATCTATCCCGACCCTGTTCTGAACCTGTTGCTCATGATCGGAGAGGCCATGCCATGAACCATTCCGAATATCCTGATGCGAATGAACGCCCACATATTTTTGACAATCCCGGCAATGTGCGCCGCTTGATTCTCTGCTTTTTTGTCTGTTGTGCGTTATTGATCCTGACCGACCTCATCGTGCATCGGCACCTGACGTTTGCCGAAGGCGAGTTGCCAGTTGAAGGCTGGTTTGGATTTTACGCCATTTACGGATTCGTCGCCTGCACATTGATCGTCATGGGGGCCATACCCTTGCGAAAAATGATCATGCGATCAGAGGACTATTACGATGAGTGAGATTCATCCCGCACTAATCCTGCTCATGGGCGGTCTGTTATTATTTTGCCTGCCAACCACACCGCGCCGCATCGCGTCGATATGCTTGCCCGTGCTCGGATTTTTAAACCTGCTGACCATTGCCGATGGCACCCTGTGGCACATCACCTATGGCGGCTACGAACTGACCGTGCTGCGTGCAGATCGCTTGAGCATGCTATTTGGCTACCTCTTCCATCTGGCGGCTTTTATCGGCGCAATTTACGCGCTACACCTCAAAGACCGGTTGCAGATCGGCACGGGATTAATCTACGCGGGATCCGCGGTTGGAGCGGTATTTGCCGGCGATCTAATCACCTTATTTATCTTCTGGGAATTGCTGGCGATCACATCGGTATTCCTCGTGTGGGCGCGCGGCGGTGAGCGCGCACTGCGGTCGGGAATGCGCTATCTGGTCATGCACATCTCTTCGGGCTTGCTACTCCTGCTCGGCGCGGTATTCTACTTTTTGCACACAAAATCTCTCGCCTTTGATCACATCGGCCTAAATGAGGGACATCACTACCTGATATTTCTATCCTTTGGAATCAAATGCGCCTTTCCCCTGCTCCACAACTGGCTGATTGACGCCTATCCAGAATCCACGCCCGTAGGCACCGTATTTTTGAGTGCATTCACTACCAAAGCCGCTGTATATGCCCTCGCGCGCGGATTTGCCGGCGAAGACCTGCTCATCTACATCGGCGCGATCATGACCATATTTCCGGTTTTCTTTGCCGTTATCGAAAACGATCTGCGCCGCGTGTTGAGCTATAGCATGATCAACCAGATCGGATTTATGGTCGTCGGCATTGGCATCGGAGGCGCACTGGGTATTAACGGCGCAGTATCGCATGCATTCAATGACGTGATCTTCAAAGGGCTACTGTTTATGTCTATGGGTGCTGTCTTGTATCGCACCGGGCGTATGAATGCCACAGACCTGGGTGGACTTTACAAGTCCATGCCCTGGACCTGTGCCTGTTGTCTGATAGGCGCCGCGTCAATTTCCGCGCTTCCGCTATTCAATGCATTCATCAGCAAGCCCATGGTTATGCAAGGCGTCGCCGACATGGGTGCTGTGACAATCTGGCTGGTGCTGTTAGCAGCATCGGCAGGCGTGCTTCACCACGCAGGTGTCAAAATTCCATTTTTTTCTTTTTTCGCGCACGACTCAGGCATCCGCTGTTCTGAAGCACCCCTCAACATGCGAATCGCCATGACGATCTCAGCCATACTCTGTGTGGTCATAGGCGCTTATCCTCCGCTGCTCTACAACTTATTGCCGCATCCGACAGATTACATGCCCTATACCACGACCCATGTCGTGCTCCAACTTCAACTGGTCTTCTACGGCGTGCTGGCATTTGCCTTCCTTATGCTAACGGGCAGGTACCCAGCCGAACAACCCAGTGTCAATCTCGACTTCGACTGGATTTACCGACGCGCCCTACCCAAAGGTATTCGCGCCACTATCCACACAGGCGGACCGCTCGTCAATGCCTTTTTTCAGAATGGAAAGGCAGGGGTTCGAAAACTCATTGCAACTATTCAGACACAACACAATAATAGAGGCCTATTTGGCCGTTCGTGGTTATCGCAAAGCAATGTGCTCATCGCAATTATTTTTCTCGCAATTTATTTGATTTATTATTTTTAAGCCGTTTACACACTTGAAACATTGGACGTATTTTTGGTTTTTATTTTCCTTTTTTTTATGTTTAAGAAACCCTAATGAAACATCTTCCACCTATATTTTTAGAAAGGAGAAAAGGAAAAACTAAAAATGTACGCTTCAAAATTCAAAATATGGTCTGTGTGTACGCCACAAAGTTTTGCATACAGGTCATAATGCATCACTGTGTATAAACCCATCAGGAGGGCATTATGAAAAAATTATGTGGCATTTTACTTGCAGGAATTTTTCTAATCGCACCCGCAAACGCTCAAATGTCGGTCGGTATTACTCTGGATAGCTATACGGGATATATTTGGCGTGGTTATGTGCTCGGAGCCGATGACAAAATTGTAGCCCAGCCGGGTATTGAGGTGGGATTCGGTGAAACGGGTTTGTCTATAGGTGCGTGGGGATCGTGGTTTGTGCAGGACCGCATTGATGACAGAAATCCCGATACCCAAACCCAAAATGTCGATGAACTCGACTTTTATGCCGACTATTCGAGGTCCTTGAGCGACGACATGGGCCTGGGTATTTCCATTGGTTATATTCAATATGTATTCCCCAGTGCGGATGAAGACTCAAATCTCTCACAAGAAGCTTATATTGGGCTTTCTCTGGATAACGCCATATCACCGGCAGTGACATTTTATTACGACTTTGGTCTGGTTGAGGCATGGTACGTGTCTTTGTCAGGTGGCTATGACATTCCGCTCGGCTCAGAAGAGGGGCAAGTATTGAATATCGGTGCAAGTGTTGCAATGAGTAGCTACGAAGATAAAACGGGTTTTAACGATGTCACGATTACAGCTTCTCTCAGTTGTAATGCTTGCGCAATTTCGATTGCACCAACCCTTGCATTTTCTTATGCCGATACAAAAATCAACCCCGACAACAGCACCATTTGGGGAGGCGTGAGCATCGGATTTGGGCAGTAAGTTATTCAATTCTCGACCCGGGTCAGCATTTCTGGTTTGCTTCGTGGCGTGGTTAATCAGGTGCGACCAGGCGAGGTGGGGGAGATCT
>JAPPIE010000419.1:10046-11270 GCA_028874765.1 Gemmatimonadota bacterium
TATTGTCGAAACAGATTTAGAAATTCAGCGCGAACCATTTGCGCGGCCATTTGCTTTTAAGGGATCGGCTTTTCACGAAAAGTGGAATCTCGTCGTGCGTTTAAAAGATGCTGACGGACATGAAGCATTTGGTATAGGTGGTTTGGCTGTACTGTGGTCAGACGCTGCCGTATTTGCTGCACATACAGAAATGGGCGGCAATTTGCTTCAAGCATCTCTTCTGGAATTTGCACTACAACAAATCAAGGGAAAAGAATTTGCCGACCCGATGGCATTATTTGACGCCGTTGAAAACGATGTCTTTTCTTATGCCAAAGCCATTACAGGCCATGGGGATTTGCGCCGAACATTTGCACTGATTGCGCTGGTAGCACTGGACAACGCCGCATGGATTTTGCATGCAAAACGGATGGGATTGGCGGCATTCGACGCCTTAATCCCAGAAAAATTTCGCTCATTTTTATCCCATCGTCAATCGCATGTCGCGCTTGTACCGGCAGTGAGTTATACCCTGCCCATAGATGAATTACGGGCGATTTTAGATAGCGGGGCGTACATACTAAAAATCAAAATTGGGCATCCGGGAGATGAAACGGAAATGGTAAAAAAAGACATGGCCTGCCTGTCTCGGGTTCACAGTCTGGCATCTCAGTACGAAACGGAAATGACCAATTCGGGCCATGTGCTCTATTATCTCGATGCCAATGGTCGTTATGGCGAAAAAAACAGCATGGCGCGCTTATTGGACCATGCAAAAAAAGAAGGTATTCTGGATCGCATTGTCCTGATTGAAGAACCCTTTTCCCGCCCAGCAGATATCGATGTACACGGCTTACCTGCGCGTTTTGCAGGGGATGAAAGCATCGAAACTGTTGCAGATGTACACACCCGATTGGAGCAGGGATACGGTGCTATGGCGATCAAACCCGCGGGTAAAACCCTGTCATTGGCTTTTCGCATGATCGAAACAGCAACACTATCTAATGTGCCGTGTTTTGTAGCGGATAATGCGTGTGTGCCCGTGCTGGTGGAATGGAACAAAAACGTAGCTACGCGATTGCCCGCATTTCCCGGTGTGAAAGGGGGATTAATGGAATCCAACGGCCCGGAAAATTACGGCACCTGGAATCGCATGCTCTCGGAATATCCCGTGCCCAATGCATCGTGGTTGCGACCCAGAGGTGGTGCTTATGTGTTAGATGAGACCTACTACGATCAAAGCGG
>JAPPIE010000207.1:0-9737 GCA_028874765.1 Gemmatimonadota bacterium
CTGTCATCTTCTACTTTGACATATTTGGCATTCGCGACGAAATAAAAAACATGTGCCGTCGTTTTGCTCGCGTGGGATATTACGCTGCACTCCCCTCCCTATTTTATCGCATGGGCAACCCGTCTTACAACCCCAAAAAATTCATGAGCGGCACTCTCAATCTCGAAAAAACGGATCCTCTGCACCCGATGAATCTCAACACCAGCACCACCAATGCCATGGTCATCGACGACACGGGCGCACTGCTTCGCCACCTCGACAACGAAGAACCTCAAGCCGATGCCCAACGGGTCGGCACTATCGGCACCTGCATGGGCGGCCGCCACGCCCTCTTTGCAGCGGCAACGTATCCCGACAATGTTTTGGCCTTTGCCTCCATTCACGGCGGCAAACTCGTCACCGATGCATCGGACTCGCCCCATCTCGCCATTCCCAAACTCAAAGCCGAAGGCTACTTTGGCTGGGCAGACCAGGATGCCGGCGCGACCGAAGAACACTTACAACTCTACAAAACCGAACTCACCCGCTGTGACGTCCCACATCGCATTGACTTTATGCCCGGCGCGCTACACGGCTATTTCTTTCCCCAGCGTTTAACGCACTACCACAGGGAAGCCGCTGAAAAATCCTGGAATGCAGTCCTCGACTTATTCGCCCGCACCCTCAAAAGTAAAAAAACCCGGTGAAATCACCAGGTTTTGATTTAGGACTATTGCGATTTACCACAGATGCACATATACGGCGGGGCGCACCTTTTGGCTCGCTGTGCCAGCAGACAAAAGAGAATCCGCATAAGCCGCGTCATTCACCATGCGCTCTCGGCTGCCCCCCTTCAGGAACAGATGCAAATTACGATCGGGTTCCGCGACCAGATCATTTACTGTTTTGCGAAACTCGTCCGGTGCCAAACTGCGTGTTGCAGATCGCCCATCTTCTGAAAACGCCAGACCTCTGGAAGTATATAAAATCACCACATCTCCTGGTTCGGGATCGTGGTGGTAAACGCGCCACACGGGCTGCGACACATTCAAAATCATAATCCCCAGGCACAGCATCAGCATCATGATACCCAAAAACAACTCTTTGCTCACATCGTGCGCTTCGGCTTCGGCCACCGCGCGCTGTAAAAAACGTCGCTTCACCCTCATTTCCCCCCTTCGCGCATATCCAACCATTTGCGTTCCAGATCAGACATCCTATTCAGCAACATATCATAGCCCTTTCGAAGCGGCAGATAGGCCAGCAAGGCGACGAGCGTTGTCTGAAATGCCAGCACCAATCCACCAGCCATATCGCGCAACACCTTAAACGTCTCGGTCGCTTCATCCAGTCGGGTCAGTTCTTCGGCCATCAGCAAAATACCGCACACAGTACCCAAATACCCATAAAACGGAATGCGACTCAAAGCGCGCTGCCCGGACAACAACCGCTCGCCAAACACAGCGAGTAACTCATCTACTGCCTCGTCATCGCGCGCTTTTAAGTCCGCATAATTCTCGCGGCTCTGGCGAAATTCAGCCACCTGTTCCTGTCGCAATGCAGTCAAATTACCTGTATCCGCACCTTCTGCCCCCAATCGTCGCCAAAAATGAATAAACGTGACCAGATGCGCTGCCGAACTGCCCAAAACGAGTACATAAGCCGAACGCCCCGTCCACTCGACCCAGCCCGAGGCTGCTGGCGCAAAAAAATAAAAATAAATACCAATACCCGCCATGCCAGCACCGCCCAATCCACCTATTATCGCACCAGGCCAATTGGACTCCGGCAGGCCAAATTGTTTTTCGTAACGACAAGTAGCACTTAAGCGTTGCATCAAAATCAATGCACCTGCTATCGCACACACCACCCAAAAAAGAACCAACGACAACAATTCAGACCAGTGTAATCCGTACATCAATCATTTTCTCCCATTAACGATTGCCAGCGTATGGCCACATACAACACATAAATTCCCACTATCAGCGTTGGCAACAACAATCCCAATCGCGTAGCCTGACTCGATTGTCCACCCCCACCACCGCGCCTCATCCCCTGCGGCTGCACCTGAGCATCGACGCCCTCATCTTTTGTTTCACTTTTCATCCCACCGCGTTCTTCAGGAGGGCGATACGCCTGCTCGCGACTACCGCGGTCACTCGCGGTGGGAACAACATCACCCGTAGTCGCAGTTACAGCACCTTCTCCTTTTAACGCACGGCGGTCTGGATAAATCAACTGCTGCTGCACCGCCGGTAACTTCTCCGACCAGGACCGCACATTTTTTGCCACCGGTGCCGACACCTTTTCAGTCAAAGGCGCGGCTTTTCCCAGTGTCAGCGATGCAGAACGGGTGCGTTCTTGATTGTAAAGCGGCACACTCAGGTTGCTCTGACGCGCTAAATCCGCTCTTAATTTTTCTCGTCGAGCCTGCAAAACAGCGATCTTTTGGGCAAAGGTGTGATAATCCATCGCCTGTCGCCGCGCAGCCATTGGTCTTGCGGACGCGCTTTTTGCAAGCGCGCGATCAATCGCACCGCGATCAAAAGTGATAGCCATATCTACAAATCCAAACATGCGCATGCCCCAAATCGGTTGTGCACCGGGAATATCTGGCATCGGATGGGCATAAATAATCTCTGTTGCCCGTCCTCCTGAAGTCTCCCATGTCCCATTGGAAACCACAATAGGGTACAACCTTCCAACGCCATCTTTCAAGTACAAACCCCCCAAAAAACCACTCTCTACCCTGTCCGTATCCCAACACCGCACGCGCAGGCGATTTTGTCCTTGAAAATACAAATCCGGAACGGTTACTTCCACGGGTGTCAACCGGGTCTCCCCCACGGGAAAATCATTGAGCCAAACCCGCGCTTCGTCATCCGCCCAAAAAATCATCACAGCCGTCATCCCCTCGGGCAATACCCGCTCGGGACGCGTTTCGGGCAGCTTCTTCAACACCTCGGCGTCTGCCACCTGCATCATCCGCACAAGACTATCTACAGCAGCGGACACATCGTTGTATTCCCGCCTGAGAGCCACTCTCTCTACAGCCTCCACATAACCGCTTGCAAATAGCAAAAGCAACCACAGATGAACACCGATAAACACGGAGAAAAAGCGAGAGTCGAAAAGCAACTTACACCCCCATCTGAATCGGGATTTTCATGATTGCTGGTGCTGTGGCGTGCAGCCTGCCCTGCTCCCGATCCTTAATTCTTAATTTTTAATTCGCATTAATAATCCGCAAAAGATCCATCATCTTCATGCCAGAACATCCCGCGCAGGCGATGTGATTCATCGCGCAATGCCTCGATCGCATCATCGTCCATATCCACACCCAAACCCGGCTCGGTTGGCAATTCAATAAAACCATCTTGAAAAATTAGAGGCTTCTTAAACAAGCCTTCTCCACGATTATGACCACCCTCGCAAATCAACAAATTTGGAATCGTAGCCATCACATGCACCGACGCTGCCACCCCCACAGGCCCAGCCGCATTGTGCGGCGCAATCGCCATATTGTGAATCTCTGCCATCCCCGCGATCTTTTTCAATTCCGACATACCCCCACAATGGCGAATATCCGGTTGTAAAATCGCGCACATTTCTCGCTCGATGAGTTCGCGAAAACCCCAACGCGTCAAATGCCGCTCACCCGTGGCAATGGGCACAGTTGTACCTCGGGACAATGCCAATAACGCCTCGTTATTTTCCGGATGACACGGCTCCTCTGCGAACAGAGGACGCAGCGGCTCCAACTCCTTCACCAGAATCGCAGCCATCGTCGGACTCAACCGCCGGTGCAAATCCACCGCAATATCGACCGAATAGCCCACAGCTTCGCGCACCGCAGCAACGCGCGAAACCATAAAATCTATTTTCTCTGGCGTATCGACAAATCTCACAGGACTCGGCGAAGCCCCCATCTTCACAGCGCGAAAGCCCTCTGCCACCTTTTGGCTCGCATTCTCCGCACACTCTTCTGGCGTCGTCCCGCCCGTACCTGTGTACACGCGAATGCGATCGCGAACTTTCCCACCCAAAAGTTTCCAGACCGGCAACCCCACCATTTTGCCAAACACATCCCACATCGCCATCTCAATCCCACTCAGCGCACCGACCAACACCGGCATACTCCGGCTATAACTCGAGCGATACATCGCCTGCCAGTGGTCCTCGATATTCAGCGGATCTTTGCCCACCAGGTACTCGGACATATCCTCTACAGCCTGTGCCACCACGCGCCAATGCTCGTAATTCATCGGCTCGCCATACCCCACCAATCCCTCATCCGTAAACATCTTCAAAATCATCGCCCGACCCCGAATGGGAATCGTCTCAAACCCCGTAATTTTCATATTCAAAACCCGTTATTGCTTTTTCTGCGCTTCTTGAATAATCTCCGCAATCCCCCCCGCAAATCGGATCTGACTATCATCCTCTGGCGCATATCCCACAACGCGCCTTGCATTGTCGATATTCCAGAACCGATGCGTATTCCCACTGATGCCAAAAAACACCTGAAACGGCACCCCATTTTCATCTTCAATATTCTCTGCCTCAAGGCTCTTAATCACCAGTTGCGATAAATCCCGCGCACTCAAATACGCACCCAATTCCCGGTGCAACTGCTTCAAATCATCCGCCGACTGCCCTTCCATAATGGTGTCTCGGGGCGCGCCAATGCGAATGTGAACACTCTCCAGCCGCTTGCCATTGGTCGCATTGCCCGTTGCAAACACAAAAGATAGATGTTCGTACGACGACTTTGCCCAACCGTAAAAATTGTCGGACAGAGGCAGCATATCAGTCGTGGCAAAATCCAATCGGTCGGACCAGATCAACCGCTCGTAAAAATCGCACGCGTGATTTGAACTCATCACCACAATGCGTTTCACACCCTCTTCGACACACGTTTGATACACATTGTAGCACATCCGAATATTATCGGACTCCTTCCAATAATCCGTATGACTCCAATTTACAGTACCCTTAAACCCGCTGTGTACCACAGCATCGGCACCTCGAAAATGGGCGCGATACGCATCCCGATCCGGATTTTCCAAATCCACAACTTGCACGCCTTCAACTTCATCGCCCTCGCGGTTGGTCGTCTTCACATCCAACAACGTCAGATCGTACCTCTCGCGCAATGCCGGCAACATCCGCCCCGCCACATAGCCCGATGCACCTGTTAAAACAACCTTTTTCTTCGCCATATCGCATTCCTTTATCCAGTCTGATAAACAACCCGCCCGCGCACCACCGTTGCCACCACATCCAATTTCTCCTGCCCTTCTTCCCAGCGGAACAAAGACAAACTCGCCTCTTTACCAACTTCAACAGACCCCACGCGGTCCTCTATCCTCAACAAACGCGCCGGGTTGATCGACGTCATTTCAATAGCATCGGATAGCGATGCGTCTGTAAACCTCACAGCATTGGGAATGCCACTATCCAGAAACAAACCCGCACCCGCCAGATAAGGCGTTCCCGCCAGAGAAATTTTGCCATTGGCGTGCAACTCGCTCTGTCCCAACCCGCTCTCGCTGCCGTAAATACCCGGCGACAGACCAGCGATAGATGCCACATCGCTCACCAGACACAGGCGTTCTTTGCCTTTTGCGCGATAAAAACTCTTCAACACCGCAGGCGGCAGGTGAAACCCGTCGGGAATAATCCCTGCCCACAACGCATCTGCCGCGAGTTGTTCCCATATATAATTGGGATGGCGCGGCAACTCGGCATGCGCGCCATTGCCCAGATGGGTTGACATTTGGGCACCGGCAGCAACCGCCTCCTGAATGCGCTCGGGACTCGCGCCCGAATGACCAATTGAAACAATAACACCCGTTGCAGCCACCTTCTCAATAAATTCCAATGCGCCGTCTCTCTCGGGCGCAAGCGTAAAAATCGCAATACGCCCACCGGCCGCTTCTTGATACCGCTGAAATTCATCCCAATCCGGATCGCGCACATGCGCCAGAGGGTGCGCCCCGCGGGGGCCATCTTCAGATGCGATATAAGGTCCCTCAACGTGAAACCCGACAAAAGACGCGCGCGCGACTTCTGATTCCTCACACGCCCTTGCCAACAGCGCCAGACCGTGAACCGCATCTTCCTCAGATGAAGTCGTCACCGTGGGACACCACAAACCCGTACCCGTCCTGTGCATCCACGCCGCCGTCTCCACAATTTTCTCCACCGTCAAATCTTTGGCTTTATAGTTGATCCCACCCACACCATTGACCTGCACATCAAAAATCGCTGGCGCGATCCACACATCGTCTCCTCCAATCGCATCTCCCGCCTCCCCACGATGAATAGCCGTGATCTGCTCGCCATCTGTTTGCACGGTTACGACCTGCGACGTATCGATCAATTTGCCTCTAAAATTCATAGTCTTATCTCCTTTCTCCGCGCTAAACTACACGATTTCTTGTACTTAATCAATAGCGAATCCATCTGCCCACAATTCATTTGTCCATCACCTCATACCCTCTTATCTTGCATGCACATCTCAAAAAATAAATGACCAATATGACCCGATCTCAAATCATTGGCCTCATCCTCGGTCCCGCGCTGGCACTATTTATTTTTTTCTTCCCCAGTGACCTCGGCATATCTGCTCGCATGGCGCTCGCCCTCACCGCGCTCACTGTTATTTTTTGGACCTTTGAACCCATCCCCATATCCTACACCGCCATCTTCATCCTCACACTCTTTCCGCTTCTCAAAATCCTATCCTTTGAAACCACTTTTCAAGGCTTCTCTGGCAAAGCCGTCTGGCTGGTCTTTGCCGGAATGGCATTGAGCCTGGGCATTACCGAAACACCGCTGGGAGCGCGAATGGCCCAAAGCGTCCTCGGTCGCCTGAGTGGATATCGGCAACTCGTATTTGGCCTGCACATCCTGGGCCTAACAATGGCACTGCTGATCCCCTCTGGCGTCGTGCGCGTCCTCATCTTGATGCCGATGGTCGTCTCTCTGCTCAAAACCCTCGGCGAAGCCCCCAACTCAAAAGTCAGTGCTGCTCTCGTCCTCTCTCTGACCTGCGCTACGTATTACAGCGGCACGGGCATACTGACGGCTGGCGTGCCCAACCTGGTCATTCTCGGCGTACTCGAATCGCGCGATATCACAGTCTATTGGAGCGAATGGGCCTATTATCTCTTTCCAATCATTGGCCTCCTGCGCGTCGGCCTGCTCTACGGCCTTATCCGCTTGCTATTTCGCCCCTCGCGGGAACCCGACCTCTCGGGCCATTCCGCTATCGCCGATGTTCCCGCCCCCATGACCGATCCTGAAAAAAAAGTACTCGGCATTCTCGTCGCAGGTGTTCTCCTGTGGACGACCGATGTTATACACGGCATTCACCCGGTCTATATCGGCCTGGGCCTCGTCCTCCTCTGCTACCTGCCCGGCTGGGGTCCCTTGCCCTTTGACACCATCAAAAAAGTCAATTTTCCCCTTCTCATATTCATCTCCGCGGTTTTTGCCATTGGTCACGCCCTCGAACAATCTGGCCTCAACCGCGCCCTCGCGTCCGTATTCATACCCCATCTCCAAACAGTCGAAACCCCCATTGCCCAACTCGCCCTTATAGCTTGTCTGGCAGTGCCATTTGATTTCTTAATGGATACCGCTGCGGTTGGCGGCGTACTCGCTCCCTTTCTGCTCGACCTCGGTCCCCAACTCGGCCTGTCGCCCCTCCCCATCGCCCTCAGCCTGGCAATTGGCACAGGCGTGGTTTTCATCCCCTATCAGGGCGCGCCATTTATTGTCGCGTACAGCTTTCGCTATGCCCGAATGGGCCAATTCGTACTCGTAATGTCGCTGATTTCTTTGATAACACTCATCGCGCTGCTACCGCTGACCCTGTTATACTGGCGTATAATTGGATTTATTTGATTTTACCCATCGCCGTACAACCCCTTCTCTACTTGACAAATACGCCCACACACAGTTTAATATTTCCAATGCTATCACCCGATTTTTCATTCAGGAGTACAAAAATGACCCAAACCATTGACGGAGAACGCGCCCTGGCATGGGGTGCAGTAGAAGCAGGCGTCGGCGTTGTAACCGGGTATCCCGGTTCACCCGGCACAAACACATTTAACGCCCTGGCCGAAATGGCCAAAGACCACGGACACCACGCCGAATGGTGTATCAATGAACGCATTGCCCTGGATATGGCTGCCGGTGCATCACAGGGCGGCAAGCGCGCGCTCGTATGTCTCAAGAGCGTGGGTATGAACGTCGCGCTCGACACCCTGATGGTGCTCAACATGACCGGTGTACACGCCGGACTCGTCATTGTCATGGGCGATGACCCCGGTGCCTGGGGATCGCAAAACGAACAAGATACACGCACCCTCGGTCCCCTGGCCGAACTGCCAATGCTCGAACCCGCCACGCCAGGGGAAGGCCGCGACATGATAAAATGGGCTTTTGAATACTCAGAAAGCCTGCAATCCATCGTGATATTGCGCCTGACCAGAAGTTACAGCGTCAGCACACAAGCCCTCTCAGACTTCCGTCCCGCAGCGCAACACCCCACCCGCGAACCCGACCGCGAGCCAATGAGCTGGATATCGGCACTTCGCACAACCGAAGGCAACCACACAGAATTACACGAAAAAAGCGCGCGCGCCACCGCACAATTTAGCGACCTGCCCTTCAATCGCATAGATGGCAATGGACAAAAAGGCATCATCGCTTGTGGTATGGTACATACCAAACTCCTCGAAGCACTCCAAGGGGCAGACACATCTGATCTCTCCATCCTCAAACTCAGTGCCCTGTATCCCCTACCCCAAAAACTCATCGCAGACTTTCTCGCAAAATGTAGTGAAGTACTCGTCGTTGAAGAAGTCGATCCATACATCGAAGACGCCATCAAAGCCATTGGTTACGACGCCGGTGTTACCCCGCCAATCCTGGGCAAACGCACGGGACATCTCACCAGCGTGGGTGAACTCTTCCGCTGGCACATACAAAACGCACTCGACAACTATCTCCCGGGTTTCTCGCCAACCACGCGCTACACCGAAGAAAATTGGGAAAGCGAAAAACCCTTTCGCAAAAACCACTGCGCTGGCTGCCCCTTCACGGAAATCCTTACTGCACTACGCGAAGAAGCCAATGCCCTCGGCCAAAATCCCTTTATATCTGCCGACCCGGGCTGCGTGGTAATGGCCGCTCCCATGCTCGATACCAAACTCTCGATGGGATCCGCCATTGGCGTGGCCTGTGGCCTGAGCAAAACGGATATTGCCGAACGCACCATTGCGATATGTGGCGACTCCGCCTTTTATCACGGCGGCATCAATGCCCTCGTCCATGCGCGCGCCACAGGTGCGACACCCATTGTTATGGTACTCGACAATGGCGGCTCGCTCACCACTGGCGGACAAACCACTCCCGACCAGGGCGTTCAAATAAACGGCGAAGCCGGACCGCAAGTCACCATGCGCGACCTCGCCCTTGCATGCGGAGCGTCACGAATTCGCGAAGTACAGGAACAAGACACCGACGACCAGATGCGCGCTGTCTTCCGAGACGCCCTTCAGGATCCCACCCTCAACCTCGTCATCGTGCGAAAGCCGTGTCGTGAAGTGTAATAAAACCACCATTAATACCAACTCAAACGCCCCTGTTTCTGCTAATGAAACAGGGGCGTTTTGTTTCCACTATTTTGATGATTCAGACTGAAGAAAGGCTTCGTATCTAAAGATTCAGAAGCTTAGTAG
>JAPPIE010000207.1:9837-11178 GCA_028874765.1 Gemmatimonadota bacterium
GGTGACCGCGCGAGCGGACGGGCATTGGGTATAATAACCGCGGCATCGGGTACAGCCGCAACCAAATTGGCGAGTTGTGATAGGTCAACACTCTGGCCCGGATCCATCCAGTGATGCTGCCGAGTATCTTCGAGTCTGTGCGGAATAAAGACCGGAAAATTGCACTGAGCGCATGCTTGAACGACGCTTCGGCTCTCAGCCCCATCGGTCTGATAGTTGTGATATTGCGGAAAAAGGCGAATTCCCTTCATACCGAGATCAATACAAGATGTCAGGTCATCTTCCCAATGCGGCGACAGAGGATTAATTGTACCAACTGGAATAAGGCGATCACCGTGTGGTTCAACATCGCGGACGAGCCGTTCATTCGCCGATTGGGGATGCCTGTGAAATGCGGCTTCGATATAAGAGACAACAGCTTTGTCAATACCCGACCGATCGAGGCGTTTGATAAGCGCATCGGGTGTATTGTCGCGCAATGAACGAAAAGGCCATGTGCCGAGCCAGGCATTTACATCTATGAGCATTTGATGTTTTCTTTCTTTAATTGGTACGAGGTTCTGTAGGCGTAGCTCCTTGTTGCGCGAGAATGCGCTCGGCATTGGTCCAAAAAATGTGTTCGCGTTCATCCTCAGTGAGGTCTGCATCGAGAACTTTGCCCACCGAGCCGGCCATCGTGCCATCGGTGCCAAAAAGCACGCGCTCGACGCCGAGTTCTGAAACCGCGTATTCGACCTGTCCATCGTCCAGGTTGCTACCCGACACATCGATATAAACATTGGGAGACGCCTGGCGCATTTCGCGCACCGTGTGTTCCCAATCGCCTCCGCCCCCGATATGGGCGTGAATGAGAATCGCATCGGGATATTTTTCGCTGGCCTCGCTAAAATGAATACCGTGCGAAATGAGCGGCTGGCTTGCGCGATGTTCGGGAACAGGATATCCCGCGTGCTGAAGAATGGGCACGCGCCGTTCGCTCGCCAATTCGAGAATGGGGTGTAAGACCGGATCGTTGATGCGGTACTGATTATAGAGCTTAATGCCAATCATGCCCGCATCAAGACATCGCTCGGCTTCTTCTATGGCACCTTGAAAATGCCCGGGAATGACAAAGCACCAGCCGCGAACGCGTTTGGGATGGCGTGCCATCGCGCTCAAAATAGTATCGTTGTGAGGATACACATCCTCAACAGGTGCCAGAATGCCCTGCTGGATAATAGAAGAACACCAGTATTCGGTAATGCCGAGCATATCGCCCGAAGCGACGAGTTGATCGGCGGACTGCTCCCACCCATCCATAAGCCAGATGTGGCAGTGCATGTCAATTTTGGGACGGCGAAT
>JAPPIE010000204.1:0-2851 GCA_028874765.1 Gemmatimonadota bacterium
GCGGGTTCGGCGATATAACCCGAAATAGAAAACATATCTACAGCACCGTGGCGGCATATCGCCGCGGGATCGCCATCGTGATCCGAGAGAATGGCCTTCATCGTATCCACCGTGATATCGCCCCAGTGTTCTTTGACCAGATCGCGCATCCTATCGCGTCGAGGGCAGGAATCGGCGAGACTATTGGTCTCGCAGGGTGCAAATTCGGGCGTGAGATAGTGATTGGCGTGAACAATCGCATCGGGATGTGTATCGGTAAATTGCATCACGCCTTCGGGACGGATTTCCAGATCGGCAATTTGCCCATCGCCAAAACAAAAAACCATATTCCCGGCCGAACAGGTGGGATGCCGTCTGAGAATCCGAAGACAGGTATCCAGACCCTTCTGCTCCAGCATAATGCGTTTGAGCGGATAGTGAGGCAAGCCCATCTGCCAGGGACAATCGTAGAGCGCATTGGCAAAATGAGCCAGACCGTACTGATTCATACCCGAATAACCCAACTGTCCCGCAAAAGTGAAAAGCAATGCCCTGGGACGACCATCAGAAGGACAGACGTGCAAAAGAATGGCGACATCGGCGTATTCGACCGCGAGATCCTGATTTTGACCGGCCAGAGGATACCCATCGGCAGTCGCAGAACCCGTAAGCGCGAACGCCGTACACCCCTCGGGCGGAACACTGGCGGCCTCGCCCCGCGCCTGACACAAAAGTGCCTCATCAAAAGAAATACCCGCACCATCGGCCAGCCCGCGAATCTCTTCCATAAGCAGCGGACTCAAATTTTTAATTAAAGGATGAAAAGCACGCGCACTTTGACAGAGTTCATCGCGAGATTTGCCCGTGAGTTTATCAATCCACACGAGATATTTATGCACGAGACCCGCGGCCTGTTTGCCGTGTTGATAACCCATATCGTACGCCGTACCAGAAACTTCGACAAAGGGAAACGCGTGACCGGCTATCGCAGTACTATCCATGGGACAACCCTTCGCGGTTCATCCACAGGCGCATAATCGTCGGCGCCTCGCGGAGGAGATGGAGATAGACATTCCCGGTTTGGCGTTGTTTGGCGAGATGTTTTTTGCCAAAGGGTTTGAGATTGAATTTACCGGCGTTTTGAACGACGGATTTTTTCTTATTATCGACCTCAATGGTAAGCACATGTTCCTGCATCTGATTCTCTTCGGCAGCGTCGAGATCGAGCGCACGCAAAGACCAGAGAGAACGCTCACCCGCCGCACAGCGTTTGGCATAAGACCCCGCGCAGTGATGCATAATGCGCCCCTCGGCATAGAGTTGTTGAGAAGTAATGAGTTCGTGAACCGTCCACTGAATATTGCGTTTGAGCCTGGGATCCAGTGTAGCGTGTTCAAACTCCCTAAAGCCAGAAGACGCCCAAATTTCCAACTCGACATCTTCCAAACCCGTAAGCTCTTGATGCCACATATCGACCTGGCGGAGAAGCTTGTTAATACTGCGGCCCTTCATGCAAAAGTTGGGATGTAGCGGCGGACCTTCGATCTCTGTACCATCGGGTTGTGGAATGCGCTGAGGTGTGAATTTTTGATTGCGGATATAGTCAATAATGGGATTGATATAGCTGCGTTCGAGAAAAGCCTGATTGGCGAGAAAATGGACAACAGTCTCCCAAAAATCTTCGTTCTCGAATCCTTCCCCCAGCGGCCCCTGGGCAATTTCCCATGCACTTTTCGGATTGCCGCCATAAGCTATGTACTGAACCTTGCGAAGACACTGAACAACAGTGTGATAACCGCGTTTTTCTTGCAAAAGCAAATGCGCCATGCGCTTTGTAATCCGCATAGGCACACCGGCTGTGCGGATATTTTGCCCCATGCCAACGTGAATGAACCACGCTTGTTCCTGTCGCGCCTTTGGTGTATTGCCCTGTAAAAATGCCGTATCAAAAAATGTGGGCACATCGTATTGTGCCAGAAGATGACGCGCAAGGCTATAGAATTGGTGCGCTGGTTTATAGCTATTAGGTCGCCAATCCTCAACGGGACGAATCCAATTCGCGTGATTGCGAGCGAGTTGCTCAAGAGCGGCGATATAGGTATTGACAACCGTATGACCAAAACGCTTGCAGGCGCGTGCGGGCCGCATCAAATCGCCGTATTTCTCAACGTGCAGAACAAGGCGACCCAATGCTCGTTGTGCATCGGGATCACCATCGAGATTATTGTAAATCGCGCGAATGCGAAAGAGCAAATCTGAAACAGTCTCGTCCTGAAGCTCGCCTTTGAAAATACGGGCGATAAATTTGGCGCGGTGGGCATTGTGCCTCGGGCTAACATCGGGATCGCGCTGCTCAACCTCGCGTTGCAAAAGATCAATTTCCGCCTGACGTTGAGCAGCGGTTTTATCCAGACCAGTATCCAACCCATTGCGATAACACCAGAGTCTATAAGCGAGCACCCTGTCAAAGCCGAGCGCTTTAAAATGGGATTCGAGATCGGGTTTATCGAGAAGAACATTTGACATCGCACAATCCTGTTATTTAGAGCTATAGAGGTCTTAATTTCACTACATACAAAGACAAAACGCTCCGCGATAAAGTTTCATTATGAAAAATCAAAACCCTCGCAAAACCGTACTCTCTCTGCGCGGCAATCCTTCCTTTGGCGCGCGTTTTAACACGACGTATTCCAGACCGTGTTCCTCGCAAAAAACTCTCTTCTCAGGCTTATCGCCGTCTTCATTCACCGCGTAAATATCCGGTTTAATAACCGCGATCTCAGGCGCAGCATCCATCCATCCATCGCCAGAGGAAATAAGCCCCTGTTTGACAAAACGGACGGATTGCACCACATATCGGCGTTCGTCTTCA
>JAPPIE010000204.1:2951-8794 GCA_028874765.1 Gemmatimonadota bacterium
TCGCGCGATCCACATAGCGAATCGCATCCATCATATACATGCGTTCTTCTTGTGGAAATTTGGGTCGCCCCTCAATAGCATCATCCCCCCACACCAGCGCGTGAAGATATCCGTATCGGGAGGCCTCTTGCAAAAAACGGATATCGCGCGCCCTCATATCGTCAAAGCTGCCTGAAACAATGACCGTCTTCATATCACATCTCTTTATCTTATTGGGTGAGGCATGCCTCGCCCCTACATCTCACATTTTTTATATCGGACATCTACGCGAAGAGCACCCGGCACGGGTTCTTCGGACACAACGTAAATATACCCACCGCCACACCCCGAATACATCGCCCCGACATATCTCGATTGATAATATTCCAGAATACCCATCAAATCAATCCGGATAGTTGGGTGGCGCACCGTATGCGGCAAAAGAGTCTCCCAACACACCATACACTCATTCAGAGATGCACCCAATCCACGCGCATCTCTGGCAATAATCGCATCATAACAATCCTTGCCCGACTGACTCAATCTCTCAATCCATATCGGATCCAAATTCTTCTCACCCAACGGCTCATAGCCATCGGGCCGCGGCGCAACCGGAACCATGTAGATCACATCCTCGAGCCAACGCGCGACATCGGGATCATTATTGGACTCGATATGAACCGGAAAATATCCCCCCTCGTACTCGCAATCGTAGTCGAGCCTGCTCACACCTGGATAAAGCAACCCGACCATATCTTGCGACCCCGACGGCTCGGCCTTGCCCTCATTTTCAACTGTGTACAATTCCTTCACCAGATCGGATGGCGGTCGGTCGGGAAACGTAGAACCCCAGAGCCTCATCGCAACATCTCGCGTACTCGTCGCCATACCACAGCGATTCATAAAACGACTGGTCGGCTCAAGCGAAACCACAACCATAGACCCGGGAGGCGATGGATTGAGCTGTGACAAAAACGGCTGATCAATCCACCCACCGGCAAAAGCCATGCGAAAGGGAATATTGCCAATAACGCTCGTAATATCTTTACTCATATAATTCTCCAAAAGCATCCGCAGATGGACGCAGATGGCGGGTGCTTCTTCACAGTGAATTGGTCTGGAATGCGACCAATTGTACATCGTTCCACACTTCCTACTTCACACTTCTCTCAACTCACCGTACGCTTACCCGCTTTCCGGTCCGCATATTGCTGTGCAATCCAGGCATAAGTCTTAGCCATACCGTCTCGCAAAGAAGTATCCGGCTCCCAGTCGAGAATTTCTTTAATCATCGCATTGTCGCTATTGCGACCAGCAACGCCCTGAGGCGCAGTCAAATCATACGTGCGATTGAGTTTAATACTGCCAATTTCCTCAATAACACTCACCAGTTCATTGATAGAAACCAGCTCACTCGAACCCAGATTAATAGGCGTTGCAACCAGATCCTCACTGTGCATAATCATATCGACGCCTTTGATACAATCGTCAACATACATAAAACTGCGCGTCTGGTTGCCATCGCCCCAAATATCAATCTCGAGCTTGCCATTATCTTTGGCCTCAATCGCCTTGCGACAAAGTGCTGCAGGCGCCTTCTCCCGGCCCCCATCCCACGTCCCATAAGGACCATACACATTGTGGAACCGCGCAATCGCCGTCTTCATCCCGCGTTCGGACCAGTATTCCTCGCAAAACATCTCCGAAACCAACTTCTCCCAACCGTACCCGCGCTCTGCCATAGCCGGATACGCATCTGACTCTTTCAGTGCGCGCACATTGGGATCCTCCTGCAATTCAGTATTATACGCGCAGGCAGAAGAAGAAAAGAAATACCGCTCAACACCTGCCCAATAAGCCGCTTCAATCAGATGGGTATTGATCAGAATACTCCGCAAACAGTCGATTCTGAACCGCTCAATAAACCCCATCCCACCCATATCCGCCGCGAGATTGTACACTTCGACAGCACCCTCAACGGCCCGCTTGCAATTGTCTTCATCGCTCAAATCCAAACACAAATTCTCCACACCCGGCACGCGCTGGTACCACTCGGGCAAAGGCTTCTTATCAACAGCGCGAAGCCGCACAAAGCCCTGATCGTGAAAATATCGCGTCAGCGCACCAGCAATAAAACCGCCCGCCCCACAAATAACGATCAAATCGTCTTTGTTGAGCGTCGTTGCTGCTATTTGCTGCTTTCCCATCGTATTCCTCCAAAGTAAATAGCCTTTATAGTATCATGCGTCTGGTCAGTGGAGATATTACAAAAGAGAGACACAAGACGCAAGAAATGAGAAACAATCAGCTATCTTGTGCCCACATTCTTTGGTTAGACACAAGATGCGTTTCTCAATATATTAAAGAAACTCTATAGCGCACAATGAGACCAACTAATTCCACCGGAGCACTCATGCCCCTTCTCAACGTCGAAAACGCCCGTGAAAACCTCAGACGCTATCCCTGGGCGCAGGCCATCCTCGAAAGCTGGAAACAACAGGTCGCCCACCTCATGGACCAGAACCGCGACTTTATCCACACCATGATGCCCGAACTCACCCCCTGGCCCGAATACGGCCAGAACTGCCCCGCCTGCGTCAACCGCCTCTCCTCCATGGGCGAAACCGGCCTGTACGAATGGGATCCCACCGATCCGGATAAACTCATCTGCAAATACTGCAAAACCGAATACCCCAACGCCAACTATCCCGAGACCGGCAGCATCACCGCGCCCAGAATGAACCAGACCTTCACCTTCTACCTCACCGACGAAGAACGCGCCCACCCCGAAGACAAATCCGGCGAACACGCCTTCAAGTGGGTCCGGTGGCCCGTACACACGAGCTGGACCGGCATCATCCGCACAAAAAAAAGCCGCTGGTGCTTTGAACAAATGCTACCGCTTGCCAAATTATACGCCCTCACAGATGACGTATTATACGCCCGGTGGTGCGCCTATATCATGGACTGCATGGCGCGGCGATACCCCAACTGGCTCTTCCACTCCTACGACGGCACCATGGCGGATTGTCCACCGGCCGAAGTCGCCATCTCCCTGGGCAAATATCCCCGCGCCGGGCGTTTTCCCATCGAAACCATCATCACCGCCTTTGAAGGCCGCCATCGAGAAGGAGACCATGCAGTACTCAACAACGGCTTCTGGGGTGCCGGACGCTTTGGTTGCAGTGGCTCCGATGGCGGAAGCATTCTCCAGGTCACCCTCGCCTACGACCTCATCCGAACAGCCCAACATCAAGATGGCTCACCCGTCCTCACACCCGAAATGGATCACCGCATCGTCAACGACCTCATCCTCGCTGGCTGTGCAGACACCGAAAACTGGAGCGAAATCAACAACAAATGCGGTCCCGGCCGCGCACTAAGCGCCGCTGTCGGCATACTCTTCAACAAACCGCAAAGCGTGCGCCGCGCCATCGAAGGCCTTGAAACCCTCCTCGAAGACGCCTTTCACTTCGACGGCTTCTGCACCGAATCCCCTTCCTATTCCGCCATGCACCTCAACCTGTTGCGCGACATACCAGAACTGCTCGTCGGATACTCCGACCCCGACGGCTACGAACCCGAAACCGGCCCAGTCCTCAAAAACCTGGACCCCTTTCAGCACTTCGACCGTTACCGTCTCGCTCTGGAAAGCATGGTCCGTATGCTCGATCCAAACCTGCAAGACCCCGTCATCGGAGACTCCCGGGAAGGCCGAAGCATCGATCCCATCTACGCCGAAATTTTGACCGCCCACTACGGCAACCGCTACGCCGGCCTGCTGGAAAAATCGCAGAACGCCCCGCTCTCACAAAAAGGCGACGAATACGCCCTCTGGCATCGAAATCCCGATATAGTAGCCGAACGGAACACCGACTTGCCCCACCACACCGAATGGTTCCCCGGCTGGCACGTCGCCGTCCTGCGCGGCGGAAACCCAAAAGGTCACACCGCCTTCTACTTCAACGGTTATGGCTATGGCGGCCATCGCCACTACGACAGCCTGGGCATCATCTACATCGCCCAGGGGCGAGAAATGGCCGCAGACAGGGGTTATATCTGGGACGACCCCAGAAATGCCTGGACCAAAAGCACCCTCTCCCACAACATCGTCACCGTTGACGCCCAAAACCAGAACGGCAACCCAAAACCCGCCACCCTGGAACTCTTCGGCACGGGCGCAGGCGTCGAAATCGTCCAGGCATCCGCCGCTCCTTACGAACAGTGCGATCGCTACCAGCGCACCTGCGCGCTCATCCAGATCCCCGGCGAACAGACCTACGCCATCGACTTCTTCCGAATAAACGGCGGCAATCTCCACCAGTATGGCTTCCACTGCAACGGCCACCTCACGGACATTCGCGGCGCCAATCCCCAACCCGTTGACGAACAAATCGAATGGCTCGACAACATCCGAGCCGACCATCCTCAAATGCCCTTCACCGCCACCTGGCAAAACCAGGACCTGCAAATGGACCTCACCCTGCTCAACCCCATCCATCGCCTCCTGCTTGCAGACGCGCCCGGTTGGCGCTCGGATCTGGGCGACCAACTCAACGCCCCACCCGTCCAGCAAATCCTGGCCGAATGCAAAGACGACGCAAACACAAATAGTCAGTACGCCGCCATCATCGCACCCTACACCGACAAATCACCCATCCAATCCGCACACCTGATCCTGAACGACCCCGACACCAGCACCATGGCAGTAGCTGTAAAACGCGATGGCTGTACCGACTACATCCTCTCAGCCCCCGAAGGTACAACCCACGACCTCGGTCCCATCTCCATCACAGGCAAATTTGCCTTTGCATCCATCGACAATCAAGGTATTCTACAGCGGGCTTATCTGCTCAGCGGCACCGAACTCCGCTGCGGCAGTCACACCCTCACACTCTCGCAGGCACAGACCCCGCTCGACATCACTTCAGTTGACAATCGCACCTATCATATATCGCAAACCCTGTCCGAACCCGACACACTCCCCGGAACCTATCTATTAGCCTCAGACACCGGCTACGAAATCGAATCTGCTTCGGAAAAATCCATTACCGTGCGAGACTATCCCGCCATCGCGTGTGACCGCATCGTTCTCCTCAACGCCACCACCTTTGACCTAACGAAACCAGCGCACGCATGACCAGATCTGGCTCCACGCGATGAGGGCAGTTTATGAAAGGCGCAATTACCTCGGCATCCCCCCCAGTCAAAACAAACGTCGCCCGCCCATCCGGAACCAATTCACTAAACAGTCGCTCTACGGCACCAGCAGCCCCATAAACAATACCCGCCTGGATACAAGAAGTCGTATCCGTCCCAGCAGCCGAATCGGGCGGTTGAAGCGCCACATGGGGAAGCAAACTCGTTTCATCGTGCAACGCGCGCAACCCCATGCCCAAACCCGGCGCAATCGTCCCCCCGCGAAAAACACCATCTGCCGTCACCAGATCCACAGTCAGCGCAGAGCCAAAAGCAGCGACAACCACACCATCTGAACAAACGCGAAACGCCTCGCTCGCTTGCAATAGCCGATCAATACCAACATGGTCAGGACGGGGCACAGCGACATCAATCCCCAGATCCATCTCTGTATCGACCACCTGCGGCGCTATCGCCCACACCGTCTGAACCGCTTTTTGAATCACCTCATCTGCGCCGCGCACCACAGAAGCAACCAGACAGTGATCGGGCGTCCCACTCGGGGCAAAACGCGATTTGAGAACATTCACGACCTGTGTCGCATCTTGAACTCCGCTTAGAGACACACGCGCAATCAGACGGTCGCCATCGTATAACGCCGCCTTCAAACGCGAATTGCCCACATCAAAAACCAGCAGCTTTCGCCCCATTATTCACTTCCTGTT
>JAPPIE010000204.1:8894-11142 GCA_028874765.1 Gemmatimonadota bacterium
ATACTCTCATCAAAATTTGGCGCCATATTGCGATACGCCGCATCGCCTGCATTCTGCCGATCTACAACCGCCGCCATCTTCTCAAACGTCTCGCGGACTTGCTCTGCACTCACAATCCCGTGATGCAGCCAATTGGCGATATGCTGGCTCGAAATACGCAACGTCGCGCGATCTTCCATCAGACCCACATCGTGAATATCGGGCACCTTGGAACAGCCAACACCCTGATCAACCCAGCGCACCACATAGCCCAAAATACCCTGCGCATTATTGTCCAATTCCCGCTCGATCTCCTCAGCAGTCAAATCCCTATCCAGCAAAGGCGGCGTCAAAATCGCCTCCAGACTCGCGCGTTCGCGCCTCGCGAGTTCTGCCTGCCGCGCCGAAACATTCACCTGATGATAGTGCATCGCGTGCAATGTGGCCGCAGTTGGCGACGGAACCCACGCAGTAGTCGCCCCCGCTTCCGGGTGATTCATCTTCGTCTCCACCATCTCCCGCATCGCATCCGGCATCGCCCACATCCCCTTGCCAATTTGCCCTTTGCCGATCAACCCCGTCTCAATACCCACATCCACATTCCAATCTTCATAAGCCGTCAACCACGGCTGCGCCTTAATTTCATTCTTGGGAAGCATAGCACCGGCTTCCATACTCGTGTGCATCTCATCACCCGTGCGATCCAAAAATCCCGTATTGATAAAAATGACGCGCTCGCGGGCTTCCCACATAGCGCGTTTCAAATTGACAGTCGTGCGCCGTTCCTCATCCATAATCCCGATCTTCAGCGTATTTCGCGCAAGTCCAAGCGCATCCTCCACGCGCCCGAATAATTCTACTGTCGCCGCCACCTCTTCAGGCCCGTGCATCTTGGGCTTTACGATATACACACTGCCCGAGCGGCTATTTTGAAACACACTATTGCCCTTCAAATCGTGAATAGCCGCCAGCGACGTCACCATCGCATCCAAAAACCCTTCGGGAATCGCCTCTCCATCGGCAGTCGTCACCGCATCGGTGTACATGTGAATACCCACATTTCGCACCAGCAGCGTACTTCGTCCCGGCAATGTCAACGCACCGCCATCTGGACGAATATAAGTTCTATCGGGATTCAATTTGCGATTCAGGGGTTGTCCATTCTTTTCAAAAGTCGTCTCCAGCGTCCCCTTCATCAAACCGCACCAGTTGCGATACACGAGCACCTTATCCGCAGCATCCACAGCCGATACAGAATCCTCACAATCCTGAATCGTGGTAATAGCTGATTCCAGCACCACATCTTTCACCCCCGCCGGATGGTCTTTGCCAATGGGATGGCCCGGATCGATCTGAATCTCAATATGCAACCCATTGTGCGCCAACAACACGCTGGACAGTACCCCATCTCGCTCCGCATAACCCACAAACTGATCCGGATCTGACAGCCCTGTATCCCGACCATCAACCTCTGCGAAGAGCACCTTCTGCCCGCCCTCTTCACCCAGAGCAAACGCCGTCACTGCTGCATAAGACCCATTGGACAGCGGCACAGTCTCATCCAAAAAATCATTCGCACTGGCAATCACCTTCTCGCCGCGCACGGGATTATACGCCGTTCCCATATCTGCGCCATCATCCTCCGGAATCACATCTGTCCCATACAGCGCATCGTACAAACTGCCCCAGCGCGCATTGGCCGCATTCAAACAATAACGCGCATTATCCACCGGCACGACCAGCTGCGGTCCCGCCACTGTCGCAACCTCTGGATCAACGCCATTTGTCAACACCTGAAAATGATCCCCTTCGGGCAACAAGTACCCGATCTCCTGCAAGAATGCCCTGTACGCTTCCCCATCAATAGATTCGCGCCCCTTGTGCCAGGCATCGATCTTTGCCTGTAAGACATCGCGCCTTTCCAATAAACGCCGATTCTCCGTCCCCAGATCTCTTACAATATCTTCCAACCCCTGCCAAAAAGCCTCTGCATCCACGCCCGTATCGGGCGCAATTTCGTCTTTAACCAATGCGTAAAGCTCCGCATCTACATTCAATTCTCCAACGGCTACCACACTCATATACCACTCCTTTAGAAACAAGTTAGGATGCACAAACATCTATTTCGTAATGGTGGTCTGATCCGCGGGTATTGGGACTGAGAACCTTGTGACTACTCCCAACGCTGAAGCTCTCTGCGAGTGGGCTTCTTGGCGGTCAAACCGCCTGACGTTGTAGCCCCAACGTCAATATGTTTATCGCAGCATTG
>JAPPIE010000003.1 GCA_028874765.1 Gemmatimonadota bacterium
AGGCACACTCTTTGGCCTCTTCTCCATCCTCGCCATATTCGTCGCCAGCCTTGGATTGTTCGGCCTCGCCTCCTTCACCGCACAACGGCGCATCAAAGAAATCGGCATCCGAAAAGTATTGGGCGCATCCGTTTCCAATCTCGTACTCATGTTGTCAAAAGAGTTCGCCATACTTGTCGGCATTGCCAACCTCATCGCCTGGCCAATCGCCTATTACGCGATGAACAGGTGGCTGCAGGACTTCGCCTATCGCATTGATCTGGGAATATGGGCGTTTGTATTGAGTGGTTTTCTGGCGTTGTTCATTGCCTTGACCACAGTGAGTTATCAGGCGTGGAAAGTTGCCCGCACCAATCCCGTGGATGCCCTGCGATATGAGTGAGCAATCAGGTCGCCCACTTTCGTTCAATCGGATATAAATCAAATGTTATATCTCGACTTAAAATCGGGACATTTTCAACAATACTTTGAGCAATGATAAGGCGGTCAAAGGGGTCGCGATGATGAAAGGAAAGGGTTTTGAGAACATCGAGATGGGCAGGACTAATATGAAGGAGATCCATCGCGTTTCCTGTAATTTGTTGTTCTAACAAGTTCGCAAATGAGATGTTCAGTTCCAGTTTTCCAATACTGATCTTTATTGCCAACTCCCACAGGCTCGCAATGCTCAATAGGCGCTCATTCTCGTGATTTTCGATTAGTTGTCTGGCAGCGGCACTGAGATTGGCATCCCCATTGATAAACCAAAGAAACGTGTGCGTGTCGAGAAGCAACTTCACGGGGCATAATCCTCGAAATCTTCCAGAGGTTCGTCAAAATCATCCGACATTTTAACAAGCCCTTTTGCACTGCCGAATTTTGGAACTGGTTGTTTGGACGAAAGTGCCACGAGTTTAACTATAGAACCATCTGTCTGAGTAATGATAACCTCTTCGCCATTTGTCGCTTCTTTAACCAGTTCAGCGAGACATGTTTCTGCTTCTTTTAGGGAGATTTTGTGCATTTTATCTCTCGTGGTTGAAGTTTATACGACGATACGATTTTAAATATCGTGAATTTCCGGTAGTTTTGCAATTCTGTATTTACAGGAGATGTAAAATGTTCAAAGCCAGTGCTGAAATATCTTTATTCAGCAGCTACCTGAAAACGGCGATCCGCAACCTCGCCAGGCACCGCATCTACTCGGCCATCAACATCATCGGCATTGCCATTGGCCTCGCCTTTTGCATCCTCACCTACCTCTTCGTCCAAAACGAATGGACCTATGACACCTTTCACGAAAACGCCGACCGCATCTATCGGGTTTATATAAAAGGGCGAAACGAGCGCGTTCACGGTGTAACACCCGGCCCCCTCGGACCCGCCCTGAGAGAAGCATTCCCCGACATGCAAACGGTTCGTTTTACATCTCGCACGGGGAAAATTGGAACAGAAGATCGTGCTTTTCGGGCAAAATTGGGTTTTACCGATCCCAACTTCCTCGACATTTTTTCTTTTCCAATCCTTCGAGGTGATCTATCCCATGCCCTTCAAGACAAGTATTCCGCACTCATAACAGAAAAAACAGCACAGAAGTATTTCAACAATGCCAATCCAGTCGGAGCAATACTCCCCATTGAATACAAAAATGAAATCCAGGATTACACCATCACAGGCATGGTGAAAAACGCGCCCAAAAACTCCACAATTCAATTTGACGTACTGCTACCCTTTGAACAAAGCAAGGTCGAAGACAGATGGAATTCCTACAGCATATTTACTTTCATGATGCTCCCCCCAAATGTACACCCCAACAGTCTCGAACAACAATTTCCCAAATGGACCAAAAACTGGTGGGACGAAAAGAGCGAGAACCAGATCAAACTTCAGCTACTCACCAAAATGCACTTTGATCAAACCATGCACGTCAGCCGTCGCAGTAATCCCATTTACTCATACATCTTATCGGGCATTGCAATCCTCGTCCTGTTTATCGCCTGCATCAACTTCACCACCTTAACCCTCGGACGGCAGGCAACCCGGGCGCGAGAAGTCGGCTTGCGAAAAGTCGTCGGCGCAGGGCGCATGCAGATCGCAAACCAATTTATCGGCGAATCCCTCTTACTCATCACCATCGCGCTCATCGCTGGCATTGCCATCGCAGAACTCGCCTTGCCAACATTCAACGATCTGGCGGGGAAATCCCTATCTTTGACCGACGGGCTCAACCCCACAACCCTCGCCTTTCTCATTCTGCTGGTCAGCCTCGTAGGCATCACAGCAGGGGGCTATCCCGCCCTTATCCTATCCCGATTGCATCCGACCCAAATCATCGCGAGCAGATTGCAAATCAAAACGGGCAATCGCTTTGGCAACGTATTGATCGTCTTTCAGTTTGCCCTATCCATATTCTTCATCATCACCACCCTGATGATGGGCAAACAACTCACCTTTTTGAGAACCCAACCCCTGGGATATCAAACCGAACACGTTATCGCCATTTGGACCAGCGATCTAAAAAAAGAAAACAAAACCACAGAAACTGTTTTTCGAGATGCCCTGCTGTCTCATCCCGCAGTGATCAGCACGACCTGGATCAACCACCGTCTAAACAACGACATGAGTATGTCAACCTACGTAACATATCGTGGAAGTCCGGAGCAACCCGTTGAGGGTATTAGTATTGACTACGACCTGTTCAAAACGCTCGACATAAAACTCGTTGCTGGCCGAGAATACAACAGAGAATTTCCAACAGATCAAAAGGAAGCAATCATTGTCAACGAAGCACTCGTCGAAAAATTCGGCATAGAAGACCCCGTCGGCAAAACAATCACATACGGCGGCTTAAAAGACAGAACCATCATCGGCGTTGTTCAAAATTTCCACTTCCGCTCTCTGCATCACAAAATCAGACCCGCAGTCCTGCCACTCAGCACATACACCGGACGCCTGTTGGTCCGCATTCATCCCGAAAATGTACCCGGCACCATCACATTCATCAAAGAACAGTGGGAAAAATTCACACCCAACCACGCATTCAACTTCTCATTCATCGACGAAGACCTCGACAAACAATACAAAAAGGAAGAACGCTGGAATCTCCTGATCCAATATGCCACAGGATTCGCCATCTTCATCGCTGCTCTCGGCGCATTCGGACTGGCCGCTCTCGCCACAACAAGACGCACCAAAGAAATCGGCATCCGCAAAGTCTTAGGCGCATCCCAGACCCAGATCTTATCCCTGCTCTCACGAGAATTTATCCTCTACATCGCCCTATCAAGCCTCATCGCATTCCCAATCGCCTATTACGCGACCAATCAATGGTTACAAACCTTCGCCTACCGCACTGAATTGGGCATTGGCGCATTCTTACTCGGCAGCATAGTCATGTTCCTCGTCGTACTCACAACCGTCACCGCCCAGACCCTCAAAGCAGCCCGCGCAAACCCGGCGGATGCTCTGCGGGATGAGTAAGTCATATAGCCCCTTGTTTTTTGCCCCTCACCTGAGCACACTAAACAGCAACGACTCGCTGTTGTCCCTGTCTATCTTTTGAGGGAATAATGCGGATCTCGATATCGCGATTTAGTCGGTTGAGAAATGTCATTAATCGCGCAACGCTGTAATGATTAAAATTTCCATTCTTTAGTCGGGATATTTCAGGTTACTTCACGCCTAAAATATTCGCTGCCTCTGTCTGCGTCAGCTTCCGCTCTTCTATAATCTGAAACACCTCTAATCCAAGCGTTGCCTTGAGAAACAGTTCCTCCGCATCTGGCAAGTCCAGGTCCTTGAACACATTGCCCGAGCTCTTTTCAAATTTAATTTTTCTGTTCATAAAATTCCTTCAGCTTTGTCTTGGAATCCCCGATCCATATAGCTTCTTTTAAGCTTAATCTGTTGTAATTCATAAAAAGTTATATCCAATTGGCTATACATTGTCAAATATCTTAAGTGTTCATTTTCGGACACTACTGTATCAAAATCGGACACTTCTTGAACGACGTTCATGGCTCAAATTTTCATAACTCCTTGTAAAACATAGAAAAGAAGTTTTTGGCACAAAAATTGCTTACTATTTCCATAAGTTCACGCTACCTGAATGGTGAATGGCTGACCGCTGACCAATAAAGGAGAGCGAACAGGAGATAACGTCATGATCAAAAATTATCTAACCGTTGCGATCCGCAATCTGATGCGGCACAAATTGTACACATCCATCAATGTACTGGGACTCGCCATTGGGCTGGCGTGTGGCATCTTAATCCTGTTGTATATCCAGCAGGAGTTTGCAGTAGATCGCTCTCACACCCTGGGCGACCGCATTTACAAAGTGATTCGAGAAGAACGCGGGAGTACGCAAACAACATACGATGAAGGGACATCAGGCGCACTCGGTCCTGTGTTGGAAGAAACATTTCCTGAAGTAGAAACAACTGTGCGTATCTGGCGGTGGGGTGTATCTGCAAAATATGGCGACCGCCAGAATCTATATACCCTGGCACTGGTAGATGACAACTTTCTGGATGTATTCGATTTTCCCTTCATAAAAGGCGATCCAAAGACCGCGTTTCGCACACCTTACTCTGCGGTCATTACCAACGACATGGCGCAACACTTATTTGGCGATGCTGACCCGATGGGCCAAACAGTTTCAGTTGACAATCGCAATTTTCCAGGCGAGTACACAGTAACAGGTATCGTAAAGGCACCACATCGCTTATCAAACCTTCACCTTCAATTTCATTTCCTCTCAACCACAATACCCCCCGTAGAAGAAACGCAAGAAACGTGGGCAATGTGGCTTCCCACGCAATCCTGGCGTCCGGTAAGAACCTATGTGCTATTAAAAGCGGGACAAAAAGCAGAAACTCTCCAGGCAAAAATGCAATCGCTGATCAAGCAGTACATGGGAGATGACGTCGCGAAAAAGAACACCTACTATTTGCAGCCCTTGCATCGCGTGTACCTGTATAGCGAATCCGATTTTAACCCAACTGCCAACAGTCCCATCCAACAAATTTACATGCTGGCAGCTATTGGACTGATTCTCGTGGCCATTGCATGCGTGAATTTTACCAACCTGGCGACTGCACGCGCTGTCACCCGCAAGCGCGAAGTCGGCGTGCGAAAAGTCGTTGGCGCGCATCGTCCACAATTGATGGTTCAGTTCTTGACTGAATCTCTGATTTTAACCTGCGCTGCCTTGCTGATTGCCCTCGCATTGGTCGAGTTATCCCTGCCCTTATTCAACCAATTTGTGCGCGGCGATTTACACCTTGACGCAATTATGGTAATGGCAGGTGCGCCAGCGGTACTGGCACTAACATTGTTGGTAGGATTACTGGCGGGATGGTATCCGGCATTTTTCCTCTCATCCTTTCGCCCGGTGACCGCGTTAAAAAGCAGTGCCTCTTCCTCCCCTGGTTCTGCAGGGCTGCGGAAGGGACTCGTAGTTTTCCAATTTGGCATGTCTATCTTGCTGGTAATCTGCACCCTGGTGGTTTATCAGCAACTGCGATTTACAGAAACCAAAGATCTGGGTTTTGCACGCGATCACATTGTGAGTCTGCCGATCTTTGCTCATGACCGTGAACACGAAGCCGCCCCACAAAAACGCCTTTCGGCACGCCACCAGATGGTCAAACAGGCATTTCTCGAACACCCCAATATCCTCAGCGCTTCGGCACTGCGATATGACATTTCGGGATACGGCGGACGACCACGACTGATCTGGCCCGATGGAGATCGAACAAAAGAACGGACAATTCGCATAAATGAGGTTGATGATTCGTTCTTTGAAACATTTGACATTCCTGTGCTTCGCGGTCGCGCCTTTTCAGCCGCCGTTCCCAGCGATACATCTCAAGCGATTATTTTGAACGAAACAGCCGTGCGTCTGCTCGGCTGGGAGGACGACCCGATTGGCAAGCAGATTGTGAGATCACCTGGAAACCGATCTCTGACCGTAATTGGCGTTGTAAAAGATTACCACGGTTTGACGCTGCGAGAAGAAATCGCACCCATGGGATTTGTAGGCAGATGGGAGCTATTTGTTTGGCTGGCCCTGCGCATCCGACCAGAAGAAACCGCCCAAACCCTGTCCTTCCTCGAAACACAGTGGAAACACTTTGTGCCGGAGGCATCCTTTCGATATATGTTTTTGGACGAGATCATAAATTGGTACTATTTCGACGAACGGCTCACTGGCAAAATGCTCGGAGTGTTTTCATTGCTCGCAATTTTTGTAGCCTGTTTGGGACTGTTCGGACTGGCCGCATTCATGGTTCAATCACGCACCAAAGAAATTGGTGTGCGAAAAGTACTGGGCGCATCCACACCGCATCTGGTCATGCTGCTCTCACGCGAATTTATAGTGCTCATTCTGCTCGCCAATCTCATCGCCTGGCCAATCGCTTACTACCTGATGCGCGACTGGCTCTCCGGATTTGCCTATCAGACAGATTTAAATGTCTTGCCATTTATCGTGAGCGCGATAATGGCCCTGATCATCGCCTTTGGCACCGTGAGCATGCAAGCTATTCGCGCAACGCGCTCCAATCCAATCAATGCTTTGCGAGATGAATAAAAATAGGAACTGAGCGGTTGGGAGGACTGACCTCTCACACTGGGGCTACTGGAGGTACAAAATGAAAAACCTCAAAATCGCATGGCGGCGGCTTAAACGCGACCGGATTGCCAGTGTGATGAGCGTGTTGGGCCTGGCAGTGGGCATCACATGTGCGTTGATGGTATTTGTCATCGTTGAAGACCGTTATCGCGCGCGAGATGAATTCCACGACAACGCAGATCAAATCTACTGGATCTACCGCACCAGTGAAATGGCTCAGAACGAGTGGGAGCGCCAACACGCATCTTTTCGCGCCCATGCCGGGCCGCTGCTCGCCGATGAATTGCGCGAATTGGCAACAGTTTGTCGATACCGGTTAAGCTATCTTACATATCTCTACGAAGACGAACATTTCCGGAGAGATCAGGCAGCCTATGTCGATCCCTCGTTTTTGTCGCTCTTTTCATTCCCCGTGCTCTACGGAAATCCCGAGACCCTGTCACATCCGCAAAACATACTCATCTCTCGAACACTCGCAGAAAAACTATCGCGTGACAGGGCAATCGCCGACATAGTAGGGACCTCGTTGACCCTGGTGAGAAACAACGTACGCGAACATTTTACCATAAGCGGCATCGTCGAAACGCTTTCGCACCGTTCGAGCTTACAGTTCGATATGCTCATCCCATATCAGCACCTGATTCCGCGCGCAACGTCTGATCCGCGGGGTGAATTTGAAGCCATGCTCTTTTTGCACCTTAAAAAAAATATTACCCCTGATCACATAAAGCACCGATTGCCCTACTTTTCAGACACTTATTTTGCCAAACAGAGTGACAACTATCGCGCCGAAGGACAATGGACAAAGGAAGCGTCCCCCTTTCATGTCCATCTTCAACCCCTGTCTGCATTGCCCAAACTCGAGATGTCCGGACGTCAAGTCAGGAACTTGCCGCAACATTTTCTGGTCTTGCTATCTCTGGTGGGGCTTCTCGTGCTCATTGTAGGCGCTGTCAATTTTGGCATCGTAACCATTGGCCGACTCATGACGCGCGGCACCGAAGTCGGCATACGCAAAACCCTCGGCGCCACACGCCGCCATATTATTGGGCAGACCATCCTCGAATCGTTAATTCTCTGTTTTATCGCAATGGGACTGGCACTAAGCGCAAACGAACTATTGCTTCCCCATTTTGCGTCCCTCTTTCCCTTTGCTCACTATAAGCCTCAGCTTCAAGGGAACATAACGGGATTCCTGTTCATCCTTGTATTGCCCGTCCTATTGGCAATTCTCGCAGGCTTCTACCCATCCTGGCTGTTATCTCGGCTTCAGCCCGTAAATGCCCTCAAAGGTGAAGCATCTCCAGGACAGAGAGCACACCTGAGCCGATTTCTGTTGATTGTTCAATTTGCAGTGGCTGTATTTCTGGTGGCATCCTCCGCGGTTATGGTGCATCAAATCAATTACTTCACGTCTATGGATAGGGGATTCGACATGCGCCATTTAATGGTCATACAGCCCAGAGTTCCAGGAGACGAGGCAGAAGTCTATTACGAGCGATTTCGCCAAAAAGCAGAGCAACTCCCAGGTGTTGTCGGATTGGCCGCTGTGAATAATATCCCGGTATTGTGGTCGGCAGGCATGCAAAAGCTGACCAATTCAGAAACGATAATATGGCATTACAAAGTGCGTGGCGACTTTCTAAAAACACTCGGCATAGACCTGGTCTCAGGAAAGAATTTGGACCCAAACGGACCGATCAACGAAGTTTTGGTCAACGAACACTTCGCAAAGCAATTTGGATGGACACACGCACCTGGTCAAACATTTCCATTTCAAGTAGGACAAGTTGAGCACCCCCAGGTTGTAGGTGTCATCCCTGACTTTTATTTTCAAAATACTTTGCCCCCTATGGGACCACTGGTCATTCACAAAGACCCCGAAACTGCGATTCGGGCTATTCTGGTGCGCCTCCAACCGGATATGACAACAGAAACCGAAGCACTGTTAAAGCAACTCTGGCTCGAAGTCGCGCCAGGTATTACACCCCAGTTCGGCCTTTTGCAGGACGACCTTGTAAATTCCTTTCGGGATCCCCGAAAAATGTATCAATCCATCGGCTATACGGCTTCGCTCATGGCGATTATTGTCGCCTGTGTCGGATTGGTCGGGCTTGCCATGCACATGCTGTCCCGCCGCACAAAAGAAGTTGGCGTTCGCAAAGTTCTGGGAGCTTCTGCACACGCCCTCTTTGTCTTACTATCCTTACCCATAGTCCGTCTTGCGGTCATTGGATGTATCATTGGAACCTCGATGTCCTTTTTTGCGATGCGTGCGTATTTGCAACGCTTTCCATTTCAAACACCACTGGAGCCAATGCACTTTGCAGGACCAGCGATAGGCTGTATCGCCCTGGCAATTGTGGCAATTTCATATCACACCACACGCATTGTACGAACAGACCCTGTAAAAGAATTGCGAGATGAGTGAAAATGGGGGTTTAAAACTATGATCAAAAATTATCTAACCGTTGCGATCCGCAACATCGCCAGAAACAAAACATTCTCTGCGATCAACATCCTCGGTCTCGCAATTGGCATGGCCTGTTGCATCCTCATCCTGCTCTATGTTCAGGATGAACTGAGCTATGACCAGCACCACGAACACGCGCACCGAATCTATCGGCTCGCTGAAGAAGCATATATAGCAGGACAAACACATCGAATTGCAATTACGTCATTCCCGATGGGACCAGCTCTCGTTCAAGATTATCCCACCGTCGTAGATGCCGTCCGATTTTACAAAAATGATGAAAAAACGCCTGTTGCAAACCAGCAGAATCAATTCTCTGAGAAAGGCGTCTTGTTCACCGAGGCAAGTGTCTTTCAGGTCTTTGATTTTCCACTCAGTAAGGGAGATCCCAGGACAGCACTCCAGGAACCCTATTCTATTGTTCTGACAGAAGAAATGGCTCGAAAATATTTCGGCGAGCAGGATCCGATGGGGCAGACCCTTTCGGTAGATGGAAAAGCGTTTAAGATCACCGGGATTTTAGAAAACCACGCCCACAATACCCATTTACAGTTTCATTTTCTGGTCTCATCCCTGAGGCGTAGCGATTGGGTCGATCACAGCTATTATACCTATCTGCTCTTACGAGACACCCAGGCTGCGGACGAATTAGAAACAGAGTTACCCAATTTTATCGAAAGACACATAGGAGAACAACTCAACGCATCAGGGATCCAACTCAAGCCTTTTCTACAGCCATTAACCGATATTCATTTGCGTTCCCACCTGGAATCTGAAATAAGTCCCAACGGCGATATTCGGTATGTCTATCTCTTCCTGATCATTGCTCTTTTCGTACTCATACTCGCCTGTATCAACTTTATGAACCTCTCCACGGCCCGCTCTGCGACGCGATCAAAAGAAGTCGGCATGCGAAAAGTCGTTGGCGCAAACCGATCACAGCTAATCCGTCAGTTTATGGGCGAATCCATATTGCTGGCTTTGATGGCACTATTTCTGGCCGTTGTTATAGCTGAAGTCTCACTCCCCGCGTTCAACGCCTTTATCCAGCGCGAATTGGTATTGGATTACGCGGGCAATTGGCATGTCGTATTAGCCCTGCTCAGTGTTGCCTTATTTGCAGGGCTGCTCTCGGGAATTTATCCCGCCTTATTCCTCTCGGCTTTTCAGCCAGTAGAGGTCTTAAAAAGCACGCTACGGCGAGGATTGAAGACCTCCAGTTCCCGCAAGATGCTCGTCGTATTTCAGTTTGTCATTTCGATCATTCTCATCATTGGAACAGTTGTCGTTTACCATCAATCGGATTACATCAGAAACAAAAAACTCGGTTTCAATAAAGAACAGGTGGTGGTCATGCCGATTGATAGACAATTGGCGAAGCGATATAAACCCACAGTATCAGCGCATACATCAGTATTAAATGTGTCGGCGTCTTCCACCGTACCAGGCCGAGAGCTTGCCGCCCATCTTTTCCGCCCTTCTCTGGATCCCGCACACAAAGATGCTTTACTGATCAACGTGATGTATGTAGATCACGAGTTTATTCAGACTTATGGTATTGGAGTTTTAGAGGGCCGCGCCTTTTCAGAGGATATTAGAAGCGATCGAAATGGCGCATTTATCCTCAATGAATCTGCCGTGCGAAAATTGGGATGGACTTCCCTCGCCAATAGAAGACTTGAACGGGTCTATCCAAAAGGTAATATATTGAATGTGGAGATTCAGGGAGATGTGGTGGGCGTTGTGAAGGACTTTCACTATCAGTCCCTGCACCATGAAATTGAACCGCTTGTGCTCATGATGGGAGGAAGTTGGATAGAGTATCTTTCCATCCGGATCCGCTCAGACGATATTGCTGCCACACTGGACTTTCTAAAAACCCAGTGGGGCGAGGTCGTATCGAACAGGCCATTCGACTATTTCTTTCTCGACGACGATTACGACAAACTCTATCGCACAGAAGAACAGATAGGCACACTCTTTGGCCTCTTCTCCATCCTCGCCATATTCG
>JAPPIE010000078.1 GCA_028874765.1 Gemmatimonadota bacterium
TATTGCCCGCACTCACAAAACGGATCTCCGACCCCGCCGGACTCAACATGCGTTCCTGGGCACCCGCATTCAAACACAACCGCACATCTTCGGGCACGCGCTGCACCCGAAGCCCATCTCTTCCCTCAACTTCTCGCAATTCAGCTACATTGTGAAATTCGACATTGTCGTGAATCATAAAAAACCTCCTGTAACGAATCAGCGAATCAGCGAATCAGCGAATCGATATCTGCACTGACTTTGGGTGGTAGGGTGGGGTTCGTCTATGAACTGGCCTGAGAAGCGGCCAGTTTTACACCGCTCCGTCTATTCGTCTATTCGCAGCCTGGGGAACCAGAACGGCTCCATCGGCTGTTGTGGCCCGGAAAGCAAACGCCCAGCCACCGTGATTGGAGCCCCGGTCATTACTGAGCTTGAGCACGATAGAATTGGCACCTGCCCGAAGCGTCACCGGAATGCTCTGTGCTCGAAAAGCGTAGTGGTGCCCCAGATCGAAAACCTCATCGTTTACGCGCAGAATCAAAGCGTCATCCCAGGCCACACGCAGGATTGCCGTCATATCCGCAGGTGCATGTAAGACGCAGCGGGCAAGCGCTGCGCCCACATCGGTATTGCCCACACCCGGACCCCAAGGCCGAAACACATGGTTAAAATCGACAAATCCGTGGTGGGCGGCGCGTTTGACCCAACGCGCTACGTCCCGTCCCCGTTGTCGTGAGCCAGCGGTCAACCAGGCCGACTCTTCACCGTGCAAACCATCAAACGTCGCTTCTGGTTGAAAGACTGTCTCTGGGGGCAAGGCCGTTTCCATCGCTTGACCGTTGTGATTGGCGAAAGGGCCGCATAGCCACCATTCGCCGCTGGCCGGCAGCGGCAGATCGTGGGTGTCGCGCGGCAGTTCGACACCGGGTAGCAGTTGCGACCAATCGGGCATGGCAAAGAATGGTCGCACGGCGTCCTGCTGGTACCAATAGACGGTAGAGCAGATATCGTTCGCCATACAGCCGAAGCGCATGTGAATCGATTGCTGGAAGGGAAGTGCGTCCTTTTCGAAGAAGCGGTAGCCCACCAACCGTTGCGCCGGGCGCGCCTGCCCCACATCCTCATGCACATAGTAAGGCATTGCGGCGTAGTGATGGGTTTCGGGCGGATGCAGGGCACCCCCGTAGCCAGCCCCAAAGGTATCCTCACCCCCAATGCCGCGCAAAAAGGCCGGGTGTTCGCCCTCTCCATCAATGTAGATATTTTCAGCCCCGCCGTGGCTCCAGCGATCGACATCATCGAGCAAACGCACGCCGTACACAAAGCCCAACAACTCTCCCGGCCCGTCGGCATCCAGCATCAGGAAGTCTTCACCGTAGCGCTGGGTCGGCATCTCTCGCCGCCAGCGGGCGCAGAAACGTCTCCGTTCGCTCAGCGTCTGATTGGGGTAGCGGTGCCAATCCACCTGCAGGTAGGCGCGGTTCTCTTCAGGTCCGGCTTCAAACTCAACCCGTGCGGATCGGGCGAAGGGCATCTGGAAGTAGCAGTTGTAGCCAATCCAGGCCTTGACCGACAGGAAGTGGGTGTCTATCGGATACCAGCCCTGGCCATGCATGACCCCAAAAAAGTCACCGACGGGCGCCTCAACATAGGGGATCGGCTCATCATCGAAATAGATGCGGATAAGCACTTTGCGGCTGGTCATAGGTATGCGCTCTGGCCGCGACAGTACGACCCAAAGGTGCTGAATACAGCCTGGTCCATCGAGTTCGGCATAGACGGCTTTTTGGTTCGCCAGCAAAGGTCCGTTCATACTGACGCGATCGGGGATACCACCTTCAGGAAGTTGTAAATCCATCACAGGCTCCATACTTGTTTATCACTTTCGCACCCATGCCTCATCCGAAGATAGATCTCGTCCAAGCGTCCAGGTTTTCTCAAAAGCCTCAACAGTCAATTCAACGCGGTCATCTCCAGCGCGAAATACATCGGACAATTCGGCTGCAACGCCGGGAACATCTGTCCCGCGATAGGGCACAACCACAGTCAAAAACGCCGTGGGTGCCTGCTCGTTCAGCGCAAAACGAAATGCTTTGCGCGGCATGCGAGAACCATAAGTCCATGCAAACCAACCCTCTTCTTCTGCCATACACGTCTCGCAATTTGCACCGGCCTGCACCAGCACATTAGCGTCGTCAAATTGCGTAAAGGCACGCCTTCCCGCCTCGTCAAACACCACATCGCCCGGCGCAAATTGGAAATGCAAATCAAGTTGCCCAGGGACATTGCCAATCGCCTCGTCCAAAAACGCGAAAAACTGTCGATTGACAAACCACACCGAACGGCGGTGAACCAATCCCGGATACGACCCATTCTCCACGACCAGCACATCGCTATTAGCCCCTTCTGACACCCACAATAAATGCCGCCCATCATCGGACGTATCACCACCGTCTAATGTCAAAGTCTGATGCACTGTCGTCTGCCGATGCCACGCACGGCCTTCTGCATCGTGACCATAAGTGTAAAAACCCGTATCAGACATCAACCAGCGCCCATAAGCGTACAATTCAAACGTCCCATTATCCGGTTGATCGTGGCTCGAAATAGCAGGCGGCGAACAATGCAACGCCATGTGAATCTGATCGGGTCCCCAATCGTCGCGCATCACATACAAACCCGCCTCTTGAAATGCACGACTCTTTTGCTCGGGCAAAAATTCGCGATCCAGAGTCGCCCGCGCAGCGTATTTGGGGTCACTCAGCAATTCCGTAGCCTCGACAAGTGCGTCATAAAGTCCCCACTTTGAGCGATCATCCGTCTCCTTTAACGAACGCGACCCATCGCCAAACATCGGCGCACCCAGATCGGGCGACGCAATCCAAAAAATATAGTCGTGCATCAACCGCACGCGCTCGCGAAACGCCTCTGAAATCTCAATGCCAAAGGTATCCATGCGTCCAAAAATCTCCACAGCATCCCGCAACACCCCCGTATGATACCCAAAAGACCACTCTCGCTGAACGCCATCCGTTGTTGTCTGCGCCAGAAAATTCTCTTCAACCCGCTCCAGTGCCAATTCCATCCACTCACGCGACTCCGCAAACTCTCGGAACGTATAGGCAATATTGATAAACCCACGCTGTTCAAACACCGCCTTATTGTGAACCAATCCCATCGGAATCAGCTTTGTCTTAACCTGATGATCGTACAGACTTGCCAGCAACAGACCGAGAAACTCGGGCGTAAATGCCTCGGCATGAACCAAACTGCGAAATGCCGAACAGATATTCGTCGCTCGAATACCCGTCTGAATATCCAGCCAGACAAACCCCTTCCAATACGTATAAACGGAATGGGTTTTGGTGTGATTTTCCAGCGGATGTTTTGCAATCCAATCGGTCGTCATCTCCACAAATGTCTGGGCGTATTTCTCATCGCGCGTCGCAGCATAAGCCTGTACGAGCGGTGCAGCCCAATAAAAGCGATACACAGCCGCAACCCATTCAATATCGCCGCGGGGATCCCATTCCCAGTCAAAATCATCGCTATAACGCGCCTCTTCATAAGGTCCCCACTGAATAACGCGCTGACAAATCTTATCGGCAGTTGTAAAATCCCCTTCTCCAGACGCCTCACCTATTGGATATTTCGCCCGATAATAATCGCGCAGCGCTGTAAGTGCGCCACTGCGATCCCCAGCATCTGCAGCCCGTTTTGCCGCCTCTAAACCCGTCAGATCTAATTTTTCCAGAATCCGCTCCGGATCAAACGACACCAAAGGCATCTCGTGATCAATTTGATCCGCCCCTTTGGGATACTCCACTACTGAACTCATAGCCATGCCTCCCTATTACTTCACATTGTGATAACCCTGTGCCACTCCACCCACTTATCTTTAGCTTCTAAAAACCAGCTTTATCACCACACTTTGAAGGGGTTGCAATATCATCGACACACCTTCATCTGTCAGCGCGATGCGATCAGAATCCAATCCGTCAAAAAATTCATAAGTATCGTACGCGGGAACCCGGTCTATACGCAATAGCGAAACATCTGGCAAAAGATGAATTGGACAGACAACTTCCCTGACAAAACGCGCATCCAGATTATGCGCCACCAGCAATCCCGAATGCTGGTTATACCGCGTATAGGCAAAAACGCGGTCTTCAGAGTCGGTATTGCGATGAAAATAAACATGCCCGGTTTGCAACTCAGGTCGCTGGCTCACAAATTTGTGCAAAGCCTCATAAGCGGCAACAAGCTGTGAATGTGGTTCTCGCTCTGCCCACTCTGGATACAACAATGTGGATGCTTCAAAATCTGTACGCGCCTCCTCGCCCCATTCTGAACCCCACTCTAAAGCATAGGCCAAATTCACATAATGCGCCGTACCCGCTGTCGCATTGATCAGCGAACACTGGATATTGCGCAGCAGTGCCAGCATCCGGGACTGATAGCGATCTCGCCAGATTTTCGTTGCACGCGGGCTATCGTGATTCTCAAAATAAGCCATCGCCACAGTGCGGGGAGCAAATGTGCCAGAAGTGCGTTCTAAAAAGTCGGCATACTGATTTCCGTACTCCGCATCCCGATGAAAATCCACCAGCAATGCGTAAATCATATCCACCGGAATATCCACCGCCTCACTTAACTCGCACAGAGTTTCGCCCAAAACGAGCGCATCGGGCTTAACCGCATTGATGCGGTTTTTAATCTGCTTCAAAAATGGCCGGTCCACAGTCTGGCTCGCGTCAATACGCACCCCATCCAGATCACAAGTACGCATCCAAAAAGGCGCAATTCCCGACAGATAATTTTGCAACGATCTGTTAAAAGGCAAATTGAGCAACGCCACATCCGAATAAACCAGCCATGCAATCTGATGAATTTTGGGCTGTCCGTGCTCATCCATCACATACCAGTCGGGATATTGTTCAATCAACGGACAATCGCGGCTGGTTTGCATCAACACCAGGTCGAAAATCACCTGCTTGCCCAGCGCGTGCGCCCGCCGCGCTATCGCGCGCAATTCCGCACGCCCAATCAACTGTATCAGCGCATCGCGCCCAACCCAATCAATCAATTCTTTGAATGTGCGAAAATTGTTAAAATCATCGACCTTGCGCAACCTCGACAACTGTCGCTCGTGCAACAGCGTCTGCAAATCCAAGTCGTTAATCAACCCATCCGACACCAACGAAAGAAAATCCACCTCTTCTGGCGGCGTGACCAGAGCGGGATCAATCCGATAAAAATCCCGCACGGCATACACACTGCCCAACGCGCCTTTGCGCACATCCTGTCCCGTGTGCAAATCTCCAAACCCAGGTTCAAAAAAAGGGAGCAAATACACCACATCTGTCTGCATCTCCTCAAGGCGCAATGTCACATCGCAAAATGTTCCACTCACAAATTGCCCATCTGCATCCAGACGGGCACCAACTTTTCGCACACAGACTTCGGTAATTGAAAGACAACGGCCAACCTGTTCGGGACTGATCGCGATTACCCCATCTCGATTCAGTGCAATATCATTAACCGAAATCCACGCCTTTGAGGCATCAGACACCGCCTTGTCATCAGCCGAAAACTCGGCCGTATAATGAAAAACACCCGTCTGATCAATCCGTATCACATCCGATTCAAAAACCAGATTATTCCCCGAAAGAACGGGTTGCCCTGATTTATCTACAACGATATGCATAGAAACGTAAAAGCCTGTACCTGTGCGAAACTCCCCCCGCTCATCTACAAAGCCGCGATCATTCACATCGGTCCACAAACGCGCTTCCACATCGCCCGTGCGACAGGTAGCCAAATCGATATCCACAACAAATAACTCAGCTCGAACACGCGCTTCTACTGCACGATCAGGCACCAAAAATGCCCGAGCCATCACTGAATCATATCGAATACCATCCAACTCAATCGTCAGATTACCAGCCCAGACATCTGCATTGTCATACGCCTGCACAGCATATCGCTCGTGCAATTTATATTTAAATTCCAAACGCTTACTCACATATCCTCCCTGTAAAATGCACTCCGGACAATATACAAAAGTTTGTGGGGGAAATCTCACCTTTTGTAATACGCATTTAACAGATAAGAAACGGTAAAGAAATATACACCTAATATATTCAACCGTCAGTTTACGCCACCCCAACTACCTCAGGGAGGAATTCAGTATGAAACTCATCACAGCAGTCATCCAGCCCCACAAGCTGGACGACGTGCGCGCAGCACTCGGCGACATCGGCATCCAGGGCATGACCGTCACTGAAGCACGCGGCTTTGGACGCCAAAAAGGACACCGAGAAGTCTATCGCGGTGCCGAATATGTCGTCGATTTTCTGCCCAAAGTCAAGCTGGAGATCGCCATCAATGAAGACGTCGTTGACCGCGCCATTGATGCGATAGAGAACGCTGCCAAAACGGGCAACGTAGGTGATGGAAAGATATTCGTTGCGGATTTGGGACAAGCTGTTCGCATTCGAACAGGCGAAACCGGGCCCGATGCGCTGTAACACAATCATATATCAGGAGAATACAATGATTAAACGCCATAACATCTTTACCCTGCTCATCGGCCTGGCATTGTTGCTCGCCTTGCCCAACATCGCGCTTGCCGACGCACACGAGCCCAACTCAGGCGACACAGCCTGGATGCTTACCTCAACTGCACTGGTGCTATTTATGACCATACCCGGCCTCGCCCTCTTTTACGGCGGCCTCGTACGCACCAAAAACGTTTTGTCTGTTCTCATGCAGTGCTTCGCCCTCACCGCCATCATGACCCTGGTCTGGGTTATCATTGGCTACAGTCTCGCCTTTAACACCGATGGCATGGAAGCCGGTACGACCAACATAAACTCCTTTGTCGGCGGTTTAGGCACTATGTTCTTATCCGGCGTAACCGCCAGCAGCCTGTCTGGCACCATTCCCGAAACAGTTTTCATCACCTTCCAGATGACCTTTGCCATTATCACCCCGGCCCTCATCGTCGGTGCTTTTGCAGAGCGCATGAAATTCTCAGCCATGATCCTGTTCTCGATCCTCTGGTCCATCGTAGTCTATGCACCTATCTGCCACATGGCCTGGAGCGGTGACGGTTCCTTCTTTGGCGACATGGGCGTACTCGACTTTGCAGGTGGCACGGTTGTACACATCAACGCGGGCATTGCAGCCCTTGTGGCCTGTATTGTCATTGGCAAACGTCAGGGCTATCCCGACACACTTATGGCCCCTCACAGCCTTACAATCACCGTCATAGGCGCGTCCATGCTGTGGGTCGGCTGGTTCGGCTTTAATGCTGGAAGTGCTGCTGGTGCTAATGGTTCTGCAGGCATGGCCATGCTCGTCACACAGATCGCCACCGCATCTGCAACACTGGGCTGGATAGCTGCCGAATGGATCAAACTCGGCAAACCCAGTATCCTGGGTGCAGTCACAGGTGCTGTCGCTGGCCTCGTCGCCATCACCCCTGCTTCGGGTAGCGTAGGACCGATGGGCGCAATAGTCGTTGGCCTCGCTTCTGGCGTCATCTGCTTCTGGGCCGCCACCAGCCTCAAGCGCGCATTGGGTTATGACGACTCTCTCGATGCCTTTGGTGTTCACGGCATAGGCGGTATTGTAGGCGCGCTCCTTACAGGGATCTTTGCCGCTGAAAGCCTCGGAGGACAGGGCCTTAGTGCCGATTCTATCGGCGGACAATTCGTCGTACAGCTCGTCGGCGTCGTCTTCACCATTGTCTATTGCGGTGTCTTATCCTTCATCTTACTCAAAATCGTCGATGCCATCGTCGGTTTACGAGTCTCGCAAGACGAAGAAACCGAAGGACTCGATATCTCGCTCCACGACGAGCGCGGCTACAATTATTAAAAACTGTCAGCCAAACAAAAAGAGCGGGCACGATGTGTCCGCTCTTTTTATTTTTCAAGCGCACATTGATGTGTGCTTTTTTTTTTCTTTGTAATTCAAAAATCGGGTTTTATAATACCCCTCCCTAAAAAGGATCGAAAAGCGATCCCGACCACACACCTCATGAAGGAGGAGTACAGTATGAAACTCATCACAGCAGTCATCCAGCCCCATAAGCTGGACGATGTGCGCGCAGCACTCGGCGACATCGGCATCCAGGGCATGACCGTCACCGAAGCGCGCGGCTTTGGACGCCAAAGAGGACACCGAGAAGTCTATCGCGGTGCCGAATACATCGTCGATTTTCTACCCAAAGCCAAGCTGGAAATCGCCATCGATGACGATATGGTTGGTCGCGCTATTGATGCGATAGAGCATGCAGCCAAAACAGGCAACGTAGGTGATGGGAAAATTTTTGTCACAGATCTGGGACAAGCTGTTCGCATTCGAACAGGCGAAACCGGACCCGACGCACTCTAAAACCCGCTTAAAAATGGATGGCCTCTGGTCGCGACCAAACGGGGTTTTAATCCGCGCCATCCCATAATCCGCGAAAATCTGCGATCAAACTATTGGAGGGAACACAAATATGAAACGCCACTCTTACATCTTAGCAAGCCTCATGCTCATCTTAGGACTCCCAGACCTCGCACTTGCCGACGCACACGAACAACTCAACGGCAGTGACACAGCCTGGCTACTCACATCGACTGCCCTGGTGCTATTTATGACCATCCCCGGTCTCGCCCTCTTTTACGGTGGCCTCGTACGCGCCAAAAATGTACTCTCCGTCCTCATGCAGTGTTTTGCACTCACCGCAATATTGAGCGTCGTCTGGGTCATCATCGGCTATAGCCTTTCTTTCAACACCAATGGCATGACAGCAGGTACCACGAATCTCAACTCCTTTATTGGTGGTCTGGGCACCGCGTTCTTGTCCGGTGTGACAGCCGATAGTCTATCTGGCACGATTCCAGAAACGGTCTTCATCACATTTCAAATGACCTTCTTTATCATTACACCTGCGCTCATTGTCGGAGCTTTTGCCGAACGCATGAAATTTTCAGCCGTACTCTTATTCTCCGTACTCTGGAGCATTGTTGTTTACGCGCCCATCTGCCACATGACATGGGGTGGTGACGGTTCCTTCTTTGGCGACATGGGCGTACTCGACTTTGCAGGTGGACTCGTTGTACACATCAACGCGGGTGTTGCAGCACTCGTCGCGTGCATTGTCATTGGCAAACGCCAGGGATATCCCGACGCACAAATTTTGCCTCACAGCCTCAGCCTTACAGTCGTTGGCGCGTCCATGCTGTGGGTCGGTTGGTTCGGCTTTAATGCCGGAAGTGCTGTCGCTGCCGATGGAGCCGCAGGCATGGCCATGCTCGTCACGCAGATATCTGCTGCAGTCGCCACCTCCACCTGGATGTTTATCGAATGGATCAAAAACGGCAAACCCAGCATCCTGGGTGCGGTCACGGGCACCATTGCCGGATTGGGCGCCATTACACCAGCTTCGGGCAGCGTAGGTCCTCTGGGTGCAATTGTCATCGGTCTTGCTGCCGGTGCGATTTGCTTTTGGGCATCCACCACACTCAAACGCAAATTGGGCTACGACGACTCCCTCGACGTCTTCGGCGTTCACGGCGTGGGCGGCATTATTGGCACCCTGCTATGTGGTATTTTTGTCGTCAAAAGTTTGGGCGGTCAGGGATTGGCCGAAGGCATGACCATGGGCAGCCAATTCACCGCGCAACTGATCGCGGTTATTATCACCATCGTCTATTGCGGCGTGGTATCCTTCATCCTGCTCAAAATCGTTGACGCTGCCGTTGGCCTGCGCGTCTCGCAAGAAGAAGAAACCGGAGGACTCGATATTGCCCTCCACGACGAACGCGGCTACAATTATTAACCTGCTTGACAAAGTGGACAAAAAAAGCGGGTATTATGTACCCGCTTTTTTTGTTGTTGCAATTATTTTCCAGACACCTTTATTTTCTCACCGACAACCGTCACAATCCACCACAGAAAGGAACAAAGATGAAAATTGTTTTACACCCCCCTGTCGATGAAGACCTTTGCCAACAAGTGCGAGACACGGCCCCCAACGCCGAAGTTGTCATGGCAGATGACAAAAATGTCATTGAAGCTGTCGCAGATGCCGAAATTATATTTGGAAATTTTTCGTCTGAAATTGTCAGTGCCGCCCCCAATCTCAAATGGATTCAATCCACCAGTGCCGGCATGGACAAAGCACTGATCCCCGAAGTCGCCAACAGCGACATCACAATATGCAATGCCAGCGGCGTCCATGCCGTTCAGGTCGCCGAACACGCCTGGGCACTCACCACTGCTCTCACGCGCGGGCTGCACGTTTCTTTTCGCCATCAACTCGACCATGCCTGGACGCGTCCACCACTCGCCGACTTATTGGAAGCCACCGTTCTCATCGTCGGATTTGGCGGCATTGGTCAATACTATGCACAACTCGCCCAGGGCTATGACGCGCGCCTGATTGCGCTGGATATCCAGGGCGGAGACAAACCCGATTACGTCGAAGCAATCTGGGATATGGACCGCCTCGATGAAGGTCTGCAAATAGCAGATGTCGTATTTATCGCCGTGCCATACACACCCGAAACCGAAAAACTCATCAATGCCCGCACCCTGAGCCTGATGAAAAAAACCGCCTTTCTGGTCAACACCGCACGCGGTCCCATCGTCGATGAAGCCGCTTTGGCAGAGGGCCTCAAAAACGGAGAAATCGCCGGCGCTGGCCTGGACGTATTCGAAAAAGAACCCCTGTCTCCGGACAGCCCGCTCTGGGACATGGAAAATGTCATCATCACCCCACACGCTGCAGGTGGGTCTCCCAATCGACACAACCGAACCATTGGATTCTTCTGCCAAAACCTGAAACGCTATCAGGCTGGTGAGCCGCTCTTTAACGAAGTTGACAAATCCCTCGGCTATCCAAAACGGGAACGGCGCGTCACATGAGAAGTATCCGCAGATGGACGCAGATGGACACCTACCTGTCTCCTCTACCGGCAGGCAGGTAGATAGGGACGAAAAATCTTTCGCCCGTTTTTAAGATACAAGAAGGAAATTACATGCGCCTATCGTGGAATGAAATTCGCATCCGTGCGGCCCAGTTTGCCCAAGACT